>JBAVEL010000042.1:0-37579 GCA_049587715.1 Bacteroidota bacterium
GGAAGCCCTGGGGGCGCCCGGCCGTGGAGGAGGCGCGCCGGATCCTGGCGGATGAGTTCACGCCGATCACCGACGTGCGCGGGTCCGGTCCTGCGCGGGTGTTGGCGGCCGGGAACCTCCTGCTCAAGTTCTGGTCCGAAACATCGCCCGACGGACAACACGGAGGACGGCATGAGGGCACCTGACGGCCGGGCTCTCCCCCTTCCCCATGAGAGCGCAGAGCTCCACGTCACGGGAGAGGCATGCTTCGTGGACGACCTCCCCCTCCCCGGCACTGCGCTGATCGGCCACGTCGTGACAAGCCCCCATGCTCATGCCGCCCTGGAGTCCTTCGATCTGTCGGAAGCTCGCTCCATCCCGGGAGTCCATGCGGTGCTCAGCGCGCGCGACATCCCCGGCCGGAATCAGATCGGACACGTGGTGGAGGACGACCCGTGCCTGGCGGAACATGAAACGGTTTGCGTGGGCCAGGCGGTGTTTCTGATCGCCGCCGAGACCGAGGAAGTCTGCCGCCGGGCCGCGGCAGCCGTCTCCAGTGCCTATCGCCCCCTGGAGGCCGTGCTCACCCTGGATGAGGCGATGGCGCGGGGCACCCTCCTGGGACGCGAGCGCACGATGCATCGGGGAGATGTCCGCACCGCCCTGGCGGCGTCGCCCCACGTTCACAGCGGGGAGCTCCGGACCGGCGCGCAGGAGCACTGGTACCTGGAAACCCAGGCGTGTGTCTGTGTCCCCCACGAGGGGGGAGAGATGGCCGTCTTCAGCTCCACGCAGAACCCATCAGAGACGCAGAGCACCGTGGCGGGGGTTCTGGGGATCCCGCGCAACCGGGTGATCGTGGAGGTACGGAGGATGGGGGGAGCGTTCGGGGGAAAGGAGACGCAGGCAAACCACGTCGCCTGCTGGACCGCGCTGCTTGCCGCCTCCACGCGGCGTCCCGTCAAGATCCGTCTCTCCCGGGATGCAGACATGATCATGACGGGAAAGCGGCATGGATTCCTCATCCGCTACACGGCGGGTTTTGACGACAACGGCCGGATCCTGGGAGCCGAGTTCGAGCTCAACAGCGACGCCGGCTCGGCGACGGACCTTTCCCACGCCATCATGGAAAGGGCGATGCTCCACATCGACGGGGCATACTACCTTCCGGCCCTTTCCCTCACCGCGCGGGTGTGGCGCACAAACCTCCCCTCGAACACCGCCATGCGGGGCTTCGGGGGCCCGCAGGCCATGGCCGCCGTGGAGACGATCCTGGACCGGATCGCCCGGTTCCTGGGGCATGACGCGGCCGCCGTCCGACGGCTCAACTTCTACGGGGATCCCCCGCGGGATGTGACCCACTACGGCCAGACCGTCACCGGCAACCGGCTCCCGGCCCTCTATGACGGGCTTGTGGCGTCCGCGGAGTATGCCCGCCGCAGAAAGGAGGCGGACGCCTTCAATGCCGGCGGCGAGTTCCTGAAGCGCGGCCTGGCGCTCACGCCCGTGAAGTTCGGCATTTCCTTCACCACCACATTCCTGAACCAGGCGGGGGCGCTGGTGCACGTTTATTCGGACGGCACCATCCTGGTGCATCACGGCGGCACGGAGATGGGGCAGGGACTCCATACCAAGATACGGCAGGTTGCGGCAGCGGAATTCGGGGTGGACACGGGGCGGGTGCGTGTAAGCCCCACGAACACGGCCGCCGTGCCCAACACCTCTCCCACCGCCGCCTCTTCGGGAACGGACCTGAACGGAGCCGCGGTCCGCAATGCAATCCGGACGATCAAGGAGCGGATCGCGCGGTCCCTCGCCGCCGAATGGAGCGCCCGCTCCCCCTCCTCCCCCACCGTTCCGGCGGAGGTTGTGTTCGAGGGGGCATTCGTGGCGGATCGCTCACACCCCGATCGCCGGATCGCCTTCGGGGAAGCAGCCGCCCTCATGCACCACCGGCAGGTGAGCCTGAGCGCGGCGGGTTTCTACAGAACCCCCGACATCGGCTGGGACAAGGCGGCCGGGGTGGGGCGCCCCTTCGCGTATTTCGCCTTCGGCATGGCCGTCTCCGAAGTGCTGCTCGACACGCTGACCGGAAGGGTGAAGCTCCTCCGGACCGACATCCTGCACGATGTGGGACAGTCCCTCCATCCGGGCATCGACAGGGGCCAGATCGAGGGGGGCTTCCTGCAGGGGTTGGGCTGGGTGACAACGGAGGAGATTCTCCGGGACGACAGGGGGAACCTGCTGACCCATTCCCCCGACACGTACAAGATACCGGCAACGGGCGATGTGCCCGGGGATTTCCGCGTGGAGATGCTCGCGGGCGCCCCCAACCCGGGGGTGGTGGGACAGAGCAAGGCGGTGGGGGAACCCCCCTTCATGCTGGCCCTGTCGGTCTGGATGGCCGTCAAGGATGCCCTGTCGGCCGTGGGGAACCACCGCTTCGAGCCGGACTTCTGCCTCCCCGCAACCACCGAGATGATCCTCCTGTCGGCGGAGAAGCTCCGCGCGCAGGCGGGGGAGCAGCGCCCCCGATGACCCCCCTTCCCCCTCCCTGGGTGACAGGCCTCCGCTGCGTCCTCTGCGGCATTCAGTATCCGCACGGAGACATCCTCACATGCCCCGCCTGCGGGGAGGAAGGCATACTGGATGTAGAGTCGGATCTGGAGAGCATCCGGTCGGCGCTCACACGCGAGCCCCTGGAAGGGCGGCCCCCGACCCTGGAGCGATACCGCGACTTCCTTCCCGTTTCCCCCTCGATCGCTTTCCCCCCGCTGGCGGCGGGGTGGACCCCCGTGGTGCGGGCCGAACGCCTCGGGCGCATCGCGGGTCTGCGGGAGCTGTTTCTCAAGGACGACGGGCGGAACCCCACGGCCTCCTTCAAGGACCGGGCCAGCATCGTCGGGGTGATGAAGGCCGGCGAGTTCGGCTATGGGACAATCGCGTGCGCTTCCACGGGGAACGCGGCGTCTTCGCTCGCCGGCATCGCCGCGGCCAGCGGTCTCCCCTGCGTGATCTTCGTCCCCGAAGCCGCCCCCGAGCCGAAGCTCACGCAGCTTCTCATATTCGGCGCCGTCGTCTTCCGGGTGCGGGGCACATACGAGGACGCCTTCCGGCTCTCCGCGCTCTCGTGCCGGGCCTTCGGCTGGTACAGCCGCAACAGCGGCACCAACCCCTTTCTGGTGGAGGGGAAGAAGACCGCGGGGCTCGAAGTGGCCGAACAGACCGCCGGATCCCCGCCCGACTGGGTGGCGGTCCCGGTGGGCGACGGGTGCACGGTGGGCGGGATCGGCAAGGGTCTCCGGGAGATGGCGGCCCTGGGCCGCCTCCGGGCGGCGCCCCGGCTCCTGGGAATCCAGGCGGAGGGGGCGTCCCCCATTGCCCATGCCTTCGGGGGAACGGGATCTCTCATTCCGGCCGTTCCCCGCACCCTGGCGGACAGTATCGCCGTGGGAACGCCGCGGAACTGGCGGAGGGCCCTCCATGAGATCCGCTCCTCGGGGGGCGCCATGGTGACGGTGGAGGACGGGGAAATCCTGGAGGCAATGCGGCTCTGTGCGCGGCACGCGGGTGTTTTCGCCGAGCCGGCGGCGGCGGCGGCCCTGGCGGGCCTCCTGAAGGCGGTCCGGACAGGAGTCATATCGGCCGGGGAATCGGCCCTGGTCATGATAACCGGCAACGGCCTGAAGGACATACGGTCCGCCCGGAGGGCCGCGGGAACGGAGTTCACCGTGGATCCCGACCTGGACCAGGTGCGCGCCCTGGTGAGAGACTCCGTCCGCCCGGGAGCCCAAACCTGATGCAGACCCGCCTGCTCTCCAACGGCATTCTCCTCTCGCCCGGGAAGTCGGGGATGGAACGCGCCGATCTGCGCCTGGGGGGGGACACGATTCTGGAACGGGCTCCCACCCTCACCCCCCTGGCGGGGGAGCCGCGCGAGGATCTGCATGGGGCCCTGGTGATGCCCGGGTTCGTGTGCGCCCACACGCATCTCTATTCTTCCCTTGTCCGCGGGATGCCTTTCCCCGACCCGCCCCCCCGGGACTTCCCCGAGACCCTGGAGAGGATCTGGTGGAAGCTGGACCGGGCGCTGGACGAGGAATCCGTCCACTCAAGCGCCCTGGCCGGAGCGGCGGAGGCCCTCCGTCGGGGGGTCACGACAATCGTGGACCACCACTCCTCCCCGACGGCGATCCCCGGCAGCCTGTCCCACATCGAGAAGGGCCTTGCGAAGGTCGGCCTCCGGGGGATTCTCTGCTACGAGGTCTCCGACAGGGACGGCCCCCGGGCCCGGGACCAGGGCCTGGAGGAAAACCTCCGGTATGCGTCCTCCCGGCGGACGGATCCCCTGTTCAGGGGTCTTGTGGGGGCGCACGCTTCCTTCACCCTCTCGGAGGAATCCCTGCGGCTCCTCGGCGAGACCACCCGGAAGCTGGATGCCGGTCTCCACATGCATCTGGCCGAGGACGCGGCCGACGCGCGCCTGACTCTGGCCCGGTACGGAGTCCCCATCCTGAACCGCCTGCAGAACCACGGCCTCGTCACCGACCGGTCCGTCTTCGCCCACGCCGTGACGCTGGGACGGGAGGAGTACACCGTGCTTGCGCGTGCGGGGAGCTGGCTCATCCACAATCCCCGGTCCAACATGAACAACCGCGTCGGACACGCACCCATCCATCTGTTCGGTGAGAAGGCGGCCCTCGGGACCGACGGGTTCCCGGCCGACATGCTGGAGGAGGCGCGTGCGGCCTTTTTCTGGAACCGGACGGCGGATCCTCCATCCCAGCCGGCGGATGCTCTGCGTCTCCTGTTCAACGGAACACGGCTTGCGGGAGAGGTCTTCGGCAAGCGGTTCGGAGACCTGGAGGCCGGGTACGGGGCGGATCTCGTCACCCTCCGGTATCTTCCCCCCACTCCCCTGGAGGCCCGCACCCTCCCCGCCCATATCCTCTTCGGATTGAGCTCCGCCGCGGTGGAATCCGTGATGGTGGGCGGGGAGTGGATCCTGCGGGACGGCACGTTCACCCGCTGTTCCGAGGAGGAGATTCTCCGGGAGGCGTCACACGCGGCGGATCGCCTGTGGAGGAGGGCCCTGGATGAATGACCTCCGCATGATCGGCACGCACCAGAGGCGTGTGGACGGTCCGGCCAAAGTGACGGGCAGGGCGCTCTTCGCCGAAGACTACAACCGCCCCCACCAGCTTGTGGGAAGGGTCCTGAGACCCCCGCATGCGCATGCCCGCATCCTGCGCGTGGATACATCGGAGGCGGAGCGCCTTCAGGGGGTTGCGGCCGTGCTCACGGCGGCCGACATTCCCGGAGCCCGGAGTTTCGGCATCGTGATTCCGAACCAGGCCATTCTCGCCGCCGACCGGGTGCGGTATCTGGGAGACGCCGTGGCAATTGTGGCGGCGGAGTCCGGGGAGACCGCCCAACGGGCCCTGGACCTCATACGGGTCGATTACGAGCCCCTCCCCGTGCTGGACGACCCCGAGCGGGCGATGGAGCCGGATGCCCCCGCCCTGCACGAGGGAGGGAATGTCTTCGTCCACCACAAGGTCCGCAGAGGGGATGCGGAGGAGGGATTCCGGAATGCCGGGATCGTCCTTGAGCGCACCTTCAGAACACAATGCATCGAGCATTCCTATCTGGAGCCCGAGGCGGTGCTGGCGGAACCCTCGGAGAACGGGGGTGTCCGCATCACGGGATCCATCCAGAACCTCTTTTCCTCCCGGCGCTCCGTCGCCGCCGCCCTCCGGCTGGACCTGAACAGGGTGCAGCTTGTGCAGGCCACCCTGGGCGGATCCTTCGGGGGGAAGGACGAGGTGATGACAGCCATGTGCTGCCGTGCGGGCCTTCTCGCCCTCCGGACGGGCCGACCCGTGAAGATGGTGAACACGCGGGAAGAATCCATGCTGGAGAGCTACAAACGGCATCCCTACGTGCTCACCTACCGCTGGGGAGCCCGCGCCGACGGCCGGCTCATCGCCATGAGAATCCGCTGCGTGGCCGACGGGGGCGCCTACGCTTCCATGAGCCCGTTCGTGACCTGGCGCTCCGTCGTGCAGGCGGCCGGACCATACCGGTGCGAGAACGTGGAAACAGACGTCTATGCGGTCTATACCAACAACACCTACACGGGGGCCATGCGGGGCTTCGGGTCCCCCCAGGTGAACTTCGCCATCGAATCCATGATGGATGAGCTGGCCGAGAGAATTGGCACCGACCCCCTGTCCATACGGCTCCTGAACTGCTTCGAGTCCGGCGACGTGACGGCAACAGGCCAGCGGCTGGACCACACCGTCAGCCTGAAGGAAGTTCTCCGGAAAGCCGCCGCCGCGTCGGGCTTTGCAGAAAAGTGGCGCACCTGCCGGGAGGCGGCCCCGGGGCCCATCCGGCGCGGCATCGGTATCGCGTGCAGCTACCGGGGCGTCTCCCTCGGAGCGGAGGGTACCGACGCTGCGGGAGCCGTGGTCTCGGTGCAGACCGACGGCAGCGTGATCGTCTCATCCGGCGTCACGGACATGGGTCAGGGCGCCCAGACCCAGATGTCGCAGATCACGGCGGAGGTCCTGGGCATTTCCATGGACCGGATCGTGTTCCTCAATACCAACACCAGCCGGGTTCCCGATTCCGGCCCCACGGTGGCTTCCCGGGGAACCATCATGGGAGGCTCTGCGGCCCGGAAGGCCGCCGAGGGAGTGCGTGCTTCACTCGTCTCGGCGGGGGCCGCCCGCCTGGACATCCCGCCCGATCACCTGGCCCTTGCGGAGGATCACCTGGTCCATGCGGACACGGGCCAGCGCCTGATGTCCTTCAGGGATCTCGCCGCGGAGTGCTTCCGCCAGGGACGCCCCCTGTTCGCTTTCGGATGGCACAAGGCACCCGAGACCTCCTGGAAGGAGGAGCGCGGCGAGGGAGACGCCTATTTCACGTTCGTGTACGGCGCCAATGTGGCCGAGGTGGAAGTGGATACGGAGACAGGTGCCGTGCAGGTCCTGGATGTCGTGGCGGCCCATGATGTCGGGCGCGCCATCAGCAGGGGTGGGGTCCTGGGTCAGATCTACGGGGGGGTGGCCATGGGTCTCGGATACGGATTGCTGGAGGAGTTCGCCTTCGAATCCGCCCGGCCCAAGCAGCTCAACTTCGACGAGTATCTGATTCCCACCTCGATGGATGTCCCCGCCGTCCGGGCCCTGATCATCGAGAACCCCGATGCGGCAGGCCCCTTCGGCGCCAAATCGGTGGGAGAGCCCGCAAACGAGCTCGCAGCCCCCGCCGTCGCCAATGCCATCTTCAACGCGACGGGGAGACGGGTCCTGGAGCTGCCGGCGAACCTGGAGAGGGTGCTCCTGGGTCACGCCCTCTCGAGGACCGGACCCCGGGGATCCCTCCTTAAGACGACAGAGGAGAGGGAGCCCGGGCCATGAGACCGCCCGCCTACAGATGTGCCGGAACCCTGGAGGAGGCCTGCGCGCTGATGGCAGGGCCCGGCGCATCCCGGGTGATTGCGGGGGGCACCGATCTCATCCCGGAACTGCGGCGCCCGGACGCCCCGGGGTGGGACCTGCTGGTGGACATCGGCCGCCTCGACGGACTGAGGGGGATCGGAGGGGAAGGACCGCGCATCCGGATCGGGGCCCTCAGCACCCATGCCGAGCTTGCCCGATCGGAGGTCCTCATCCGGAGAGCCCGCTTTCTGGCGGAAGCGGCCGGGATGGTGGGATCTGCGCAGATCCGCAACCGCGGGACCCTCGGCGGGAACATCATGAACGCAGCCGCCTGCGCGGACACCCTCCCTCCCCTCGTCGCCCTGGACGCAGTGGCGCACCTGCGCTCCACGGCGGGAGAAAGGGCCGTTCCGATCGCCCGGTTCTTCGCCGGATCCTATGCCACGACGGCCCGGCGCGATGAGATTCTCACGCACGTGGAGTTCACCCTCCCTCGGGCGGGTGCCGGGACCTGTTTTCTCAAGCTGGGCAGAAGGGCGGCCGTTTCCATCGCCCGCCTGAGCGTTGCAGGGCTTGTCGCCCGGGACGCCTCGGGCCGCATCCAGGATGCCCGCATTGTTCCCGGAGCCGCTCTTCCCGTCTGGGAGCGGATGGAGGAGGCGGAGGAGCTGCTGCGGGGACGGTCCCCCTCCCGGGAGCTGTTCGCCGAGGCGGGCAGGGCCGCATCGGCCGCTGTGATCCGGCGGATAGGCCGCCGGTGGTCCACCGAATACAAGGAACCCGTTCTGGCCGTCCTGGTCCGGCGGGCGCTTGAGGTCTGCTGCACCAGGGAAGGCACATCCGCGGGAGCACCGTCATGAGCACCCTTCTGGTTCGTTGCACGGTGAACGGACTGCCCCGGGCGGCGGAGGCGGAACCCCACCACACGCTCCTGGATCTGCTCCGGAACGGCCTCGGTCTCACAGGCACCAAACGCGGGTGCGAGATCGGCGAGTGCGGCGCCTGCACCGTCCTGCTGGACGGGCTCGCCGTGAACGCGTGTCTTGTGCTGGCTCCACAGGTGGAAGGCCGCACCATCCTGACGGTGGAGGGGTTGGAGCGCGGCGGGCGCCTTTCGGCGCTTCAGGAGGCCTTCCTGGACGCGGACGCGGTGCACTGCGGGTTCTGCACACCCGGCATGCTCATGAGCGCGCGCGCCCTCCTGGACCGGAACCCCAGCCCCGATGAGGCCGAGATCCGGTCGGCCATTGCGGGCAATCTCTGCCGCTGTACGGGGTACGTCCAGCCCGTGGAGGCGATCCGGGAGGCGGCGCATCGGGAACATCCACCAGGAGAAGAGCGGTGACAGGCATTCCCTGCGATCTTCACGGGGCGCTCCGCGAAACGGAGCGCTGCCTCCAGTGCCACGATGCCCCCTGCACCGCGGCATGCCCCGTGCACATAGACATCCCCGGCTTCATCCGGATGCTGCGGAGCGGCAACCCGAGAGGCGCCGCGCACCTCATCCGGGCCGCCAACCCCCTGGCCCACATCTGCGGGGAAGTGTGTCCCCAGGAGGTGTACTGCCAGGCCTCCTGCACCCGGGGAAAGCAGGATGCCCCCGTGGAGATCCGTCCGCTTCACGCATTCGCCTCCACGGAGGAACGGCGGGGGGGGTATTCCACACCCCGCGTGCCCGCCCCCGGAGGGGGACGCGCCGCGGTCATCGGCGGAGGGCCTGCAGGGCTGGCCTGTGCGTTCGAGCTGAGGCGGTTGGGGCGAGGGGTGGTGTTGTTCGAAATGCGGGACCCGGGGGGAGTACCCCGCAGCAGCATCCCCTCCTACCGCCTGAGTCCCGAGGTCCTGGAGGGGGACCTGTCCTTCCTCCTCCCCCACATCGAGGTCCGGAGGGAAGAGGTGGGCGCCGATTCCTTCCGGCGTATCCGCACGGAGTATGACGCCGTGTTCGTGGCTGTCGGGCTGGGGGCCGACAGGCCCCTTCCGCTCCCCGGAGCAGACCTCCCGGGTGTGATTCCCGTCCTCCGATTCCTGGAGGATGCCCGCTCGGGGGCGGGCGTCTCACGCAGATGGGAGAACGTGGTGGTGGTTGGAGGGGGGAATGTCTCCCTTGACGCCGCGGCCACCGCGAAGAGCCTGGGGGCTTCGCATGTCGTGCTTCTCTACCGGCGGGGGGAATCCGAGATGAAGATCTGGAAGAGCGAGCTGGAGGAGGCCCGGGCCCGGGGGGTACAGGTGGCAGCCCTGACCCAGCCGATGACCGTGCTGGGAACCGGCCGGGTGGAGGGCGTCCGGTGTCTGAGGACCCGTCTTTCGGGGGATACGGGTCCGGACGGCAGGCGGCTGCCCGTTGCGGTGGAGGGCTCCGAACATGACTATCCGGCCGATGCCGTGATCGCAGCCATCGGCCAGAGGCCGGCGGCGGAGTTCCTCCAGCTTCTGGAGACCAAACCCGAGGGATATGTGGAGACCGATGGGAAATCTGCCACCAGTCTCGGGGGCGTGTTCGCAGGAGGGGATGTGGTGGGCAGAGAAGGAACCATCGTGCGGGCCGTCGCCGAGGGAAGGGCCGCCGCGCAAGCCATGCACGCCTTCATGGGGAAGGAGGGCTGAGCGGATGGACCGCACAGACGCGCGGGAATTGTACCCGCTGGGCAATCTGTCTTTCTCGTTTCTCTCGATTCCGCTGGAGAACCCCTTCCTGCTGGCCGCCGGACCGTCGACGGACGATGCCCAGATGGTGCGCCGCGCATTCTCGGCCGGATGGGCGGGGGCCATCCTGAAGACCACCTCGGTGGAGGGAACCACCGTGGACCTGGCCTACCCCCTCATGAGCTCCCTGAGCCATCGGGGCAGGGATCTCTTCGGCATGGGCAACATCGACCTGATTTCCCGGCATCATGTGGGGACGGTGGAAGAGCATGTGCGGATCCTGAAGAGGGAGTTCCCCTCCAAGATGGTGGGAGCCAGCATCATGGCGGGGAGGAAGGAGGACTGGCAGACCCTCGTGGAGAGGCTCGTGCGGGCGGGCACCGACCTGATCGAGTGCAGCTTCTCGTGTCCCCAGGGCTCCCTGGGAGAACACCCGGGGAGAATGCTGGCGCAGAGCCCCGCCGCCACCGAAACAACCGCGCGCTGGGTCAAGGAGGCAGCGGGCGACACGCCCGTCTCCATCAAGATCACCCCGCATGTGACCGACATCCTGGAGGTGGCACGGGCCGTCCGGCGGGGCGGATGCGACGCCGTCACGGCATCCAACTCCCTGCAGGCGCTCATGGGAGTCGATATCCGCACCTTTGTCCCCCACCCCCGGCTCGGGGACCTCTCCACATACAGCGGACTCACCGGACCCGCCATCAAACCGGTGACTCTCCGGACCATTGCGGAGATCTCCCGGGGAACGGCGATCCCGGTTCTGGGGACCGGAGGGGCGTCCGACTGGAGGGACGCGGTGGAGTTCATGGCCGTCGGCGCCGGGGCGGTGCAGTACTGCACCGCCGTCATGCACGCGGGATTCCGCATCATCGAGGATCTCCGCAGCGGTCTGTCCCACTACCTGGAGGAAATGGGATTCTCCTCCCCCTCCGCAATCATCGGAAGGGCACTCCCCCACCTGGCGGCGCATGAGGCGCTCCCCAGGCGGACCGTCCGGAGCCGGATCGACGAGGGGCGATGCATCGGGTGTGAGGTCTGTTATCTGGCATGCGCCGACGGCGGCCACGGGGCCATCCGGAGGGGCGAGGGCCGGATCCCGGTCATCGACCCCGAGCGGTGCGTCGGCTGCGGTCTCTGCGAATGGGTGTGCCCCGAGCACTGCATCGCCATGCAGGTCATCAATGGAACAACGGAAGTGCGGAGGCCAGACCCATGAGGCACATTCCCGTCCGGACCGACCCTGCCGTCCGGAAACGCACGGCCTTCCGGTGCCGGCAGCGGAACATCCGGATCCCCACCCTCGCCCAGATGCGCGACCCGGGGGGGATCCCCGGTCCCTGTGCCCGGGGGCTGGAACAGGTGGGGCTGTGGGATGTGAACCCGCTCAACCTGTACCGCATCACCTGGAAGAACGACCCGGAGGGAAGGGGCTTCGGGGGAGTCAACTTCCTCGAGCTGCCCTGTGCCCTGACGGGTGTGGAGGCGCGCATCGTGGGACTTGTGGGGAAGTATTTCCCCACGGGCGCCCACAAGGTGGGGGCCGCATTCGGTTGTCTCATTCCGCGTCTTGTGAGCGGGGAATTCGACCCGGAACGCCACAGGGCCGTCTGGCCTTCCACGGGAAACTTCTGCCGGGGGGGCGCCTTTGACTGCTCCCTGCTCGGGTGCACGGCGGTGGCCGTGCTCCCCGAAGAGATGTCCAGCGAGCGGTTTGCGTGGCTGCGGAGCATCGGGGCGGAGATCATTGCCACGCCCGGCTGCGAGTCGAATGTCAAGGAAATCTACGATGCCTGCCGGGTGCTGCGGGCCGATCGGGCCAACATGATCTTCAACCAGTTTGAGGAATTCGGTAATCCTCTCTGGCACCATGCCGTCACGGGACCCGCCTGCGAAGAGGTCCTCCGGCTGCCGGCGCTTGCCGGAACCCGCCCGGCGGCATTCATCTCGGCCACCGGCTCGGCCGGCACGATCGCCGCGGGGGACCATTTGAAGCGGTGCCACCCGGACCTGAAGATCGTGGCCGCAGAGGCGCTCCAGTGCCCCACGCTCCTCATGAACGGGTTCGGCGGACACCGGATTGAGGGGATCGGGGACAAGCACATCCCGTGGGTGCACAACACGCGCAACACCGATGCTGTTGCCGCCGTGGACGACGAGGACTGTCTGCGCCTCTTCCGCCTCTTCAACGAGGAGGCCGGCGGAGAGGAGCTCCGCTCCCTGGGAGTCCCCCCCGACGTGGTCTCCCGTCTGGGACTGGTGGGCATCTCGGGCATCTGCAACCTGCTGGCCGCCGTCAAGACCGCCCGCCGATTCGAGCTGGGCAAGGACGACGTTCTCCTCACCGTCTTCACCGATTCGGCCGACCTCTACCGCTCCCGCCTGGCCGAGCTGGAGGCCCTGCGGGGTCCGTACACGGGGGTTCAGGCGGCACGGGATCTGGCGGGTCCCCTGCATCACCAGCGGGCCGATTTCTTCCGGGAGCTCGGCTACGAGGAGAGAAAAGCCGTCCACAACCTGAAGTACTTTACATGGGTGGAACAGCAGGGAAAGAGCACGGAGGAGCTGCGGGAGCAGTGGGATCCCGGCTACTGGGAGGAGCTCTATGAGACGGGCCCGGCCGAGTTCGACCGCCTTGTGGAGGAATTCAACGCGGACGCGGGATGGTGACCCGCAACCCCGCCAGGGAGGGAGCACGGACATGACTGATCGTATTCTCGAGGCCGCCGAGCGCAACCGGGGTCCCGTCACGGAGTTCCTCCGGGACCTGATCTCCATTCCATCGCTCAGCTCCCGGGAGGGGGCCGTCATCCGGCGGGTGGAGGAGGAGATGCGGCGGTGCGGATTCGACGAGGTCGTCATTGACGGGATGGGTAACGTCCTGGGGAGGATCGGGAGCGGGAAAACTGTCCTTGCCTATGACGCGCACGTGGACACAGTGGACGTGGGAGATCCCTCGGCCTGGAAGACGGACCCGTTCGGCGGAGAGGTGCGGGACGGTCTGGTGTACGGACGGGGCGCCTGCGACATGAAAGGGGCCCTGGCTTCCATCGTACACGGGGGCAAGATCCTGAAGGAAACAGGCCTGGAGGGGGACTTCACCCTGTATGTGGTGGGAAGCGTCCAGGAGGAGGACTGCGACGGGCTGTGCTGGCAGTACATCCTGGGGGAGGGTGGGCTCCGGCCCGATGCGGTGGTGATCACCGAGCCCACCAACCTGGGAATCTATCGCGGGCACCGGGGCCGGATGGAGATCGAGGTCCGGACCACGGGCGTCTCCTGCCACGGATCGGCCCCCGAGCGAGGGGTGAACGCCATCTACCGGATGGCCCCCGTCATCCGGGAGGTGGAGGCCCTGCACGCATCCCTGAAGGGCGAGCCGTTTCTGGGAAAGGGAAGCGTCACGATAGCCGAAATCCGCTCCACCTCCCCCTCCCTCTGCGCCGTGGCCGACTCCTGCACCATCCACCTGGACCGGCGGCTGGCGGCCGCCGACACCATGGAATCCGCCCTCTCCGAGATCCGCCGGCTCCCCTCGGTCGTCCGGGCGGAGGCCGAGGTCCGGGTTCTGGAGTACGCGGTCCCGAGCTGGAAGGGGCTTGTGTACCCCACGAGGAAGTACTATCCCACCTGGCTCCTTGGCGAGGATCATCCCCTGCTGGGCGCCGGACAGGAGACGTTCCGCCGCCTGTTCGCCCGGGAGCCGGAGGTGGGGAGATGGGTCTTCAGCACGAACGGGGTGGCCGTGATGGGCATGCACGGCATTCCGTGCATCGGGTTCGGACCGGGCAACGAGCTCTTTGCACACATGGCAACGGAACACGTCCCGGTGGATCATCTGGTCCGCGCCACGGCATGGTATGCCCTGTTTCCGTCCGTGTTCACCGGCAGGTCAATCTGAAAGGAGCACGCATGGCCGCACGCCTACCCGTCCTTCCCCGCACGCTGAAGGGAAGGGACTACATCGAAACCAGGGACTGGTCGGACAGGGAAATCGAACTCGCTCTCCGCACGGCCGCGGACCTGAAGAAGCGGTTCCGGAAAGGGCTGCCGCACCGCTACCTCCCCGACCGGACGATCTTCCTCTTCTTCTTCGACAAATCCACCCGGACACGCAATTCGTTCGAAGCCGGAGCCACCCAGCTCGGGGCCCACGCCCACTTCATTGCGGCGGAGACCTCGCAGGCGGCCCACGGGGAGTCCCCCCGGGACATGGGGATCATCCTCTCCAGCTACGGCCATGCCATCGCCATCCGCCACGATCTCGTGCCCGGAGAAGGCAATGCCTACATGCGGGAGGTTGCCCGCCACGCCGGCGTCCCCGTGATGAACATGCAGTGCGACATCGACCATCCGTTCCAGACCCTTGCAGACCTGATGACCATCCGCGAAGAGTTCGGAAAGAACCTGCGGGGGCTGAAGATGGCGGTCTCCTGGGCGTATGCCCCGAGCTACGCCAAGCCCATGTCTGTCCCCCAGGGGCTCATCACCCTCATGACCCGCTTCGGGGTGGACATCACGCTCGCCCATCCGCCCGAGTTCACACTCATGGAGGGTCCCATGAAGCTGGCGCGGGAGACGGCCGCCCGGAACGGAACGCGCTTCGAGGTCACCGATTCCATGGAGGAGGCCTTCCGCAACGCGGACATCGTCTATCCGAAATCGTGGGGCATCGAATCCCTGTTCCATGCGCCCGAGGAGGCCCTGAAGATATCCGCCCGGTACCGGCACTGGATCTGTGATGACCGCCTCATGCGGCTGACATCCCCGCGCTCCATCTACATGCACTGCCTCCCCGCAGACCGGGGCTTCGAGGTGACCGACGCGGTGATCGACGGCCCCCGATCGAGGGTGTTCCCCGAGGCGGAGAACCGCCTGCACACCTGCAAGGCCGTGATGGCCCTGACCATGTGATGGAAGTCCTCTCCCTTCTGGGTGAAGCGCTGGCCCGGGGCGAGCGCCTGGTCCTGGCCACCATCCTGAACGCCGAGGGGTCCACTCCCCTTCCCGCGGGGGCGCACATGGCCGTTCCCTGCGGGGGAGGTCCCGCACGGGGGACCGTGGGAGGGGGAGTGCTGGAAGCCCAGGTGCAATCCCTTGCCGCATCCATCGGCTCCTCGGGCGCCCCCCCCTCCCTCGCCGAACTTTTCCTCACGGAGGAGACCGGCGGAAACGGGATGCTCTGCGGAGGAAGTGTGGAGGTCCTGCTGGAGCCGCTCGGAGACGGGGATGCGGAGCTCTTCCGCAGGCTTGCGGAATCACGGGAGGCGGGGCCGGGGGGGCTGCTTGTCCGCATCCTGGCGGGGTCTCCCCTCGTGGTGGAGCGGGAGTTCCTCACACCCCCGCCCTCGGGGGGGGAGCTGGAGGCGGCCCTCGGGCAGATGGCGGGGGGGAGAATCCCCGGGATCCGGATTCCGGAAGAAGGGTCTTCCAGGAACCTGCAGGAAGGACGCCCCTTGCGTGTGCAGGGGGAGGGGGTGACCCTCGTTCTGGAGCCCGTGACGCCGCATCACGATCTGTTCGTCTTCGGGGGAGGACATGTGTCCCGCTGCCTGGTGCGGAGCGCGGCGCACGCGGGATTCCGGGTCAGCGTGGCCGACGATCGGAAGGAATTCTCCCTCCCCGGCCGGTTCCCCGAGGCCTTCCGGACGGTCTGCGCCCCCTGGGAGCGCGTGTGGGATCATCTCCGGGTGGGGCAGGGATCCTTTCTCGTCATTGTCACACGGGGGCACTCCTTCGATGCCGCGCTCCTGGAGACGGCACTCCGCACTCCCGCGCGCTACATCGGGATGATAGGAAGCGAGCGAAAGGTCTCTGCGACATTCGAGCGCCTCCTGCAGAGGGGCACCCCCCTGGGGGATCTCAGGCGTGTGCACGCACCGGTGGGTCTCGCGATCGGAGCCGTGAGCCCCGAGGAGATAGCCGTCAGCATCACGGCGGAGCTCGTCGCCGTCCGGAGGGGCATCCGGCCGGATGGTCCCATGGTGCGACGTCTGGAGCCCTGGTTCCGCGCACGCGAAACAGACCCGTGAACGACGCTGAAACCCGTCCTGCCTGCGAAGGGATTCTCCTCGCCGCCGGGTCCTCCTCCCGGGCGGGGGCTTTCAAGCCGGCCATGAGATTGGGGGGGAAACCCATCCTCCTCCATGCCCTCGAGGGAATGCGCCCCTTCTGCCGAAGGGTCATCGTGGTCGGGGGGTTCTCCTTCGGTGAACTGGAACGCATCCTGGGAGAGGTCCCGGACGTGATCCTTGTGCGGAACGAGAACCCCGCACGGGGGATGTTCTCCTCGGTCCGGATCGGGCTCGAGCATGTGCGGGCGGACGCCTGCTTCATTCTCCCCGCAGACATCCCCCGGGTGCCGCCCGATGTGTACCGGCTGCTGCTGGAGGGGAGCGGACGGGTGCGGATCCCCCTCTGGCGGGGCAGAAGGGGCCACCCGGTTTTTGTGGCCTCGGGGGTGATCCCCGCGATCCTGGCGGAGCCGGAGGGGGTCACACTCAGGGACTGCCTGCACCGGCTCGGAGCGGCCACGGTCAGCACCTGCCACGAGGAGATCCTCCTGGACGTGGACACACCCCAGGACCTGGCGTCTCTGGAGGCCCGGCTGGCGGCCGGCTGAGCACTCCTCAGCGAGTTCCTTTTCTGACCGGGGGTGCGGCGCGGAGCGGATCCTCGGGCCAGAAGTGCTTCGGATATCTCCCCCGCATTTCCTTCCGGACCCCGGGATACGCCCCAGCCCAGAAGCTCTTCAAATCCCGCGTCACCGCCAGGGGCCGACCCGAGGGGGAGAGAAGTTGGATCAACACCCTCTCCCCGCCGACCGTCGGGGTCTCGGTCTGACCGAGCATCTGCTGGAGGCGCACCGACAGGACGGGCCGACCGGTTTCGTAGCCCACAGGCGCAAGCACCCCCGAGGGAAGACGGATCTTCGGGGGGGCCGTCCGATCCATCTCCTTCAGCCGGGCGGCGCCGAGACGGGCTCTCAGAATCGCATGCAGATCAAGTCCCTGCAATTGCGCCAGCCGGGTGAAGCCCGGGCAATGAGGGGTCAACCATTCCCCCAGGGAAGAGAGAAGGGTTTCTTCGGAGAGATCCGGCCATGAGAGGCCGCCAGAGATGCGCGCTCTGGCCCATTCGCTCCGGGCCCGGACCTCACGCGCCGCCGCCGTCCAGGGAAGACACGTAAGACCCCTGCGGCGGACAGCCGCCAGGAGCTCCCCCACAACGCCCGGGGCTCCCGCCCCGAGGGGTGATTCCGAGAGGATGAGGCTCCCCAAGCGTTCCACACGGCGGGCCGCGACGCGCTGCTCCGATTCAATCCAGGCAATCTCGTCGGCACATGTGATCCTGCCGGCAAGGGCAGAGCGGAGATCCGCTTCCTCAAGGGAAGCAGCCAGGAAAGCCTTGACCCGCCTTCCCGCGCCGTCCACTTCGGGCACTGCAAGAAAGGCGCTCCTCTCCAATGGACTCCCGCGGGGAAGCAGCACCTCGGGCCCTCCCGACAGGCGCATCCGGCCCCCCATCCGTCCTGCAATCCGGTCGGGATAGGCGAACGCCAGCAGAAACCCCGCCTGATGCGGGGACTGAGGGGTGTCTCCCACCCCCATCAAGCGGCGGAGCCGGCGGGACTCCTCCCGCACCCTGTGGAGCGGCGCCCGCCTGTCTTCCCCGCCGCTGGAAAGAAGCTCCAGACGCGTCACCAGATCAATGTCCCTCTCCATCCCCCCCGGCAGGATGTCCCGGTCCGACAGGAGGGCGGCCACGTCGCATGCCAGCGGACCCAGGCCCGCCGGGGCGGCCTGCATGAGCATGCGGGCAAGCCGGGGATGCGCAGCGATGCGGGCCATGGCGCGCCCGTCGGAGGTGATGCCCCCGGTGTGATCGAGAGCGCCAAGCTCAGACAAGAGCTCCCGTGCACGGGCCAGTTGCGCCGGGGACGGAGCATCCGGGAAGCGAAGCTCCCCTCCCCCGCCCCCTTCCCAGCAGGCCGTTTCAAGAGCCAGTACGGCAAGATCCGCCTGCATGATTTCGGGGGGATGGGCATCGGGATGGAGGGCATGCTCCGCCTCGGTCCAGAGCCGGTAACAGACCCCCGGCGCCAGACGCCCCGCCCGCCCCGCCCGTTGCTCGGCAGAGGCCCGGGAGACGGGCACCGTGACCAGCCCCGCCATTCCCCTGCGGGGGTCAAAACGGGAGATCCGGGAGAGACCCGAATCGATCACCACGCGGATCCCCTCGATGGTGAGGCTTGTCTCCGCAACGGAGGTGGAGAGAACAACCTTCCGCACGCCCGCAGGGGCGGGTGCGAGCGCGTCCTGCTGGAGGGAGGGATCCATGGCGCCGTGCAGGATGCAGATGCGGAAGAGCTCCCGGCCCCCCTCCTCCTCCAGAAGCCCCCTCACACGCTCGATCTCCCTTCTTCCCGGGAGAAACACAAGGAGGTCCCCCTCCTTTTCCCGCAGCGCGGTGCGGATCTTCTTTGCGACAAGGGATTCCACCTCCGGAGGGGGCGGGACCCGCTCGTAATGGATCTCCACGGGGAAGAGCCGCCCGGGGCAATCCAGCATCCGGGCACCCCCCATGAGGTCCGCCAGGGGTTCACCCCGGAGCGTGGCCGACATCACGAGAATCCGCAGATCGGGACGTTCCCGTCCCCTGACTGCCAGACTCAGCGCAAGCCCGAGATCGGCATGGATGCTCCGCTCGTGGAACTCGTCGAAGATGACGGCGCCGGTGCCCGACAGGCACCGGTCCTCCTGGATCATCCTTGTCAGGATCCCTTCGGTGAGCACTTCAACCCGTGTGCGGGGTCCGACGCGGCTCTCGCCGCGGATTCTGTATCCCACCGATGCCCCCGCTTCCTCCCCCAGCAGCCGGGCCATGTAGGAGGCCGCCCGTATGGCCGCCAGCCGGCGCGGCTCCAGCATCAGAATCCGCCGGCCTGCCAGCCATGGCTCGTTCATGAGGGAGAGCGGGACCCGGGTGGTCTTCCCGGCGCCCGTCTCGGCCCTGAGGACGGCACATTCATCCAGGGCAAGGCAGTCCCGGAGCGCCGGCAGAACTCCTTCCACGGGAAGACCGGATGCCGAGGGCAGGGACGCCACCTTACTCCCCCCCGTGCTCCCGGGGTGCGGAACGGCGGCCGGGCACGACCGGCTCCGCATAGGAGCTCTCCCAGCTCCGGAGGAAGAATGCACGCACCAGTCGCCCCATCCGCGGGCTCCGGACGGCCATGCCCGTATTGCGGGAGGCATGGAAATAGCTCCGCTCCCCGTTGCTGCTCCCCAGCCAGAGCCGGGTTCCGTCGGCAACAACGAACTTGCAGTGGACGGTGCGGGCATAGGGTATCCTCCCCCCCGACCATTCGGGAATCACCATGAACCGCACCCCTATCCCCCGCACGGCGGCAAGCTCCTGGAGGGCCGGCTCCGAGGGTGTGGCCTTCTGCCAGTCGGAAACAATGAGACGGACCATCACACCCCGGGGGCAGCGGCCCTTCGCATGGCCCCCGCGAGAGCATCATAGCGGGATCCTCCGCGCACGAGCGGAGAGAACGTCAGAAAATGCATGCACACATCCCGCCGGGCTTCATCGAGAAGGCGGACAATCGCCGGCTCGTCCCAGCCCCCGGGGTGGGGTATGAGATGCCTGGGACTGCCCGTGGGGCTGAACACCAGGCTGTCGGAGGGTATGCCGGGGAGGGTCAGGTCCGAAAAAGACACCCGTTCCGGCGGAGGAGGCGGCGCCGGGTTGCCCGAGGTGTCCGCCAGGCGCCAGTCGGTCTCGAAGATGGCGCCATACCACCCGGCCGCCCGCAGGTCCCGCACCCTCAGGCCGAGTTCGTGGATGTGATCCAGCGCCCTCCAGTCGAAGTTCTGACTCCCCAGGAAGACCTCTTCTCCGTCCACGACGAAGAACTTGGCATGCTGCGTCCCGCCCGACAGACGGCTGTGCGGAAGGACGCGTACGGCGATGTTGGTCGAGCGTCCCAGGGAATCCACATCCGCGGGATAGGTGCGATACATCCTCCCGTCCACCAGAATCCGCACGCGCACGCCGCGCAGGGCGGCCCGGCGGACCTCCCCGAGGACGCTGTCGAACGCGGTACCGGGTCGTGAGGAGATGTAGAACTGCTCCACCTCGAGCGTGCGCCGCGCTCCGCCGATCATTTCTCTCCAGACCTCGGGGGTGTTCCGGATGTGGCCGTTGTCCAGGCCGGTCTCCACGGGCACGCTCTCCACGAGCTCGAACCCGGGAAACCCGGCCTGACGGGGAGGGGAGAAGGCGCCCTGCAGCAGGAAGGGTATGCAGAGGAGGAGGGCAGGCACGGGTCGATGGGGTCTTTCCTCCAAGCTACCCCGCCCGGAGGGAAAAAGCAAACCGGAAGGGCTCGCTCAGAACTCGGCGCTCACACCGATGGAAGGAAGAATCCCGATGGCGCTCTCATCGGTCTCCACCTTCCCTTCGCGGGCATTCCACCGCACGCGCCCGGTCATCCGGTTGTTGGTGACGTTCTGGACGTCCAGATACACGATGAGACCCCACCGTGCGAAGTTCCACCTCCGATCCACCCGGAGATCCAGGGCATAGGCGCTTCCGAGGCGGCCGGAATTGTAGGCGGCCGGGTCCTGTGTTCCGTCGCTCCCAAACGGGGTGAAGGGCCTGCCCGTGGCGAACCGGAATCGCATGCTGTATTCCCACCTCTCATCGGGCTTGTACCCTCCGCTCAGGTTGGCAATCCATTCCTGGTCGAATGCTCCCGGCCGTTCCACTCCGTCCAGGGCGGCAAACAGAGACCGCCCCCAGGTGACGCTCAGAAGACCGTACACGGGAATCTCGGAGTACTTCTTCTGGAGCAGCAGTTCCAACCCCCGGGCCATCCCCCTCCCCCCGCTCCCCAGCCGGTCCAGCCCGTAGGAGCCGAAGTTCTCCTCGGAGCCGCCGAATCCCGCGCCCGTGTTGGCGAGCACGAGGTAGGGTCTGTCCAGACTGGCGGGGTATGCACGGTAGCGCTTCAGGTACCCCTCCAGGCGCAGCTTCAGATCGGGGCGGACCAGATGTTCCACCCCCAGGACATACTGGTCCGCCCTGATCGGTGAAAGAGAGCCGTTCGCCGTATTCCCCGCCAGCCAGAGAAAGGCGGGGGTCTGATGATAGACGCCGGCTGCGGCATTCATCGTCGTGCGGTCTCCCAGGGCCACGGAGGCGGAGACCCGGGGCCCGACGCTTACGCTGGTTTCGGTCAGATCAACCACATCCGCCCGGAGACCTCCTGTCAGGATGACTCCGCCCAACACCCGCTGGGATGCCTGAACGAAGAGGCCGGCCTTGAGTCCTGCCCCCTCCACGGTCCTCTCCGTGAAGCCGATGGAGTCCCCGAAGGAAGAGACGAATCCCGGGAGCCCGATCGCCGCATCCAGCGAGGCACGCTTCAGCGACCCTCCGAAGGAAACCTCCGTTCCGGCTCCGGGCTGGAGCACAACCTCCCCCCGCGCCCTCCATTCGCCCTCCGTGGAGACGTTGGTAAAGAGGGGGCGGAGGGTGCTGTCCCGCTGCACGCCGTTGTACCGGATTCCATTGTAGCTCACCGATGCGGTGAGGACACCCCGGGGGAGCAGCCGCCGCCAGGAAACCCCCACCAATGCCTGGCGTTGATCCGTCCCCAGGACGCGTGAATTCTCGAACCGCTGGTCTGCGTCATCGTTGAAGAAGGAGACGTCATTCAGGGCGCCGATCCCCAGAACGGTAAGCCGGTCTCTCTCTCCCAGGGGGTAGGACGCGCGACCGTAGAAATCCCAGTATTCGGGGACAAACCCGAATCCGGCCGCCTTGAATATGAAGTCCAGATAGCTCCGCCGCGCGGAGAACGAGTAGCTGCCGGAACCCTCCAGAGGGCCCTCCAGGTTAAGCCCGAACTGCGTGGCCGACAGCGTGGCCTTGCCCCCCAGCCGGTCGGACCTCCCCTCCCGGAGATCGATGGAGAGAACGGAGGAGAGGCGGTCTCCGTACCGTACGCCGAATCCCCCCGTGGAGAAGGCGGTCTCGCGCACGAAGTCCAGGTTGATGTAGCTGAGGGGTCCGCCGCCCGATCCCTGTGTCCCGAAATGATTGATGTTGGCCACTTCGAATCCGTCCAGGATGAACAGGTTCTCTCCGGGGGCGCCGCCTCTCACCACGAGGTCGTTTCTCCCCGGCTCCGGCTGGGCCACTCCGGGGAGAATCGAGATCGCCCGGAGGACGTCCTCAAAACCGCCGGGAGACCGCCGGATCTCCTCATAGGAGAGACGCTGGATGCTGACCGGGGCATCGGGGGACTTCCTGAAGTAGGTTCCCGTCACCTCCACCTCCCCGAGTGTGAGCTCGACCGGGGTCAGTTCCACAACAAGATCGGGGGGCCGCCCCGTCCCCACCACCACGTCGGGGACGATCCGCGAGGCGTACCCCACGAGGCTCGCACGGAGGGCATAGCTGCCGGGCTCGACCCCCTCGATGGAGAACCTGCCCGAGGCATCGGTTCCCGCGCCACGAAGGGTCCCCAGGATCTGGACGTTGACCGCGGGAAGAGGCTCACCCGTCACCTCGTCGCGCACGATGCCGGAGACGACGGCCTGAGCGGAGGCGCGGAGCACGGGCAGGGTAAGGAGGAGGATGAGAAGGGCGAGTTTGCGCATCGGATTCAGGGATATTGTCTTGTTCACTGAAAACACCGAAAACCCCCGCGGGGTTTCATGCGGGCGTTTCGCCCGCGGCGGCTCTGTCATCGCTTATCGGGAATACCATGGTTGAAGAAGGGGTTGTTCGGGATGGAAGTCAAGGGATCCTGTTGCAGTATTCCGGGACGGCCGACTTCTTGGGGTTGCGCATGTGGGCCTTTTGGCCTACCTTCCCATTTGCATCAATCCGGAGGCCTCCCGTGTACAAGATTCTTCTTCCAGCACTCCTTTTCTTTTTCCTGGCGGCCCCTCCCCGGGGGGACGCTTCCGACCGGCCCGTGCGGTTCCATGGCTCCTCCCCCGGACCCATCCTCCGCACAGGCCCCGTGGATCCCCGCATCCCTCCTCCCGACAGCATCCTGGGACATCCGCTCGGGGAGAGGCCGGTGCGGCACGGGAAGGTCCTGGAGTATATCCGGGCTCTGGAGGCGGCCACGGGCCGCGTCCGGTCCTTCCGCATGTCCGAGCCCACATACGAAGGGCGGCCCCTGACCTATGTTCTGGTCACCGACGAAGCCAATATGGCGGATCTCCCGCGGATCAAGGCCGACCTGGCGGCCCTGGCGGACCCCCGCACGATGTCGGAGGAACGGGCCCGGGACCTCATCCGGAAGACCCCCGTGTGCGTGTGGCTCGCCTATTCCATCCATGGAGACGAGCTCTCGGGAGTGGACGCCTCCCTGGCCGTTCTGTATCATCTGGCCGCAGGGGAAGACTCCCTGACCAGGGCCGTCCGGCGGGACATGATCATCATCGTGGATCCGATCCAGAATCCCGACGGACGGGAGCGGTACCTCGCCCAGATCGAGTCCTTCTCATCCGCCGTCCCGCATGCCGACGGACAGAGCCTCCAGAAGGGGGGGTTCTGGCCCTGGGGGAGGGGCAATCACTATCTCTTCGACATGAACCGGGATTGGTTCACCCTGGAGCTCCCCGAGTCGAGGGCGCGCATGCACGCCCTTGTGGAATGGCATCCGCAGGTGGTCGTGGACGCGCACGAGATGGGGCAGTGGGACACGTACCTCTTCTCCCCGGCCCGCGCCCCTTTCAACCTCTTCCTCACGCCGGCCCTTCGCCGATGGTGGGAGACCTTCGCCTCCGATCAGGCCGGGGCATTCGACGAGAGGGGGTGGGCATACTACACGCGTGAATGGAACGAGGAGTGGTTCCCGGGCTACGGGTCCTCCTGGCCCCTCTTCGCCGGGGCGGTGGGCATTCTCTACGAACAGGCAGGCATCGTCGGGTCGGTCAGTCGCCACGACGGAAGCATCCTGTCCTACGGAGAGACCGTGGAACACCAGTACATCAGCAGCATGGCCAATGTGGGGACGGCGCTCCGGAACCGGGAGGGCCTGCTCCGCCATTACCACGAACACAGGAAACAGGCGGTGGAGCGGTTCGGGGGGGGAGCGCCGCGCGCGTTCCTTGTGGCTCCCGGAGAACACCCGGACCGCGCGGCGCGCCTCTGCGACATCCTGCGGAGACAGGAGGTGGAGGTCTTCACCTCCTCCCGGGGCTTCCGGCAGACCGCACGCGGCTACTACGACACCCGTGCCTGGGCGAGGGAGTTTTCCCCGGGGACGATCGTGATCCCGGCGAACCAGCCGCAGGGGTTCCTCATCCAGACCATTCTGGGATTCGATCAACGACTCCCCGACAGCTTCCTCGTGGAGGAGAGACGCGAGCTCCTCAAGAACCGCGGGAGCCGGCTGTATGAGGTCACCTCCTGGTCCCTCCTCGAGGCCTACGCCCTCGACGCCTGCGAGGCGGAGGGAGTGCCGGGCGTGCCTCTTTCCCCCTGGACGCCTCCCAACCGGAGCGGCGGGCTCATCCATCCCTCTCCCCGACAGGGCTTTCTGCTGGATGCCACAAACGAACCGGGTCTGCGGGCGGCGGTGGATCTCCTCGGGGCGGGCGTCCGGATGCACGCCGCCCGGAAGGCGCTGGATGTGGAGGCCAGGGCCTTCCCCCGCGGGACCGTCTTCATGCCCGTCCGGTCCAACGGAGAGCATCTGGCTGCTCTCCTCGACTCGGTGTGCCGGATGCACGGGGTAACCGCCGAGGGGGTGCACTCCGGGCGCGGGGCCTCCGGCCCCGACCTGGGGGGCCGGGAGCTGGAGCTTCTCCGTGCGCCCAAGGTCGCGCTCGTGGCCGGAGGCTCCACCTCGTTCACCAGCGTGGGCTGGACCTGGCATCTCCTGGACCAGAAACTGGGCGTGCCGGCCTCTCTTCTGGACATCGGTCAGATAGGCGGACTGGATCTCTCGATATACAATGTGCTGATCCTGCCGGAAGGGAGAGCATACGCCGCGGCGCTCGGGAAGCCCGCCATCGGGAAAATCCGGGACTGGGTGGAGGCCGGGGGAACCCTCATTGCCCTGGGGAGCGGGGCCCGGTTCTGTGCGGATTCGGCGGTGGGGCTTTCGAGGGCCCGCCCCAGATCCCAGGTCCTCATGAAACTGGGAGAATACGAGCGGGCGGCCAGGAATGAAATGGAGGCGGACCGCCCCGACATCGGGTCCCTCGGGGTCTGGGAATACAGGGGGGCGGACACCTCCACCGGGCGGAAGGAACGGCGGGACCAGTCTCCGGAGGAGCTTCAGCAGGCGGATGAGATGGCCCGCCTGTTCGGCCCCCAGGGCTCCATCCTGAGGGCGGACCTGGATACGGAACACTGGCTGACGTTCGGCATGGGAGCGCGCCTTCCGGTCATGGTGACGGGAGGGACACCCCTCATGGCTCAGCACCCCCCTGTCCGGACGGTCGGGCGGTTCGCTTCGGGAGAGAGCCTGAGGATATCGGGTCTCCTCTGGCCCGAGGCGCGGCGCGCGTTCGCGCTCAGCTCCTGGTGCACCGTGGAGGAGCAGGGAAAGGGACAGGTTATCCTGTTCGCGAGCCAGCCCAATTTCCGCTCTTCGTTCCCGGGGGCGGAACGGATGCTGGCCAACGCGGTCGTTTTCGGGCCCGGCATGGGCACACGGTGGACTCCCCCGTGGTAGGGTCAGACCCCCTGCGTGATTGCTTGGATTTCTTCCGGCACGTTGTTCAGGAGGTTGGAGTAAGGGGTGACGCCGGGCCGCGCGCACTGTCTGTCGGCTGGATGCGCAGGGTCTCAAAGGCACGCGGCGGCCTCCGGGGTGCGGGAGCGGGGGGCCGGCGAGAAGAGCCGGATGAGCCATCCTGCCTTGCGTTTCCGGCGGAAAGTCCTATATTGGTGAGGTTTCATTCACCACCCACATAAGGAGTATCCCGTGAGGAACATGACACTTACCCTTCTTGCCCTTCTGCTGGTCGCCATGCCTGGTTTCGCACAGGACATGCACCAGAAGGGGGATTTCCAGGCGAACGTGAATTCCGAGGGCTGGACCCTCAACAGCGGTTCCGGACAGCGCTCGCATATCGTCTACGTGAAATTTGCGGACACTTTCAAGGAGAAGCCCGCTGTCATGCTGAGCCTGACGGCATATGACGGAGCGGCAGGCAAGGATGGCAACATCCGCATTTCCGTGAAAGCCGAGAACATCTCCCGCGACGGCTTCGTCATCCGCGTCGCAACCTGGGGGGACAGCCGCGTCACGGGCGTGGACGGAAGCTGGGTGGCTTTCGGCAAGTAACACTCTCGGGGAGGAACCGGTGAAGGTCTTCTTCACCCTCCTGGGCATTGCCCTCCTGGCGGCGCTTTTCTGGGTCGCTTTTGCCCTCTGGAGCGGCATCTACTCGGTGTATTCCTACCCGCCGGGGAGGGAGGCCGCCTATCCCGACGGCGCCACACTTCTCGTGGAGCGCGACACGCGGGAGCCGATGTTCAACTCCCCCAACGCGAAACCCCTCCCCCCCCCCCAGCAGAGCGGGAAGGGGCGCATCACGTTCGGCCCCGTTCCCAAACCGATGCGGCCCGTGGCAAGGCGCATTGTCGTTCGTTTCCCCTTCATCCGATGGGCCTATGAGAAGTCCCTGGAACCGGTTCCCGCACCCTGAGGGGGAGGATGCATGAAGAACGGGTCCGGGACGAACCCCCGGGCCCTGTTCTTTGTTATCCTGGCGAGACGAGCACACCCAATCTGGAAAACCCGCCATGGACACAGACACCGGCTCCGGGGATCTGGCCTCCCTCCGCATCCGGAGGGAGCATCAGCCCTCCCCCGGAGGTGCCCGGAAGCGTCTCTGGGTGTTTCTCGTTCCGGCAGTCGCGGCGGTGTGCCTGCTGCTCTACCTTGCGGGCTCCGGGTGGTTCTCCGCCCGCCCCGAGGTGGAAGAGGCTGCGGCCGCCCTGACCTACCCCTCCCAGGCCGGCGCCGTCCTGACCGCCAGCGGCTACGTGGTGGCTCAGCAGAAGGCCTCGGTGGCATCCAAGGCCACGGGAAGACTGGTGTTCCTCGGGGTGGAAGAGGGAGACAAGGTCCGGAGGGGCGAGGTGATCGCCCGGCTGGAGGACTCGGACGTCGCCGCCTCCCTGGAGGGGGCGCAGGCCCAGCTCGGCCTTGCGGAAGCCGATTTCGAGGATGCCCGCAGAACCCTGGATCGGCACCAAACCATGTTCGCTGCGGGCCTCAGTTCCCGGGCCGAGCTGGATGCGGCCGATGCGCGGTTCCGGAGGGTGGAGGCGACCATCGGGGCGGCGCGCGCGGTTGTCAGGGGCGCGGAGGTCGCCCTGGAGAACACGCGTATCCGCGCCCCCTTTGATGGAACCGTCCTCACCAAGGATGCAAACGTGGGGGAAATTGTGGCTCCCTTTGCCTCTTCCGCCAACTCCCGCGGAACGGTGGTCACCCTCGCCGACATGTCTTCGCTGGAGGTGGAGGCGGACGTCTCGGAGGCCAACATCACGCGCATTGCCCTGCGCCAGGAATGCGAGATCGTGCTGGATGCCTATCCCGACAGACGCTACCGGGGCTTCGTGCACAAGATCGTCCCCACAGCCGACAGGGCCAAGGCCACCGTCCTCACAAAGGTGCGGTTCCGGGACAGGGATGACAGGGTTCTTCCCGAGATGAGCGCCAAGGTGGCCTTTCTCGGCCCTGAGGGAAAGGCCCGCTCCGCGGCCGCGGGGCCCGTGCTGGCAGTACCCGCGGGCAGTGTGGTCCGGAGGAACGGCCGGGAAATCGTCCTGCGACTGGAGGGGGACAGGGTCGTGGAAACCCCCGTTCGGACGGGGAGCCGGATGGGGTCTCTTGTGGAGATTACGGAGGGCCTTGCGGAGGGGGACCGCGTGGTGGCCCGCCCCGTCCCCGGGATCACCTCCGGTTCGGCCGTCACCGTGAAGAAGTAGGGAGAAGCCTCCGCATGCAGCCCATCATCGAGGTGCACAGGATCTCGAAGTCCTATCGGCGGGACAGCATCACGATCCCCGTCCTTTCGGGCATCTCTCTGGCGGTCCCCCCGGGGGAGTTCCTGGGCCTTATGGGACCTTCGGGATCGGGAAAGACAACCCTCCTGAACCTGATCGCGGGCATCGACAGGCCCGACGAGGGACGGGTGATCGTGGGAGGCACCGACATCGGGTCCCTGAACGAGTCGCAGCTCGCCGCCTGGAGGGCACGCCACGTGGGTTTTGTCTTCCAGTTCTACAATCTCCTCCCGGTCATGACCGCCTACGAGAACGTGGAGCTTCCCCTGATTCTGACCCGGCTTCCGAAGGCGGAGAAACGGTCCCATGTGGAAACGGCGCTCGCGCTCGTGGGTCTGAAAGACCGGATGCACCACTATCCAAAACAGCTTTCCGGGGGACAGGAGCAGCGGGTCGCCATCGCCCGCGCCATCGTGACGGACCCCACGATCCTGGTGGCGGACGAGCCGACGGGAGATCTGGACAAGAAGTCGGCGGAGGAAATCATGACGCTCCTGGACCGCCTCAACAAGGAATTCGGCAAGACCATTGTGATGGTTACCCATGACCCGCGCGCCGCCGAACGGGCGCACACCATCATGCATCTGGACAAGGGTGAGCTGACGGCCTGATCCATGAGGATTCTCACGCTGGTTCTGCGCAACATCCTGCGGCACAAGCTCCGTTCCCTGCTCACGATCCTGGGCATCGCGATCGCCGTCATGTTCTTCGGGGTGCTCCGCACCGTGGTGGACGCCTGGCATTCCGGTGTGGAGGGCTCCGCCAACAACCGGCTGGTGGTGCGCCACGCGGTCTCGTTCATCTTCCCCCTTCCCTACGCATACAGGGATCAGATTGCGCGCATTCCGGGTGTCTCCCGCGTGACCTTCGCCAACTGGTTCCAGGGTGTGTACAGGGACCAGAACCAGTTCTTTGCCCGCATGGCCGTCGACGCCGAAACCTACATGGAGATCTATCCGGAATTCCTGATCCTGCCCGGAGAGTTGGAGGCCTTCAAGACGGAACGGAACGCATGCGTCATCGGAGAGAAGATCGCCGCGCAGTACGGGCTGAAGGTGGGCGACATCATGCCGATCGAGGGCGATATATACCCCGGGAGGTACGAGTTCACCGTCCGCGGGGTGTACCGGCCGAGAGACAAGACAACCGACGCCACCCAGATGCTCTTCCACTGGGCTTCCCTGGATGAGCGGCTGCGGCGGGAATCCCCCGGAAGAGCGGGAAACGTGGGGTGGTATATCGTGGCCATCCGGAACCCCGCGGAGGCGGCGCGGGTCGCCGCAGCCGTGGACGCCCTCTTTGCCAACTCGCGGGCGGAAACGAAGACGGAAACCGAAGCGGCATTCCAGCAGAGCTTCGTTTCGATGTCGGGCGCCATCATCACCGCCATGAACTTCGTCTCCTTCGTCATTATCGGGGTGATTCTCCTCGTGCTGGGGAATACGATGGTCATGACGACGCGCGAGAGGGTGCGGGAGCACGCCATTCTGAAGACCATCGGTTTCACGCGCGGCCACATCACCGGCCTCATCGGGGGCGAGTCACTGGCCATCGCCGGACTGGGGGGAGGGCTCGGCCTGCTCCTCATGTTTCCCATGGTTCGCGGCATTGCGTCCCAGATTCCATCGGGCATGTTCCCCGTGTTCGACGTGACGGACACGACACTCCTGCTGGGCGCCGCCACGGCGCTCGGGGTCGGATTGGGAGCCGCGGCCCTCCCTGTCTGGCGCGCCGCCCGCACGCGCATTGTCGACGGCCTCCGGCAGACAGGATAGCAGAAGCCATGCGGATTCCGCTGACCTATACCCTCCGCAGCCTCCTGACCCGCAGGCTGACCTCCGCGCTCACCGCCATGGGGATCGCCCTCGTCGTGTTCGTGTTTGCGGCCGTCCTCATGCTTTCCGACGGAATCACGAAGACCCTGGTGGCCACGGGGGACGAGCGCAACGTCATCATGATCCGCAAGGGGTCCGACAGCGAACTCATCAGCGGGCTCGACCGGGACCTTGTCAACACCGTACGGTCCCTTCCCGCCTTTGCGACGGGGCCCGGAGGGAAGCCGCTGGTTTCCGCGGAGGTGGTCACCATCATCAACATGGAAAAGCTCGCCTCGGGCGACATGGGGAACATCAACGTCCGCGGCGTGGGGCCGGAAGTCTCCGGGATCCGCCCCGGGGTCCGCCTGACGGCGGGGCGGTGGTTCCGGGCCGGATCGCGCGAGATTGCGGTGGGAGCCAGCGTACACACGCGCTTCCAGGGGGCGGACATTGGCCGCGCCGTCCGGTTCAGCGGCGATGCCTGGAGAATCGTGGGGGTCTTCGCCTCCGACGGGAACGGGTTCGAGTCGGAGATCTGGGGGGATGCGGAAGAGCTCCTCGGGGCGCTGAACCGCCCCGGCGTCTTCTCCTCTGTGACGGCCCGCCTGCGGGATCCCGGATCCCTCGCGGAGCTGGAGGGTCTGCTGGAATCCGACAACCGCCTGCGCACCCTCCGACTCGAGCGGGAAAAGGACTACTACGAGCGCCAGTCCAGCTTCATGGCCATATTCATCAGGGTGCTCGGGCTCGTCATCACATTCGGGTTCAGCGCGGGGGCGGTCATCGGAGCCATGATCACCATGTACGCCGCCGTCTCCCACCGGACGGTGGAAATCGGAACCCTGCGCGCCCTGGGGTTCCCCCGGAGGAGCATCCTGGCCGCCTTTCTGGTGGAGTCCTCCCTCCTGGCCCTCGTCGGGGGAGGCGCGGGTCTTCTGCTCGCCTCGGGACTGCAGATGTTCACGATCTCCACGGTGAACTTCGGAACCTTCGCAGAGCTGGCCTTCGGCTTCTCCCTCACTCCCTTCGCCGCGGCCGCCTCCCTCGCCTTTGCCCTGACCATGGGCCTCCTGGGAGGGGTGCTGCCTGCGGCGCGGGCGGCGCGGCTCGACATCCTCACCGCTCTCCGGGCATCCTGACCGGCGGCTCACCCCGCCCTCCTCAGGGGAAGGCCCTCCGCAGGGAGCGCGTGTGCGCTTCCCCAGTGCGCGCCACATCCGCCTCGGTATGTGCCAGCGAAAGGAAGGCCGCCTCGAACTGAGAGGGAGGGAAATACACCCCTTCGTCCAGCATGGCACGGAAGTACGAGGCAAAGCGCCCGGTATCGGAATGGACCGCAGAGGCGTGGTCCGTCACCGGCCCCCGGGTGAAGAAGACCGTGAACATGGAGCCCGCCCGGTTGACCGTCACCGGCACCTGAAGGGCGCGCGCCGCTTCCCGCATCTCCCCCTCCAGCGCCGCGCCCAGGGCCTCCAGACGAACATACGCCGAGGGGTCCTGGACGAGGAGCTCCAGCGTGCGCAACCCTGCGGCCATCGCAACGGGGTTTCCCGCAAGCGTCCCCGCCTGATACACGGGGCCGGCGGGAGCCATCATCTGCATCAGGTCCCGCCGCCCCCCGTAGGCGCCCACGGGGAGTCCCCCGCCGATGATCTTGCCGAGGGTCGTCAGGTCCGGTCGGACGCCGAAGAGCTCCTGCGCCCCTCCCCGGGCAAGCCGGAAACCCGTCATGACCTCGTCGAAAATAAGGATGATACCCTCCGCCGTGCAGAGATCCCGCAGGCCCCCCAGAAACCCCCCGGACGGGGGAACACACCCCATGTTTCCCGCCACCGGCTCTACGATCACCGCGGCCACCTCCCCCGGACGGCCCCGCACAAGCCCTTCCACGGCGGCCAGGTTGTTGTAGGGCGCCGTCCATGTGACCCCGGCCACGGCGGCGGGCACTCCCGGGCTGTCAGGGACCCCCAGGGTGAGGGCCCCCGACCCCGCCCGGACAAGAAAGGCGTCCGCATGGCCGTGGTAGCAGCCGTCGAACTTGATGACCGCCTCCCTGCCCGTCCAGGCCCGGGCCAATCGCAGGGCGCTCATCGTGGCCTCGGTTCCCGAGTTCACCATCCGCACCATCTCCACCGAGGGAACCAGGGAGACGATCATCTCCGCCATGGCAACTTCGGCCGGGCAGGGGGCCCCGAAGCTGGTCCCGCCCTCCACGGCGCCCGCAATCGCCGCCGCCACCCGGGGATCGGCATGCCCCAGAATCATGGGGCCCCAGGAGCCCACGTAGTCCAGGAATTCGTTTCCATCCACATCCCACAGACGGGCGCCGGATGCGCGGGCAACGAACAACGGGCGGCCGCCCACTGCGCGGAAGGCCCGCACAGGAGAGTTCACCCCTCCGGGAATCAGCTCCCCGGCACGGAGAAACAGAGCATCGGATCGCGGACTGTTCATGGCGTGTTCATCGCTCCGACCGGATCACCCGGGCCGCCTCCCTGGCGAAGTACGTCAGGATGAGATCCGCCCCGGCCCGCTTGATGCATGTCAGCATCTCCATCATCACCCGCTGTTCGTCAATCCATCCGAGCCGGGCGGCGGCGCGAACCATGGAGTACTCCCCGCTCACGTTGTAGGCGGCCACGGGCATCCGGAATCTTTCCTTCACCCGGTACACCACATCCAGGTACGGAACGGCGGGTTTCACCATGACGATATCGGCCCCCTCCGCAATATCCTGGGCGACCTCCCGGAGGGCCTCGTCGCCGTTGGCCGGGTCCATCTGGTGCGAGCGGCGGTCTCCGAACTTCGGAGTGCTTTCCGCCGCCTCGCGGAAGGGACCGTAGAAGCCGGAGGCGTACTTGGCCGCATACGACATGATGGGAAGGTTCGGGAACCCGTTCTCATCCAGGATGGCCCGGATGGCGCGCACGCGCCCGTCGAACATGTCGGAGGGAGCCACAATGTCGGCGCCTGAGCGCGCGTGCGAGAGAGCCTCCCGGGCCAGCAATTGGACCGATTCGTCGTTCAGGATGACCCCGTCGCGCACGATCCCGCAGTGGCCGTGGGAGGTGTACTCGCAAAGGCAGACATCGGTGATGACAACCAGGCCCGGCACTTCCTGTTTCACCTTCCGGACGGCCTGCTGGACGATTCCCAGGTCGTCATACGCCGATGAGCCCGCCTCGTCCTTGCTCTCCGGGACGCCGAACAGGATCACGGCGGGGATCCCGAGGGCGTGCACCTCGGCGCATTCCCGGACGGCCTGATCCACCGAAAGCTGGCAGACCCCCGGCATCGAGGACACCTCCTTGCGCACTCCGTGGCCGGGCACCACAAAGAGCGGGGCGATGAAGTCGGAGCAGGACAGCTCCGTTTCGCGGACCATGGCGCGGAGAGTCTCCGTCATGCGGGTGCGCCGGAGGCGCGAGAGGGGAAAACCGGGAACGATCTGGTTCATGTGTCTTTCTCCACGGAAATGGGTTCAGGGTCTTCTCCGTACGGATGCGGAATCTCCAGGGCGTCCAGCACGCGGGCGGCCGTCTTCATCCCCGAGGCGATGCAATCCCCCACGGCGATGCCCCCGCGGTAGTTCCCGGTCAGAAACACACCACGGTGCGAGGCCTCAAACGCGTCGCAGGAGGCAAGCAACCGGTGGTATCCCACGGCATACTGCGGGATGGCCCTCTCCCACCGGATGACCCGGGCAAAAGCGGGTTCCCCCCGGACGCCCATGATGGAGCCGAGCTCCGTCACCACGAGGTCGATGAGCTCCCCGTCCCCCATCCCCGCCAGGGCGGGCTGGCGGCCCCCCCCGACGAACGTGGTCAGAGCGGCAAAACCCGCGGGCGAGCGCCCCGGGAACAGGGCCGAGGACCAGAGGGTCCCCAGGATCCTCCTCCCCTCCTTCGCCGGCACGAGGAAGCCGAAACCGTCCAGCGGCACGCCGATTCGGTCCTCGGGGAAGCCCAGGAAAACCTGAGCCACGGGGGGATAGGCCACGACCTCCAGGGAAGCTCCCATCGCGGGGTCCAGAACCCCCAGCAGGGCGGCGGCGGCAAATGCCGGGACCGCCAGAACCACCGCGTCGGCGCCCTCGCTCTGCACCGTTCCGTCCCGCACCCAGGACACTTCCCATCCGGCATCCCTCCGGGCCAGGCCCCGCACCTCCGTCCCCCCCTGGAAATCCCCGCCCAGGCCGGCGGCCAGGGCGTCGGGGAGAACCTGCATCCCCCCCTCGAAGGAGAAGAGCCGCGCGCGATCCTTGGCCTTCTCCCTTCTCCTGCGGCGTTCCTTCCTGCCGCGTACGGCACCCATGATCAGACCGCCGTACCTCGCCTCCAGCGCATACAGCTTCGGGAAGGCGGATCGCACGCTCAGATCCCGCGGGTTCCCCGCATACACGCCGGCGACAAAGGGATCAATCGCATACTCCAGGAACTCCCTTCCCAGCCGGCGCTCCACGAAGGCGGCGACCGATTCCTCCTCCACAGCCCTGCCTACGAAGGGCTCTTTCAGAAGGCGCAGCTTGCCCCGGACCGACCAGAGACCGCTCCTCAGGAAGGCGCCGGGAGACATCGGAAGGGGATGGAGGCGGCCTCCGCGCAGGATGTACCTGCGCTCCGCCCGTGCGTCCGGGTAGATCCGGCGTCCCGACACCCCCGCCCCGGCACACAACCGGCCGATGAGGGGAGTGGTCTCGAGGGCGCTGTTCGGACCGGTTTCGACAAGCCACCCCCCTTCCCGAACCGTCTTCATGGTGCCGCCGGGGGCGGGGTCGCGCTCCAGAACGGTCACCCTCAGACCGGCCTCCCGCAGCCACCAGGCCGCGGCCAGCCCGGAAATCCCCCCCCCCGCCACCAGGACCCGCTTCATGATGAGGCCGCCCTCCGGACGCAATCCGCCAGGGCCGCGATGAAGAGCGGATTCGTATTGAGGGCGGGCATCATGTCGAAGCGGCGGATGCCGCGGGTGACCGCCTCCGCCCTCATCTGCATATTGATCTCCCAGAGGGTTTCGCTGTGATCCGAGACAAACGAGACCGGCACCACAAGGAGGTGCGTCCGCCCCTCCTCTGCGAGGCGGACAATCTCATGTTCCAGAGAAGGTCCCAGCCACTTCCGCGGACCCACCCTGCTCTGGTAGCAGAGGGAGTGGGAGAGGCCGAAGGCCCCCTCCCGGCACACGGCTTCGTAGGTTCTCCGGACGTGTCCCTGGTAGGGGTCTCCCGCCCGCACGACGCTGAGAGGCGTTCCATGCGCGCTGAACAAAAGATGCACGCACGAACGCTCGGACTCCCGTACCCGCAGAAGAGCCCGGGTGATGTTCCGGACCAGGGCCCGGACATACAGTGGATGGTCGCAATATTCCTCCACCAGGACGGTTGGAATCCGTTCGCCCCACCCCCGGGTCACGCGGCGCCATTCCCGGACGGAGGAACCTGTGGTCGTCCGGGAGTATTGGGGATAGAGAGGGAGGAGCACCAGGCGGGACGGCCGTTCGTCGGCAACACGCCGGGCCGTCTCGGCGGTCATGGGATGCCAGTACCGCATCGCCACATGGACGCTCGCGCAAAGGTGCGGAGCCAGCGCCGCCTCCAGGGCGTGGGCCTGCCGCAGGGTCAGCTTCCGCAGGGGGGATCCGCCCCCGATCCGGCGATAGTACTCCCTGACGGCGGGGGCCCTCCGGGAGGCGATCCACCGGGCCAGCCGCCTCCGGAACAGGAACGCCCCGGGCATGTCGATGATGTCAGGATCGGAGAACAGATTACGGAGGAAGGGCTCCACGCTTTCCGGGCGGTCCGGCCCCCCCAGCTGGAGGAGCACCACCGCCGTTGCGGAGGACCTCCCGTCAGGCATGAAAGACACGGCTCTCCTCCTGAACGGACCGGACAAGAACCCGCGCGTGTTCCACCGGCACGTCGGGAAGGATGCCGTGTCCGAGGTTGAAGACGTGCCCGGGCCTCTTCCCGAACTTCTTGAGGATCGAAATCACCTCCCGTCTGATGACCTCGCCCGGGGCATAGAGCACGGCGGGATCCAGGTTGCCCTGCAGGGCCACCGCCCCCCGGGTGACCTCGAGCGCCGTGTCTATCCCCACCGTCCAGTCCAGACCCACAACGTCCGCCCCGATCGAGGCAATCTCTCCGAGAGCATGGTTGGCTCCCCGCGAGAAGACGATCACGGGAGCGCCGCCCCTCTGCAGTTTTGCCACAACACGGGAGAGGTATTCCAGAGAGTAGGCACGGTAGTGGTCGGGGGCCAGGATCCCGCCCCAGGTATCGAACACCTGCACCGCATCGGCCCCCGCGGCAATCTGCGCCTCCAGGTGGTTCCGCACCGAGAGGCTCAGTTTCTCCAGAAGCAGCTTCATCGTCACAGGGTCTTCCAGCATCATGCGCTTGGCATGCCGGAAGTCCCCGCTCCCCGAGCCCTCCACCATGTAGGCAGCCAGGGTCCAGGGGGACCCGGAGAAGCCGATGAGAGGCACCCTTCCCCCGAGCATCCGCCGGGCAAGGGCGACGGCATCCGTCACGTAGCGGAGGGATTTCTCCGGATCAGCCACCGCGAGGGCCTCCACATCCTCCCTTGTCCGGAGCGGCCTCGGGAACCGGGGTCCCAGGGATTCGGGCATCTCCAGAGGCATCCCCATCGCCTCCGGGAGCACCAGGATATCGCTGAAAATGATGGCCGCGTCCACACCCACCAGATCCACCGGCAGGAGCGTGACTTCCGCCGCAAGCTCGGGCGTCCGGCACATCGTCAGAAAGTCCGCCCGCTGCCGGACCGCCCGGTACTCGGGCAGATAGCGCCCCGCCTGGCGCATGATCCAGACAGGGGTCCGTTCCACCGGCTGCTTCCTGCATGCCCGGAGAAAGAGATCGTTCTGCATCAGCCCTCCCTGCATACGTCTTCGATCGTTTCCAGAAGATCCGCCATCGTGGCCCGGGCGGGCCGGATGGACGGCTCCCACCCCGCCTCCACGACGGCCTCCGCCGTGGTGGGGCCGAGAACGGCGATCCGCGCGGGCATCCGCCCCCCTGCGCGCCCTCTCCAGAGACCCCGGAATGCCGCCACGGCCGAGGGACTCGCGAACACCACAACGTCCACCCCGCCCCGCGCGAGCCTGTCACACACCGCATCCGCATCCGGGGGCTCCGCCGGCACGGTCCTGTACACCACGATGGACTCGGTCCGTGCTCCTGATGCCGCAAGCCCTCTCTCGAGATCCGTGCGCCCCAGATCCCCACGCGGGAGGAGGAACCCCCGGCCGGATCCGGCCCAGGCCCCCAGGGATTCCGCCAGCGCCGTGGCCGTGAACACGGGGGGGAGGGGCTCCGCCTTCAGCCCCGCCCGCTCGATCTCCCGGGCGGTGGCCGGCCCCACGGCAGGATACCGTCTTCCCTCCAGGACGGCAGGCGGAATGCCGAGCCTGCGGCAGCGGTCGAAGAAGGCGCGGACCCCGTGGGCGCTGACGAAGGCAACCGCATCATACTCGCCCAGGCGCCGCAGGGCGCCGTCGCACTCCGTCCACGATGCAGGTTCAACGATCCGGGTCACAGGAAAGACGAGCACGGATGCGCCGCGCGCCCGGGCGGCCCTCACGAAGGGAGCGGACTCCGCG
>JBAVEL010000043.1:0-3151 GCA_049587715.1 Bacteroidota bacterium
GGAGGAAGGCCCGTGCCTCGGGCCGGGTGGTGTTGGGATCGGTGACCCTGAAATCATCGTTCCCCGTGCTGATCACCTTCGTGAACTCCTTGAATACCTCCCCCGGCTGGGGGTTGTTGAGCCACTGCGCCTGTACCCCCACTGGGGGGAGAAGGACGAGAAGCGCGAGCGCCACAAGGCCGAACCCTCGCGCAATACGTGCGGATGGAACCATGGAATGCCTCCTGGTGGAATGCTGGGTGGATGAAGAAGAAAGAAGAACGAACTCTCGCAACTCGGTGGCGCCTCTACCCGACTTTAGGAAAGACTGGAAGTGGAAAGCGGAACTGACGCTGCTCAATATAGTAAGCCGGAAGGGGGAAGTAAAGAGAAAAGGAGCTGTGCCGGGAACTTTCCGGGAGGGAGAACGACACAAGGTGACAGCCGGCAATTCCCGGCTCCTTCTCGCGTGCGTGGGCTCACCGGAACAAAGCGGAGGGGCCGCCTCAGGTGAAAAGAGGCAGCCCCTCCGCCGTGCGGGCTCACAGGGAGGGCCGGCTACCTGAGGAGCATGAGCCGCCTGACCGAGGTGAAGGTGCCCGCCTGCATCCTGCAGAGGTACACCCCGCTTGCCAGGTGACCCGCCTCCAGGCTCACGGAGTAGCGTCCGGGCTGCTGCGGGGCGTCCACCAGTGCGGCCACTTCCCTCCCCAGCATGTCATAGACCCGGAGGGTGACATGTGCGGCCTCGGGGATCTCGTAGCGGATCTCCGTAGAGGGATTAAAGGGGTTGGGGAAGTTCTGCTTCAGGGAAAACGCCTCCGGATGTCCCTCCGCCGCGATCGCACCCGGCGTGGCACCGCCCGGAGGGGCGGCGGCCGGCCGCACCTGGGGGGGAGAAACCGCCAGACCGAGATCCTGATAGGCATTGCTGATGGCCCGGGATGCCGGGGCGAAGGCCGAGTCCTCGGCAAAACCCACGGTGAATCGTTGCGGCACGGTGTTCAGGTACTTCGGACAGCAGGGGACATTGTCCCTCCCGAATCCGAATACCGTCATGGCTCCGTCCCCGTCCCTGTAGTACTCGGGTTGCGCGTCGTTCTCGTGGTGCACCACAAACAGCGTGCGCCGCATGGCGGCGTCCCCGAAATAGACCCACTCGGGGGCTGCCATGTCCCCGGCCCAGAGGAGAGAGGCGGGAGTCTTCGCCCCGCTCGACCGCACCACGTAGTCCGTGGCGACATTGAACGATCCTCCCGGAGTTCCTTCGTAGAGGAACCAGTAGCTTCCCCCCATCTGGCGGAGAGTGAACCGGGCGTAGGAGGGAAGGATCTCCCAGATGCCCTCCCACAGCCCGTTGTCGCTCACGGACCGGATCGTCGCCTTCAGGGGTCCCTGATCCTGCAGCACGCTGCTCCCGTTTGTGTATCCCGGGTGGAACACGTCGCCCAGGTTCGGGATCCCGCGGTACTCCCCGGCATATCCCCCCGTGGGATGGTAGCCGATCCAGTCCTTGCTGTCAGTGTCGATCATGCTGGCGAATCCGGCCCCCTCCTTGTGGTAGTAGTAGGTGGCCCGCGACGAGTTGATGCGGAAACTGAGCTGCCCTTCGTAGTTCACCTCCCCCTGGTAGCTGACCAGAGCGGGGAACGTCGGGGGAGTGAACGTCGTTCCCACGACGTCGAAGTACACTTCGAAATACCGTGTGGTGCCCGCAGGGGTGGTCCCCTTCATCAGGAACACCAGTGTCCCGAGGGCGTTGGTGGAAGCATGGTACGACGGATCCTCGTCGAACTGGAAGGCGACGGCGGTATCCAGAACCGCCTCCAGGGAAGAGACCTCGATCACGCGGAGGGAAGCAGGGTTGAAGGCACCCGTCGCACCCACCGCGGCAAGGAGCTGGGTGAAGTTCAACTGCGCCTCCGCCGGTTTCTCGCTCCGTTCGTAACCCAGCGGATCGGCCGTGATCCTCACGCGGTAGCTCCAGAGCGGATTCCACCAGTTGGTGCCGGGAGGCGGCGGCGGGGTGACCGTGAGTGTCGCGCTGTTGCTCATCACCGATGCCGCGCTGTTGGTGACCCGGCATCGGAAGAGGGCTCCGTTGTCGGCGGCAGAGAGGGGGGGGGTGATGTAGGCGGCGGAGGCGGCCCCGGGGATATCCGAACCGTTCTTCTGCCACTGGTACGTCAGGGGCGGGGTGCCGGTGGCGACCACCTGGAATGTGGCCGTTCCGCCCTCCGGCGCCGTCTGGTTCACCGGGTGGGTCGTGATGAGAGGCGCCACCGGTCCGGAGGCGGTCTTCCCCAGCCGGACATGGTCCATGAAATAGACATCCCCGGCGGCCGCATATCCGTTGAACGCGAACCGGAGCCGGGCGTTGGAAACCGTGCCCGTGAACCCCGTCGTGATAAACTGCACGGAAAACTCCTGCCAGCCGGTCCCGAGGTTGGGGACGAAGGCCTGGAGTCCGTAGTTGGTGTAGGGGGCATCATGCCGCGCGATGGAAACGGCCATGTCCCTTCCCCCCGTGGAGTAGGCGGCAAAGCGGAGCGTGTAGCTCACCCCCGCCTCCAGGGGGATGCCGTACTGGTAGAGCTGGATGTTCGTGCCGGTCGCGTTCAGCAGCATCCGCGCCGCCCTGGTTCCCTCGAATCCCGGGGAGACGGAGCTGAAGCCCCCGGTCCCGTTGGTATAGAACGACCAGTCCGTTGTCCCGCTCTCGAAGCCGGGGTTCTTCAGGACGTTCACTTCTCCCGCCGGGGTGACGGAGAGCAACGCGGGATTGCTGGTGGCGCTTCCGGCTGGGTTTGAAACCCTGCAGCGGAATGCGGCCCCGTGGTCCGCGAGCGCGGCAGGGGGGGTGGTGTACGAGGCAGCCGTCGCCCCCGGAATGTCCGCTCCGTTCCGGGTCCACTGGTATGCCAGGGGCGGGCTCCCCGATGCGGCCACCGAGAATGTGGCCGTGCCTCCCTCCCCCACGGTCTGTTCCACCGGGTGGGAGGTGATGGAAGGGGGAGTCACAACCTCCGATGCCGGCCGGAGAGCCACATCATCCAGGAAGTACACATCCCCCGCGGCGGCAAGGCCGTTGAACGCAAACCGGAGCCGGGCATTGGTGACGGTGCCGGTGAAGCCCGTCACGGTGAAGGGGATAGTGTAGACCTGCCAACCC
>JBAVEL010000044.1:0-7786 GCA_049587715.1 Bacteroidota bacterium
CTGCGGGGATCCGCCGGCGCGGCGGTTCTGCGCGACCGCGTCACGGCCGCCCTGCTCGCCGGCCTGACCCTGCTGTACGGCTGGACGGGATGGCTGTATGTCACCGGCACACTCTGAGGAGCATGCGTCATGAAGGTACTGGTTACGGGGGGAGCGGGATTCATCGGTTCCCACATTGTGGATGCCTACCGGGGCCTGGGACACGAGGTGGTGGTGCTGGACAATCTCAGTACCGGCCGGGCATCCAACGTCCCGCCGGGTGTCCGGCTCCTCCGGGTGGACCTCCGGGACGCCGAGGGGGTGCGCTCCGCTCTGGCGGGCGAGCGATGCGAGGTGCTCAGCCATCACGCGGCCCAGATTGATGTGCGGAGATCCGTGGCGGATCCGGCCTACGATGCATCCGTCAACCTGGTTGGCTTTCTGCACCTGATACAGGCAGGGCTGGAGGCCGGGCTGCGGAAGGTGATCTTTGCCTCCAGTGGAGGTGCCATCTACGGCGAGCAGGAGCGGTTCCCGGCGGATGAGACCCACCCCACCCGCCCCATCTCTCCCTACGGCATTGCGAAGCTGGCCACGGAGCACTACCTCTACTACTACCGGGTGGTCCACGGGCTGGACTTCATCAGTCTGCGCTACGCCAACGTGTACGGGCCCCGGCAGAACCCCGAGGGCGAGGCGGGCGTCGTCTGCATCTTCACCACCCGCATGCTCCGCAACGAGCAAGCCCTTATCAACGGGGACGGGGGGCAGACGCGGGACTACGTCTATGTCGGGGATGTCGTGAGGGCGAACGTCCTTGCGCTGGATGCCTCCGGATCGGACTGCTTCAACGTGGGGACCGGTGTGGAGACGGACGTGCAGACCCTCTTCCGCGCCCTCCGCCGGCTGACAGGCGCCGCCATGGAAGAACGCCATGCGCCCGCCAAGCAGGGGGAGCAGCGCCGCAGCCTCCTGGATCCCGCCAAGCTGGAGCGGGCCCGGGGGTGGCGGCCCTCGGTGACGCTGGAGGAAGGCCTGCGCGCGACCGTGGAGCACTTCCGGAGGGAGCTCTAGCGTGGGACGGGTCGGGGCATCCCTCCCGGAGCGGGTGCTGGCGGGAGACAGGGCGGCGATGGCCAGGGGGATTTCCCTTGTGGAGGATGGGGGGGAGGGGGCGGAGGAGTTCCTCCGCGCGATCTACCACGGAACGGGCAGGGCCTACCGTGTGGGAATCACGGGACCGCCGGGAGCGGGCAAGAGCACCCTTGCCAATCGTCTCGCCCGGTACTACCGGGAGCAGGGGCTCAGCGTGGGGATCATTGCGGTGGATCCCACGAGCCCTTTCACGGGGGGGGCGCTTCTCGGGGATCGCGTCCGGATGGCCGATGTGGAGCTGGACGATGGTGTCTTCATCCGCAGCATGGCGTCACGGGGGAGTCTGGGAGGACTCAGCAGGAAAGCGGAAGAGGCGGCGGATGTTCTGGATGCGGCGGGCAGGCAGCTTATCCTTTTCGAGACGGTGGGTGTGGGGCAGTCCGAACTGGACATCGCCGGTGCCTCCGATACCACCGTCGTGGTGCTGGTGCCGGAATCGGGTGATTCCATCCAGGCCATGAAGGCGGGCCTCATGGAGATCGCGGATGTGTTTGTGTTGAACAAGGCCGATCGGGCCGGGGCGGACCAGGCAGTGCTGTCCCTGAAGATGATCCTCCATCTCCGTCCCCCGGGGGAGTGGGAGGTGGATGTGGTGCGGGCGGTGGCATCGGAGGGAATCGGGACCGGGGAGGTGGCTTCCGTGATATCCCGTCACCGGGCACACCTGGCCGGGGGGGGGCGCTTGGACCGGAGGCGGAGGAAGCGTCTGGCGGCCCGTGTGCGGGAGCTCGTGGAGGACCGCCTGCGGGTGCATTTCTGGAGCGACGACCGGCAGTCGATACTGGAACAGAGGATCTCGGGAGTCGCCGCGCTCCGGGGCACTCCCTATGATCTGGCGGAGGATCTGATAAGGGATTTCCGGGAGGGAACCGCGCATCAGTCCCGGATGCCAAGGGAGGCATGATGGCTGCAACGGAAGAGAGGGGAACCGGACTCGACTTCTCGCTGACGGAAGGCCAGCGGGCCGTGCGGGATCTGGCGCGGAGAGTGGCGGAAACGGATCTCCGCCCCGCGGCCATGCGGCACGACGAAACCCGGGAGTTTCCTTTCGAGGTCGTGAGGAAGCTCGCGGATCTGGGCTTCATGGGCATCACATGGCCCCAGGAGCTGGAAGGAGCCGGGCTCACGGACCTGGAGGCGGTCCTCATCGTGGAGGAGCTGGCCCGGGTGGACCCGTCGGTGGCGCTGACGGTGGCCTCCCACAACAGCCTCTGTGCGGGGCACATCATGCTCTTCGGGAGCGAGGATCAGAAGCGGGCCTGCATTCCGGACCTCGCTTCGGGACGCAGGCTGGGAGCCTGGGCCTTGACGGAGCCGGGATCGGGGAGCGATTCGGGCGCCATGAAGACCACGGCACGGCGCGACGGGGCCGGCTGGATCATCTCCGGCACAAAAGCGTTTATTACCCAGGGATCCGTGGCCTCGACCTACGTGGTGATGGCGGTGACCGATCCCGGGCGCGGCAAGGCGGGCGTCTCGGCGTTCATCCTGGAGAAAGGACTCCCCGGCTTTGCGGTGGGAAGGAAGGAGGACAAGCTGGGGATGCGTTCCAGCGACACCGCCTCCCTCGTGTTCCAGGATGTGAGGGTGGGTGCAGACAGCCTCCTCGGGGTTCCGGGAGAGGGTTTCAAGCAGGCCCTGAGAGTCCTGGACGGAGGGCGCATCGGGATCGCGGCCCTCTCCGTGGGGATTGCACAGGGAGCGCTGGAAGCAAGCCTGCGGTACGCCCGCGAGCGGATCCAGTTCGGGAGGCCCATTGCGGAGTTCCAGGCCATTCAGTGGAAGCTGGCGGAGATGGCCACCGATATAGAGGCGGCCCGTCTGCTCACCCACAGGGCGGCATGGATGAAAACCCGCGGAGAGGACGTCAACCTGGCCGGTGCCACGGCCAAGTACTTTGCGAGCGAAGCCGCCGTCCGCGCGGCCAATGAAGCTGTTCAGATACACGGGGGATACGGCTTCACAAGGGAATTCCCCGTGGAGAAGCTCTACCGCGATGTCAAGCTCATGACAATCGGAGAGGGAACCTCGGAGGTGCAGAAGATGGTCATCGCGCGCAACCTGTTGGGGCGTTAGGGAACAGGCGTATGGCACGTATCGGCACACCGGCGGAGCGGACGGCCGCCTTCCTGAGGAACGAGGAACACCTCCGGAGAACCATCGAGGAACTGGGGATGCGGGAGGAAGCGGTCCGGCTGGGGGGGGGACCGGCCGCCGCCGCAAAGCAGCACGAGAGGGGAAAGCGGACTGCACGTGAGCGCATCCTCCGGCTGGTGGATCCCGGGAGCTCCTTCCTGGAGATCGGGCTGCTGGCCGCGTACGAGATGTACGGAGAGTACGGGGGCGCCCCCTCCTCCGGAACCCTCGTCGGCATCGGTTCCGTTGCCGGCCGGGATGTGGTGGTCGTGGCGAACGACGCCACCGTCAAGGCAGGCGCCTGGTTTCCCGTCACCTGCAGGAAGAACCTGCGGGCGCAGGAGATCTCCATCGAGAACCGGCTCCCCATCGTGTACCTTGTGGACTCTGCGGGGGTGTTCCTTCCCCTCCAGAGCGAGATCTTCCCCGACAGGGACCATTTCGGGCGCATTTTCAGGAACAACGCGGTCATGTCGTCCCTGGGCATCCCCCAGATTGCGGCGATCATGGGGCCCTGCGTGGCGGGAGGGGCCTACCTTCCCATCATGAGCGACGAGGCGTTGATTGTCGAGGGAACGGGGAGCGTCTTCCTGGCGGGGTCGCATCTGGTCCGCGCAGCCATCGGCGAGGAGATCGGAAACGAGGAACTGGGGGGCGCCGCGGTGCATTCCGAGATCAGCGGCGTCACGGATCACCGGATGGCGAACGACGACGAGTGTCTGGAAAAGATCCGCAGCATTGTGGGGAAGCTGGGACGCCGCCCGGCGGCTGTGTTCGACCGTGCGGATCCGGCCCCGTGCCGGTTCCCGCCGGAGGAGATCCACGGCATCCTTCCTGCAGAGCGCTCCAAGCCCTACGACATGTACGAGGTCCTCGCCCGTCTGCTGGACGGAGGGGAGATGGACGAGTACAAGGCGGGATACGGACGCACCCTGATCACCGGCTATGGCCGGATGGACGGGTGGGCGGTGGGAATCGTGGCGAACCAGCGCGCCGTGGTGAAGACAAGAAAGGGGGAGATGCAGGTGGGGGGGGTCATCTACAGCGACAGTGCCGACAAGGCGGCCCGGTTCATCATGAACTGCAGCCAGAAGCTGATCCCCCTTGTCTTCCTGCAGGATGTCACCGGCTTCATGGTGGGAAGCCGGGCGGAGCATGCAGGCATCATCAAGGACGGCGCCAAGATGGTGAGTGCCGTGGCCAACGCCGCCGTCCCGAAATTCACCATCGTGGCGGGGAACAGCTACGGCGCCGGCAACTATGCCATGTGCGGCAGGGCCTACGACCCCCGGTTCCTGTTCGCCTGGCCCAGCGCGCAGATTGCCGTGATGGGCGGAAAACAGGCAAGCGAGACCCTCCTGGGGATCCGCCTTCAGGCAATGGGAAAGGGGGGCGAACGCCTTTCCGATGCCCGGCAGCGGGAACTGCTTGCCGATATCCGATCCCGCTATGAAAAGGAGGCGGATCCCTACTATGCAGCCGCCCGGCTGTGGGTGGACGGGATTATCCGTCCGGAAGAAACGCGGCAGGTGATCTCCCGGGGCATCGCCCTGGCGTCTCAGAACGCCGATATCCCCCGCTGGAGCACCGGGGTGATACAGACATGAACCTCCCCTTCCTGCGGTTCCCGCCGGCGCTGCTGCCGGTTGCGGGAGGGCTCCTCCTTCAGGGTGGGGCGCTAATGGCGCAGGGAGGCGGTCTTCCGGAGCCGGAGGCCTGTCCTGAAGCGGTGGCCTTCTTTGCCCCCCTGGTCTTTCCGAAGGTTCTGCAGGACGGGGCCCGGCTCAGGGATCTTCTGACGGGGGAGGAGTTTGCCTCCGCCCGCCGGACCCTCGGAGACAGGGGATCGGTGGACCTGCTCTTCCGGCATGCCCTGCGCCTTTCCTGGGGGAATGTGTATGAAGCCCTCTTCCTGTGCCTGGTGGTCACCCTGGATCATCATCGGCTTCCCGTGAGAATACCCCTTCTGGGGCTCCCCGTGGCACTTCCCCTCAGCCCGGAGGAGGAATCCGGTTTCCGCCGTCGTGTCGCGGCGCTGCCGACGCGTCTGTACGAAGACTCCCCCCGCACCCCCGCGGGCGACAGGGACAAACTCCAACACTTCTTCGGCTCCGCCTTTGCCGCCTGGGTGACGGAATCGGCGGAAGCGGCGGACCGGCTGGGTTTCTTCATCGAGTGGGGTGAAGACCGGATGGTGGAGGGTGAACGGTACGACGCGCGGGACGTGCGCGCCAATCGGGACGGGCAGAGCTTCGCCCTGGCGCTGCGATCGGACCGCAGGGCTCTTCCCTCGGAACACCTTGGAAGGGCGGTGGCGCGCACGCCCGCGCGGGAGGAGGAGTCGCCATGACATCCGTGCTGGTCGCGGACGATGAGCAGGCAGTCAGGGAATCCATCCGGATGACCCTCGAGTACGCGCACTTCGACGTGCAGTCCGCCGAAGACGGACCCGCAGCCCTGCGCATGGCCGACACAGGGGGGTTCGATCTTGTCCTGCTGGACATCAAGATGCCGGGGATGGACGGGATCAAGGTGCTGGAAGTCCTCCGGGAGAAGCACCCCGACCTTCCCGTCATCATGATCTCGGGACACGGTACCATCGAGACGGCGGTGGAGGCCACGCGCAAGGGGGCGTTCGACTTTCTCCAGAAGCCGCTGGACAGGGAAAAACTGCTGATTGCGGCGCGGAACGCCGTGGAGCAGAAACGCCTTTCCTCGGAGTACCGGCGGCTGAGGGAGGGGGCGGAGGGGCGGGGCGTCCTGCTGGGAGACAGCAGGCCGATGCGTGAGCTGCGCGCCCTGATTGAGCGGGTGGCTCCGACGGAGGCCCGCGTCCTGATCACGGGGGAAAACGGAACGGGAAAAGAACTGGTGGCCCGGGCCCTGCACAGACAGAGCCGGCGTGCGGACCGGCCGCTGGTGGAGGTCAATTGCGCCGCCATTCCGAACGAGCTGATCGAGTCGGAGCTGTTCGGCCACGAGAAGGGGGCCTTCACGGGAGCCACCGCCCGGAGGGTCGGGAAGTTCGAGCAGGCGGATGGGGGCACCATTTTCCTGGACGAGGTGGGGGATATGAGCCCCAATGCCCAGGCAAAAGTGCTCCGGGTGCTGGAGGAGGGGAGCATTGAGAGGGTGGGGGGGCTCCGGCCCCTGCCGGTGGCCGTCCGCGTGCTGGCAGCCACCAACAAGAGCCTGCCGGAGGCGATCCGCGCCGGGACCTTCCGGGAGGATCTTTTTCACCGGCTGAACGTGATTCCGATTCATGTGCCACCGTTGCGCGACCGGCGGGAGGATATCCCTCTCCTGGTCGGCGCGTTTACGGAGGAGATCTGCCGGCGGTACGGGATGGCCGCCCGGGAGTTCCGGCCCGGTGCGCTGCGCCGGCTGCAGGCAATGGAATGGAGCGGCAATGTCCGGGAGCTGCGGAACATAGTGGAACGCCTCATCATCATGACGCGTGCGCAGGGCATCGGGGAAGAGGAAGTGGCGCAGGGCCTGGCGGGAGGTGCCCCGGAATCGGAGAATCTGCTCTCTACGGGGGGGACGTTTCAGGATTTCAAGGAGAGAGCCGAAGCGGCGTTCATCCGACGGCGGCTGGAGGAGTGCGGCTGGAACATCAGCCATACCGCCGAAGTGCTGGCCATCCAGCGCAGCCACCTGTACAACAAGATGAAGAAGTACGGCCTTGCACGGGATGTCCCCGCCGGGGGGGAGTCCTCATCCGGATAGCGAGCGTGTCCGCGCAACTTCGAACAGCACGATACCCCCGGCCACGGAGGCATTCAGGGATCCGATCTTTCCCCGGAGGGGGATCCGCACAAGATAGTCGCAGCGTTCCCGGACGAGCCGCCTGATTCCCCTGCCCTCGCTCCCCACCACAACCGCGAGGGGCATCCGGTAGTCCAGCTCACCGTATGCCCGTCCGGCGTGAGGGTCCAGCCCCACGATCCAGATTCCCTCGTTCCGGAGGAATTCCATCACGGGCACCAGATTGGTGACCTCGGCAACAGGGAGATGCTCGGTGGCCCCCGCCGAGGATTTGACAACCGCGTCCGTGACGGAAGCCGCGTGATGGCGCGGGATGACGACCCCGTGGGCTCCGGCGCACTCGGCGGTTCTGACGAGGGCCCCCAGGTTGCGGGGGTCCTGAATGCCGTCGAGGAGGAGGAGGAACGGCTTCTCCCCCTTCCCGGCAGCCTTGGCGAGCAGGTCGGCCGCGTCGGGCTTCTCCCGCGGGGCTGTCTCGGCTGCCACACCCTGGGAAAGGATTCCCGGCGCAAGGGCCTCCATTTCCTCCCGGGATGCCGTCGCAATGCGGACACCCCCGGCAGCGGCCCGGCGTCTGATTTCCTCCACGACACCGCCGTGGGAGCCTGCCGCGATGAGAATCCGGGTGAGCCGGGTTCCGGCCCGGAGTGCCTCCAGGACGGGGTTTCGCCCGTGGATCAGGCGGGTGCTCATGGGGCCGCGCCGCGGGCCTCCGCACGGGGTCTCCGGCGGTGGAGCAGCACCAGGG
>JBAVEL010000045.1:0-15005 GCA_049587715.1 Bacteroidota bacterium
AATTCGTCAGATCATCACACGCTTGGAAGGGAAGGTGACAGGGGTACGCGTCCGGTTCGCGCCCAGTCCGACGGGTTTTCTCCATGTGGGGGGCCTCCGGACGGCGCTCTACAACTTCCTCTTCGCCAGAAGGGCCGCCGGGGCATTCATCCTCCGGATCGAGGATACGGACCGCTCCCGTCTGGTGGAAGGAGCGGTGGCCAACCTGATCGAGGCCCTCCGCTGGGCCGGTCTCTCATATGACGAGGGGCCGGGGAAGGGGGGAGATCGGGGTCCATATGTTCAATCGGAGCGGCTCACGCTCTACCGGGAACATGCCCGGATCCTGGTGGAGAAGGGAGCGGCCTACCACGCATTTGACACCCCCGAGGAGCTGGAGCGGATGCGGAAGGAACAGGAGCGCCTGCGCCTTCCGCTGAAGTACGACAGGCGGGCCCTGGACCTGGACCCCGGCGAGGTCGGGAGGCGTCTGGCCTCGGGGACTCCCTCGGTCGTGCGGCTCCGGGTGCCTGAAGGGCGGAGACTCGTCCTGGACGATCTGGTGCGGGGGCGGGTGGAGTTCTCCAGCGACCTCCTGGATGACCAGGTGCTTCTGAAGTCCGACGGCTTTCCCACCTACCATCTGGCGAATGTCGTGGATGACCGCCTCATGGGAGTCAGCCACGTGATCCGGGGAGAAGAGTGGCTATCCAGCACCCCGAAGCATCTTCTCCTGTATGAGTCCTTCGGGTGGGAGGCTCCCACGTTCGCCCATCTCCCGCTCCTTCTCAACCCGGACAAATCGAAGCTCAGCAAGAGGCAGGGAGACGTTGCCGTGGAGGACTACAGGGCCCGTGGCTACCTGCCCGAAGCCCTGGTGAACTTCGTCGCCCTGCTCGGATGGAACCCGGGGGACGAAAGGGAGATCTTCTCCCTGGACGATCTGGTCCGGGAGTTCGACCTGGATAGGGTGGGGAAAGCGGGGGCGGTGTTCAACGTGGAGAAGCTGGACTGGCTGAACTTCCAGCACCTGCGTCGCAGGGGGGATGATGATGTTCTTGCCATGCTGCGCAGGCACCTGCAGGCCGATTTTCCCCGGTGGCCGCATCCGGAGGATCAGACCCTGCGGGCGATCGTCCGCGCCATGAGGGATCGGGTGACTTTCATCCGGGACTTCACGGAGAAGGGTGGATACCTGTTCCATCCTCCCGGATCCTTCGACCAGGAGGCTGTCCGGAAGCGCTGGACGGGCGAGACACCGGACCGGCTGCGGGCGCTGGCAGATGCCTTTGACCGGCTGGCTGCGCCCGGCACGGAGGAGTTCGAGGGAGCTCTCCGGAGGACCGCCGAACTTCTGGGGATCGGAACGGGGGACCTGATTCACCCGCTGCGTCTTGCGGTGTCGGGCGTGGGGGGCGGTCCGGGGCTGTACGACATTCTCGCCATTCTCGGCCGGGAGGAAACAGTGCGCAGAATCCACTCAGCCATCGAGGCGATCTCATGACGCCACGTCCCGCAGATCCGCCCCCCGGGCCCCCGAGCGCGGACGGGCCCGTGGGGGGACGGCCCCATTTCATCCGGGAGATCATCGAAGAGGATATGCGGACGGGCCGGTGCGGAGGTTTGGTCCACACGCGATTTCCGCCGGAACCGAACGGGTACCTCCATATCGGACACGCGAAGTCCATCTGCCTCAACTTCGGGCTTGCACGCGACTACGGGGGGCTCTGCAATCTCCGCTTTGACGACACCAATCCCGTGAAGGAGGAACTCGAATACGTGAGGTCCATCCAGCGGGATGTCCGGTGGCTGGGTTTCGACTGGGGCGACCGGCTCATGTACGCCTCCGATTACTTCGGTCGGCTCTACGAGCTGGCGGAAGGGCTCACCCGGAAGGGGAAGGCGTATGTGTGCGACCTGACGGCCGACGAAATCCGCGAATACCGCGGGACGCTCACCACACCGGGCCGTAACAGCCCCTTCCGGGAGAGGAGTGCTTCCGAGAACGTGGACCTCTTCCGGCGGATGCGCGCCGGCGAGTTTCCGGACGGCTCACGCACGCTGCGGGCGAAAATCGACATGAGCTCTCCCAACCTGAACCTGCGGGACCCGGTCATGTATCGGATCCTGCGGGCTGTGCACCACCGGACGGGGGATGCATGGTGCATCTACCCCATGTACGACTGGGCGCACGGGCAGAGCGACGCTCTGGAAGGAATCACCCATTCCATCTGCACGCTGGAGTTTGCGGACCACAAGCCCCTCTACGACTGGTTCCTGGGGGAGCTGGATATCGGCTCCCCCCGGCAGATCGAGTTTGCCCGCCTCAATCTCACATACACGGTGATGAGCAAGCGGAGACTCCTCCAGCTTGTTCAGGAAGGGGTCGTGCGGGGATGGGACGATCCCCGGATGCCCACGATTTCGGGTCTCCGGAGGCGGGGCTATACGCCGGCGTCCATCCGCATGTTTGCGGAGAGGGTGGGCGTGGCGCGCAACGAAAGCACCTCGGATGTCGCGCTTCTGGAAGATTGCGTCCGGGATGACCTGAACAGGCACGCGCTCCGGGCGATGGCCGTCCTCCGCCCGCTGAAGCTCGTGGTGGAGAACTTCCCCGAGGGGGTCGTGGAGGAGCTGGAGGCAGTCAACAACCCGGAGGATCCGTCCGCGGGCATGCGCAGGGTTCCCTTCTCGCGGGAGCTCCTGATCGAGGAGGAGGATTTCCGGGAGAACCCCCCGCCGAAGTACTTCAGGCTGTCCCCGGGGGCGGAGGTCCGCCTGCGCTACGCCTACATCGTGCGGTGCACGGGAGTCCGGCGCGATCCCTCCACAGGCGCGGTGACGGAGGTTCTCTGCACCTACGATCCGGCCAGCCGGAGCGGGGGGGGGGAGGCGTCACGCCGGGTGCGGGGGACCATCCACTGGGTGTCGGGGCGGCATGCGCGGGAGGCCGAAGTGCGCCTCTACGACCGCCTCTTCAGCGTGGAAACCCCGGGGGGGGAGGACTGGAAGAGGCTCGTGCATCCCGCCTCTCTGCAGATACTGCGGGGCTGCCGGGTGGAACCCGCGCTGGGTGCCGCCCGGTCCCAGGACCGGTTTCAGTTCGAGCGTCTGGGGTACTTCTGCGTGGACGATGACTCCTCTGCGGATCTCCCCGTCTTCAACAGGACCGTGACGCTCAGGGACACCTGGGCCAGGATTCAGAGATCCTCGGCCCCGCAATGACCCCGTCAGGCGTCATCCGCTTGCGGAATGCCGTCTTCTATGCCTATCATGGGGCGATGACGGACGAGCAGACCCTGGGGGGTAAGTTCGAATGCGATGTAGAGATGTTCTGCGACCTCTCCGCGGCGGCGGACTCGGATTCGCTGAAGAAGACCGTTGACTACGAGAAGGTCTACGCGTACATTCAACGGGTCCTCCTGGAGAGGAAATACCATCTGATTGAAGCCCTGGCAAATGCGGTGGCCAGGGGTCTCCTGGGCGAATTCCACGCCGTGGAACGGGTGATTGTCCGCGTGCGCAAGCCGCATCCCCCTGTGCGGGGGGTCGTGGACTACATCGAGGTGGAGACTTCCCTGACCAGATGAGAACCTACACGGCATACCTCGGTCTGGGATCGAACCTGGGAGATCGGGCGGGCGCGCTCCGGAAGGCGGCGGCGGAGCTGGGGATGGTCCGCCGCACCAGGCCCCTCAGGGCCTCCTCCGTCTATGAGACGGAGCCCCATGGGGGGGCGGGAGGGGGGAAGTTCCTGAACGCATGCGTCCAGGTGGAAACAGAACTCGAACCCCGGGAGATGCTGGAGGCCATCAAGGACATCGAGGTCCGGCTTGGACGGGTGGACCGCGGGAGAGGGGGGGCGCGGGAGATCGACCTGGACATCCTGCTCTACGAAGGTCTTGCCGTCGAGGAAGAGGATCTTGCCGTTCCCCATCCGGGTCTTCCCCAGCGCAGGTTCGTTCTGGTTCCCCTGAGGGAAATCGCCCCGGATGTCGTTCACCCCGTAAGCGGGCACACGGTGGAGGAACTTGCCGCCGCCTGCCGTGACCCGGCCAGAGTGGTCCAGGCGCCCCATCACATCGTTCTGTAGCACAGCCGTCCGGAGGTCCCGTGCCCCCGCAGCAATCACTGGATACGCTGATTGAACAGACCGACCTCCGTCACATCGCCATCGAGGGTGTGATCGGGGCGGGTAAGACCACACTGGCAAAGATGCTTGGTGAACGGCTGGGCGCCAAGGTGGTTCTGGAGAAGTTCGAAGAGAACCCCTTCCTGAAGGATTTCTACAGGGATCCGGATCGCTATGCCTTCCAGACGCAGATCTTCTTCCTCCTGACCAGGTACAAACAGCAGCAGGAGCTCTTTCAGGCGGACCTCTTTCACCGGTTTCTGGTGACGGACTACATCTTCGAGAAGGACAGGATTTTCGCGTACCTGAACCTGGAGGAGGAGGAGCTGAAGCTCTATGAGACCCTGGTGGCGAGCATCCAGCACAACATCCCGACACCGGACCTTGTGGTTTACCTCCAGACGGGCGTCCCCCGCCTGATGCAGAACATCCGCAAACGGGGACGTCCGTATGAGTCCCACATGGAGGAGTCCTACATCCGGGACCTGAACGAGGCATACAACTACTTCTTCTTCCGCTACCGGTCCACCCCCTTGCTCATTGTGAATACCTCAACCCTCGACTTTGTGGGACGGGAGCAGGACTTTGAGAACCTGGCCCGGGAGGTGTTTCGTCCGCACCGGGCGGCCGTCGAGTACTACAACCCGACACCGAACGGCTGAGGCCCCCCCATGACAATGCGCCTGCTGCTGATCATGCTGGTTGCCATGATCGGTTATGCACTGTGGCGGTTCATGAGAGTCCTCACCCGATCCCGCCGGGGCCCCGCTCCGAAACCCCCTGCGAGGGGGGCGGACTCCGCATCGGGCTTCCGGGATGTGCGCGACGCGGACTTCCGGGACATCGAGGAACAGGAGCCCCGGGAGCCCCGGGGCGGCTGAGCCCGCAGAGGAAGGGCCCAGGCAGGTGTTGAAGAAGCTCGAAACGACGCTGAAGCAGGTCCTCTCCTCGGCGCTGCGGTTTCTCCTCGGCGCGCCGGCTTGTCCCGACCCGGCTTCCCATCGGCCGTCCTCCATACTCGTCGTGCGGCAGCACAATCAGCTCGGCGACATGCTCTGCGCGGTTCCGCTGTTGCGCGCGCTGCGGGCGGGATTCCCGTCTGCCCGGATCACCCTCCTGGCGGGATCCGCCAACCACGAGATCATGCTGCACCACCCGTATCTCGATGAGGTGCTGCTGTATCGGAAGGAAGACTTCCTGCAGGGAGCCCTTCCCCGCCCGTTCCGGCTGATCCGTTTCCTGAGGAATCTCCGCTCCCGGGACTTTGATACGGCCATTGTTCCCGCCACGGTTTCGGTCAGCTTCACCAGCGGGGCTCTTGCGTACTTCTCGGGGGCCCGTATCCGCATCGGGCCCGCAAGTCTCCTGGGCCGGGAGAACCCCTCTTCCTTCTTCTTCAATGCCCCGCGGGACCTGGACTGGCGGGGCGATCCCGACCGGCCGCAGGTTCTCAGGAACCTGGACCTCGTGCGCGGGCTCGTAGGGGAGATGCGGGACCTGTCCCTGTGCATGGGGTTCACTCCCGGCGAGTTGACCCGGGCCTCCGTCCGTGTGCGGGAGCATGTTCCGCGCGAGGCCCGCCTGGTGGTGCTGCACCCCGGAGCCGGGAAACCGCCCAACAGATGGCCTGCCGCGCGGTTTGCCTCCCTGGGCCTTCGCCTCCGATCCGAGTTCCCCGTCGTGCTGGCCGTGACGGGGGGACCCATGGACGCGGAGGCGATGAGCGACATACGGCCCCTCGTTCCGGATCCCTGCTGGTATCTGGAGGGAATGCCCGTCCGGGAGGTGGCGGCCGTGCTGAGCATGGCGGCCCTTGTCGTGGCAAACGATACGGGGATCATGCACGTGGCTGCGGCGGCGGGAGCGCCGGTCCTGAGCCTGTTCGGGCCGACGCGTGCCGCCCAGTGGGCCCCCCGGGGGGGGCGTCACCGCGCGGTGGAGTCCCAGGACGGAACGATGGGGGGCATCCACGAGGAAACCGTCCTGGGAGCGGCGCGGACCATGCTCCGGGAGTCGCAGAATGAGGTGATTGCATCTTCCGCCCCGAAGGCGTAGCTTGAAAAGATATGATCACGCACCTGGACACAGATCCGGCCACCGGGGACCCCCCCCGCGGAGCCCTTCCGGCGGAGATACGGCGGCTGCGGGACGACCGCCGGGCGGTCATCCTGGCTCACTACTACCAGGTCCCCGACATCCAGGAGGTGGCGGACTTCGTGGGCGACAGCCTGGAACTGGCGCGCGAAGCCGCCCGGACCGACGCCGAGGTCATCGTTTTTGCGGGCGTGCATTTCATGGCCGAGACCGCAAAGATCCTGAGCCCCGGCAAGCGGGTGTTGCTCCCCGACCTGCAGGCCGGTTGCTCGCTGGCCGAAGGATGCCCGGCACCGGCGTTCAGGGAATTCCGCTCCCGGCACCCCGACCACGTGGCCGTTACCTACATCAACTGCTCCGCGGAGGTGAAGGCCGCGAGCGATGTCATCTGCACGTCCAGCAGCGCGGAAACCATCCTCCGGAAGATTCCTCCCCGGACCCCCGTGCTCTTCTCCCCGGATCGGAACCTCGGCCGGTATCTTGTGCGGAAGACCGGCCGGGAGATGCTCCTCTGGGACGGGTCGTGCATTGTTCACGAGAGCTTCAGCGCCGGGAAGCTGGAAGCCCTTGCGGCGGCACATCCGGGAGCGCGGGTGATAGCCCACCCGGAATGCGGGGAAGCGGTCCTGGGGCTGGCGGACTTCATCGGATCCACGAGTGCCCTTCTCGCGCACGTCCAGACGACGCGGGCAGCCACCTTCATTGTGGCCACCGAACCGGGGATCCTCCATCAGATGGAGAAACGGGCTCCCGCGAACCGGTATATTCCGGCGCCGCCGGAGTCGTCCTGCTCCTGCAATGACTGTCCGTACATGAAGCTCAATACCCTGGAGAAGCTCTACCGATGCATGCGGGATATGTCTCCGGAGATCACCCTGGCGCCGGACCTTCTGGGGCGGGCGCTGGTTCCGATCCGGCGCATGCTGGAGATGAGCTGAGTGCCCGGGCCCTCTTTTTTGACCCTGTTCCCGCGGTTTGGTATATTCGGCGACACGGACAACGGTCCAACCTCAGGAGCTCACAGTGAAGCGGGTGTATATTGAAGATTGCGCGCGTCATGTGGGGACGGAAGTCTCCCTGCACGGCTGGCTCTACAACAAGCGCTCGAGCGGCAGGGTGCGTTTTCTGGTGATGCGCGACGGCACCGGTCTGGTGCAGGGAGTGGTGGCGCGCGGGGCGGTGCCCGACGAGGTCTTTGAGACCTACGACCTTCTCGCGCAGGAATCCTCCTTCGTGATGAGGGGTATCGTTCGCGCGGAGGAGCGCGCCCCCGGGGGGTTCGAGCTCGATGTCCGCGCGCTGACCGTGCTCCAGACGGCCAGGGACTACCCGATTACTCCCAAGGAGCACGGCATCGAGTTTCTGATGGACCGGCGCCATCTGTGGGTGCGTTCAAGCAGGCAGCACGCCATTCTCCGCATCCGGCACGAGATTATCAGGGCGATCCGGGAGTTCTTCGACGGCCGCGGGTTTGTTCTGTTCGATGCGCCCGTGTTCACTCCCGCCGCGTGCGAGGGAACCTCCACGCTCTTCGAGACGGAGTACTTCGACCTGGGGAAGGCGTATCTCACCCAGTCGGGCCAGCTCTACGCCGAGGCGGGCGCCATGGCCTTCGGGAAGGTGTACGTGTTCGGACCCACGTTCCGCGCGGAGAAGTCCAAGACGCGGCGGCACCTGACGGAATTCTGGATGGTGGAGCCGGAGGTTGCGTTCAACGACCTGAACGACAACATGGAGCTGGCGGAGGAGTTCCTGGAGCACGTTGTGCAGTCGGTCCTCCGGAACCGGCAGGCCGAACTCCGGACCCTTGAGCGGAACACGCGCTACCTGGAGAATGTGCGGAAGCCCCTTCCCCGCATGTCCTACGACGAGGCCGTGGAGATGCTCCACGGGAAGGGGGTGGAGTTCACGTGGGGGAACGACCTCGGTGGAACGGATGAAACGCTCATCTCGGAGCAGTTTGACCGCCCGGTGATGGTGCATCGCTATCCGGCGGCCATCAAGGCCTTCTATATGAAACGGGACCCGGAGAGACCGGACCTTGCCCTGGCCGTGGATGTCCTGGCCCCGGAGGGGTATGGCGAGATCATCGGCGGAAGTCAGAGGGAGGACGATCTGGACGTTCTCCGGGCCCGATTGAAGGAGCACGGTCTGCCGGAGGCTCCCTTCGAGTGGTATCTGGACCTCCGCAGGTTCGGCTCGGTGCCTCATGCGGGGTTCGGCCTGGGAATTGAGCGCACCGTTTCCTGGATCTGCGGCCTGGATCATGTGCGCGAGACGATTCCCTTCGCACGGATGATCTACCGTCTCGCCCCCTGAGGGGGCTCCCGGAAGCGGGGTGGCCCGCCATGCTCTTCGCAGAGAACCTCCGCAAATCCTACTCCTCCTCCGTGGGGCTCGCCGGGGTTTCCTTCGAGGCGCGGCGGGGCGAGATCCTCGGCCTCCTCGGCCCCAACGGAGCAGGCAAGACAACTTCTCTGCGCATCGTCCTCCGCATCCTGCTTCCCGATGCAGGGAGGGTCTTGTATGACGGTCTTCCGTTCCACCCCGGAGTGCGGAACCGCATCGGGTACGTGCCGGAGGAGCGGGGTCTCTACCGGAAGAGCAGGGTCGGCGACATTCTCCGCTACTGCGCCGCCCTGCGGGGGGTGCCGTCGCGGCGGGCGGCAGATGCATCGGCCCGCTGGATGCGGCACTTCGGCCTGGACGGCCAGCAGGGGCGCCGCCTGGAGGAGTTCTCCAAGGGAAACCAGCAGAAAGTCCAGTTCATCGCCGCGATCCTCCACGATCCCGACCTCCTTGTGCTGGATGAGCCCTTCAGCGGGCTGGACCCCGTCAATCAGGAGCTGTTTGCCGGAGCGATGCTCGAGTTCCGGAACCGGGGGCGAGCCATCCTCTATTCCACGCATCAGATGGATGCGGCCGAGCGGCTGAGCGACCGGATCTGTCTGATCCACCGGGGACGCAATATCCTCGACGGGTCTATCCGGGACGTGAAGCGGAGCCGCGGGGCTGACACGGTGTACGCCGAATTCGCGGGAGATGGTTCGTTCCTCCGGCAGATGCCCGGAGTCCGCAGGGTGCTCCTGCACGGGAACTGTGCGGAGATCGAGCCCCGGGAGGGATTCCCCGCCCGCCTGATTCTGGACCAGATGAACAGGCGTCTGGAGATACGCCGATTCGAGATCAGGGAGCCGTCCCTGCATGCGATCTTCCTCCGGGAGGTGGAAGGGGGCCCCATGCCGGGGGGCGGGGAGGGGGGGGCAAGACCGTGAAGAAGACCGTGGCGGTGGCGCGGTGGGAGTATGTCCAGAAGGTGCGGAGCAGGGCCTTTCTCCTCTCCCTTGTGGTGACTCCTCTTCTCTTGCTGGGTATGGGGATCCTGCCGCACCTGCTGGCGGACAGGGAGACGGAAGCGACGCGTTGGGTGGGGGTGCTGGATGGCGGGGAGGATTTTGCCCGCGCCTTTGGGTCGCGGCTGGAGGAGAGGTATCGCCTGCAGGACGGGGCTCCCCGGTATCGCGTCATCCGGATTCCCGGGGGGGCCCCGGGGGGGCTTCCCGGGACGGGGCGGACCGCCTTGTCCTGGAAGGGGAGATCGACGGCTACGTGGCATCCGGAGGCTCGGACAGCCTGATGGAGTATCGCTCCGGCTCCTCGGGGGATTTCAGGACGCTGATGCGGGCCGAAGAGGTGCTCCGGGAGGTCCTCGCCGAGCGGAGGCTGCAGGATGAGGGACTGGACCCCGGCCTGATCCGGGCGCTGCGGTTTCCCTTCCGGCTCCGGCCCGTGCAGCTCACCGAGGGCGGGGGGGCGCGTGAGGGCGGGGTGGAACGGTTGTTCCTGTCCGCGTACGTCTTCATCCTCATGCTTTTTTCGCTCATTGCCACATCAGGCCAGCTTCTGGTGCGGAGTGTGATCGAAGAAAAGGCGGGGCGGGTCGTGGAGGTGCTGGTTTCATCCTGCTCCTCCACCGAGCTGATGGCGGGGAAGGTCCTGGGCCTGAGCGCGCTCGGGTTCACCCAGATTGTTTTCTGGGGGCTCGCGGCGGCCATCGTGGGTGGATCGCTCGGTGTCCGTCTGATCGAGCCCTCCCACGCCTTCCTGCTTGCGGCCTACTTCATCCTGGGATATCTCTTCTATGCCGGCGTGTTCATTGCCCTTGGATCGCCTCTTTCGACCGAACAGGAAGCGCAGCAGGTGAACACCTATCTGGTGCTCCTCCTTCTTGTGCCGATCGTACTGGCGCTTCCTGCGATTCAGGACCCGGATGCCGAGTGGATCAGGGTCCTCAGCTATGTGCCGTTTCTCACGCCCACCCTCATGGCGCTCAGGATTCCCGTGCGGATGCCTTCCGCGGGGGATATTGCGGGGACCATGCTGACCATGGCTGCGGCGATCTGCTGCGCGATGTGGGTGGCCGGCCGCATCTTCCGTGTGGCTGTGCTGGCCACCGGAAAACGACCAACGATCCGGGAGATTGCCCGATGGATAACGTGTCCGTGAATCCCCGCGCCCTCTTCATGGCGTTTGCTGTTCTGGTGTGGATGCCGGGCCCCGATGGGGCCGCGCAGATTGCCGAGCCGGAGACGCCCGACCGGGTGCCCCTCACGGAGAGCGTTTTCGGCCTGGGCCTTTCGGCCGGGGCCGCCTCGGGCGTGGGGCTCAGCTTCCGGCACCATCTTCCCGGCCCGTGGGCCTATCAGCTTGCGGGGGGCATCGTGAGTGTGGATGACCGGCTGCTCTACGACATCGGTTGCTCCGCCTCGTTCGATATCGGACGGCGGGCGGGGGCCCGGTATTTTGCGGCCGCCTCCGCCGGGTATTTCTTCTCCGGCTCGGGCGGGGCGAACCGGATGAGGGCTCCGGGCCGGGCGGGGCTGGGTGTCGGGGGCGAGTTCTTTCTGACCGGCGAGCTGCAGGCACAGGCGGAGGTCCTGTTCACCTACTTCACCGACGGCACCGTCCTCCCTCTTCCTCAGGCCGGCCTTCATTACTATTTCCGTTAGGGAGAGCGGTTTTGATTCTGTCCCCCTTTTTCTCTACCTTCGGGCACTCTACCGACCACGCATCCCCGTCCCGACCGCTGCACACGTGACCATGGAATCGTTTCTCTTCTACTTCTTTGGCCTTGCCGCGATTGCCACGGCGGTGCTGATGACGGTCCAGCGGAACCCCGTCATGAGCGCCATCTATCTGATCGGCAATTTCTTCTGCATCGCCTCCCTGTATCTCCTTCTCCGGGCTCAGTTTCTGGCCGTGATCCAGATCGTCGTGTACACGGGGGCCATCATGGTGCTTGTTGTGTTTGTGATCATGCTGCTGAACCTGGGGGAGGAGGAGAAGCTGCGGGAGCGTTTCGATGTGAAACGGGTCCTGGGCGTGGTCCTGGCGGCCGGATTGCTGGCCCAGCTCATCGTCCTTTTCGGATCCGGAGACGGCTCTCCCTCCGGGAGTCCGGGGGCCTGGCCGGAGCCCGGGATGGGGGGAGCCCAGAGCATGGGGGACGCCCTGTTCGGGCGGTTCGTGCTGGGATTCGAGGTGACCTCACTCCTTCTCCTCGCGGCGATGGTGGGGGCCGTGGTCCTTGCACGGAAGCGGATCTGAAGGGAGGAGCATCCTGCATGGCTGTATCGCCCGAACACTATTTCACCCTGAGCGCCGTCCTTTTCGCCGTGGGTGTCGCAGGTGTGCTCACCCGGCGGAACGCGATCGTCATTCTCATGTGCATCGAGCTGATGCTGAATGCCGTGAACCTGACCCTGGCGGCTTCCTCCGCCTCCCTGGGGGAGATCACGGGTCAGGTCCTTGTCTTTTTCGTGATGGCGGTTGCAGCGGCGGAGGCGGCGGTGGGTCTGGCCATCGTGATCGCCCTGTTCCGGAACCGGCAGACGGTGAACATCGACGAGATCAATATCCTGAAGTGGTAGCGGACGGCCCATGGCACACGAGCTGATCGGGATCGCGGTCTTCCTTCCTCTTGCGGGTTTCCTCGTGAACGGACTCGGGGGCCGCTTCGTGAAGTCCGAGACCGCTGCGGGCCTGATCGGGAGCGCCACGGTAGGAGGGTCCTTTGTGGCAGGATGCCTGATCCTCGCCCGGATGCTGGGCGCTCCGCCGGGGATGAGGGTGATGCGCGAGACGCTGTTCCCCTGGATCGGAGCGGGTTCCGTGAACGTGGATTTCGGCTACCAGGCGGACCAGCTTTCCGTTCTCATGATGTTGATCGTAACGGGTGTCGGATTCCTGATCCATGTCTATTCGATCGGGTATATGCGGGGGGATCCGGGCTTCCGGCGGTTCTTTGCCTACCTGAACCTCTTCATCTTCGCCATGCTGAATCTGGTCATGGCGGACAATTTCCTGCTGCTGTTTCTGGGGTGGGAGGGGGTGGGGCTCTGCTCCTATCTGTTGATCGGGTTCTGGTACGACAGGCGCTTCGAGAAAGGGACGACGGCGGACGCGGCCAAGAAGGCCTTCATCGTCAACAGAATAGGGGATGTCGGGTTCCTGATCGGCATGTTCCTCGTCATGCAGACATTCGGCACGCTCCGGTTCGAGGGCGTCTTTGCGCAGGCCGCCGCGATCACCTCCGGGCAGCCAATCTTCTTCTGGATGACACTGGCCCTGTTCCTGGGTGCAACCGGGAAATCCGCGCAGATTCCCCTCTTTGTCTGGCTCCCGGATGCAATGGCCGGACCCACCCCCGTGAGCGCTCTCATCCATGCCGCCACCATGGTCACGGCCGGAGTGTATATGGTGGCCCGGTGCTCGGTCCTTTTCGCCCTGGCGCCGGGCACCCTCGCCGTCGTGGCGGTCGTGGGGGCGCTGACCCTGGTTATGGCCGCGAGCATCGCCCTCGTCCAGAACGACATCAAGAAGGTGTTGGCCTACTCCACCGTCAGCCAGCTCGGCTACATGTTCGTTGCCCTGGGCGTGGGGGCGTTCGGGGCCGGCGTGTTCCACGTGTTGACCCACGCCTTCTTCAAAGCCCTTCTCTTCCTCGGGGCGGGGGCCGTGATCCACGCCCTGCACGAGGAGCAGGATATCAGGAAGATGGGTGGTCTGGGCGGAAGACTGCCGGTCACCTATGCCTCCGTCCTTGCGGGGGCTCTCGCACTGGCCGGGATCCCGCCCCTCTCGGGGTTCGTCAGCAAGGACGAGATTCTCTGGAAGGTGTTCGCCGGGGGTTCCTGGGGTCTCTGGCTTGCCGGTCTGGTAGGTGCAGGCTTCACCGCGTTCTACATCTTCCGCCTGGTGACACTTGTGTTCGCGGGTGAACCGCGCTGGTCCGGGGACCGCCATCCCCACGAGGCGCCCCGGACCATGACCGTCCCGCTGGTGATCCTGGCCCTCCTGTCGGCCGGGGGAGGGCTTCTCGGATGGCCTGCCAGTCTGGGAGGCGGGAATCTTCTGGAGCACTGGCTGGAGCCTGTCTTCGCACCCGCCCTCCGGAAGCTTGCGCTTGGGCACCACGGAGTTGAGCCCGCGGAGTACGTCCTCATGGCTCTTTCGGTGGGAGTGGGAATCGGCGGGATCCTTCTGGCCAGACGCTGGTATCTCAGCCGGCGGGATGTCCCGGAGCGGCTGGCGAAGGCGCTCCCCGCATGGTACAGGGTTCTCCTGAACAAGTACTACGTGGATGAGGTCTACGATGCCGCCGTGGTCGCCCCCACGGTGAAGATCTCGGAGAGGTTTCTCTGGAAGACGGTGGACGTGGGGGTGATCGACTGGTGCGTCAACGCCCTGGCCGCCTCGGTTGCTGCGCTCAGCCAGGCGTCCCGGCGCCTCCAGTCGGGCGCCGTGCAGAGCTATGCGCTTGTCTTTCTGGGGGGCGCAGTGGCGCTCCTGGCCTGGATTCTTCTGGCGTAGGGCGCGCAGTCCGATGAACGAGTCCTTTCTCCTTTCCCTTCTGCTTCTGGTCCCGGTTGCCGGAGCCGGAGTCGTTGCGCTGCTCCCCTCCGGTTCCCGCCGTCTGATCCAGGGAACGGGTCTGCTCGCCTCTGTCGGAGTTCTGGCACTGGCCGTGCGGTTGTTCGTCTCCTTCGACGGGCAGAATGCCGCCATGCAGTTCGTGGAACGGTACGAGTGGATCCCCTCCCTGGGCTCGGCGTACTACCTGGGGGTGGACGGCATTTCGCTGCTTCTCGTGGTGCTGACCGCGTTGCTGACGCCCGTGGCCCTGCTTGCCTCCTGGGAGTCCATCGCCCGGCGGCTGCGGGCCTACGTGGCCCTCATGCTGCTGCTGGAGGCAGGCACCCTGGGGGTCTTCCTTTCCCTGGACACGCTCCTGTTCTATGTCTTCTGGGAGTTCGTGCTCATCCCCATGTACTTCATCATCGGCATCTGGGGCGGAGGGGAGCGTATCTACGCGGCGGTGAAGTTCTTTCTGTACACAATGGCCGGCAGCCTCCTTATGCTCGTGGGTATCATCTGGCTGGGAGTCCACGCCGCGGACCCCGGGGGGGGAACGTTGACGACGGATTTGCTCCGGCTGTTCGACATCGGCCCGGGGCTTCCACCCGACGCCCAGCGCTGGCTCTTTCTCGCTTTTGCCCTCAGTTTCTGCATCAAGGTGCCCCTGTTTCCGCTGCACACCTGGCTCCCGGATGCCCACGTGCAGGCGCCGACGGCAGGGAGCGTGATTCTGGCGGGCGTCCTGCTGAAGATGGGCACGTACGGGATCCTCCGGTTCTGCTTCCCGCTGTTTCCTCTGGCTGCCTTTGAGTTCCTCCCGGTCCTGTCGGTCCTGGCCGTTGCCGGGATCATCTACGGGGCCCTCGTCTCGATGGTGCAGACG
>JBAVEL010000046.1:0-2077 GCA_049587715.1 Bacteroidota bacterium
GGAGAGGATATCACCAGCGTATCTTCCGGATCCAGCACCACCGGCCCGCTCAACTGCGCCACATCCTGCACCCGGAACCGCGGCACGCTCCCCGCAACCGTCAGCATCCCCCCCGGCATGATGAACAGCGACCCCACCGCCACCTCGGGATGAGGCACACTGACGACCGGGGATCTGGATACCGGCGTGATGACGGCACTATCCAGCACGGTCGGCACCACACGGGGAAACCAGTTGGCGGGGTTCTCCCAGGAGGAATCCGCCGCCCCATACCAGACTATGGGAAAGTCGAGAAGTGTGAGATTGAAGTCCCCTAGGGCCCACCCGTTGGCATCCATGGTCAGAATGGCATGGATCCCGTCTGCGTGCAGGCGAAAGGTGTCCAGCCGTGCGGAGTAGTAGCCGCTCACACGCTGGAGGAGCATACCTCCCGGATCATAGATCTCGAATTGCGGATATTGCCAGCTCGACACCATCCGGATGGTGATGACCTTCCCCGCGAAGCCGGGGAAGACAAACGACCTCATAGAGCCCGGCGTTTGTATCGTGTCCAGCAGAGTCTGGCCGAAGGCAATGCTGCGGGCTCCAACCGGGCTCGCCGTACGCTGGAGAAACAGATCGTATCTGCCATGATTCCACCCGTTCTGGTCCATTACCCAGATCCAGTAGGTCCCTGTTCCAGCAAGCCGGAGCGTGTCCAGACGCGTTGAATACCAACCGCTCCCCCACCATAACAACGTCCCTCCCTGGTCATAGATCTCAAGCCGGCCGGAGACCCATGAGGCGACCATCCGCACCGTGATCACCTCCCCGGCATTCCCCGGGAAGAAATACCTGTGGATGGGGTCTGTCTGTGTGATAGAATCGCGGACGCACTGCCCGTACGTGATGGGCCGCTGGGCGAGGACCGAGGCAGGTGCGATGAGATACAGCACAAAGACCAGGGCAAGCCCCGGGACCCGGATAGAACCGATGAGGGATTTCATGTTCCTGTCTCCACAATCCGTGCTGGGCGCCTGGAGCGGGATGGACATGCTCCCGCTGGAAGGGATCGCTCCTGCGCCCGAGGGTTCTGAAAGAAGCAGGTGGCGCCTCTGATTCGGCTGCTAATCAAACGCCTCTCACGCTCTGAAGGCCGACCATCTGGGAAGATGGTTCTAGCGCACCAGGATCATCTTCCCGAGAAGAACCGCCCCCCCGCCGGGCGCACCTCCCGAGGCCTCCAACCGCACAAAATACACCCCGCTTCCCGCCTCCACACCCTCCCCCGTCCGCCCGTTCCACTCCACACTGTAGGACCCCGCATCCCGGAACCCTTCCGCCAGCACCGCCACCTCCCGCCCTAAAATGTCGTACACCCTGAGCATCACATCCGCCGCCGCCGGCAGTCCGAAACGGATCATCGTCCGCGGGTTGAACGGATTCGGGTAGTTCCGGCTGAGAAAATACTCTGACGGGATCTCTGCCACTTCCCCTCCCCCCACCGACACAGGTCCCCCGCTCATGTAGATTTCCAATGAATCCTCATCCACACCCGGAGGCACCTCCCCCGCCTCGTACCTGAGAGACAGCCGCACCGCACCCGCCGAGTCCCCTTCGGGCGCAATTGCATACACACGCCTCACAAACACAGAGTCCAGAACATCCATCGGCCGCGGTATCCGGATCACCCATCTCTTCGCCAGATCCAGCACAATGCTGTCAATCACCACCGTCTTCGCCGCAGGAAATGCCCTCCCCCCCACACGCGTCCAAACCGTCCCGAATGCCGTCGGGTTCGTGTCGGGGTAGGTCGTGACCGTAAACTGCGAATACGAAGGCCCAGGTGAAGCGATCTGCACATACGTGCTCTCGCTCTCGAACCTGTACCGACCCCCTATCCCCCGTTCCACGGCCCTCCGTATCGAGCCCCGCTCCACCTTCGCCGGACCCCACAGCGCGTCCGCCCGGGGAGAGGATATCACCAGCGTATCTTCCGGATCCAGCACCACCGGCCCGCTCAACTGCGCCACATCCTGCACCCGGAACCGCGGCACGCTCCCCGCAACCGTCAGCATCCCCCCCGGCATGATGAACA
>JBAVEL010000047.1:0-5843 GCA_049587715.1 Bacteroidota bacterium
GGAGAGGATATCACCAGCGTATCTTCCGGATCCAGCACCACCGGCCCGCTCAACTGCGCCACATCCTGCACCCGGAACCGCGGCACGCTCCCCGCAACCGTCAGCATCCCCCCCGGCATGATGAACAAAGACCCCACCGCCACCTCGGGATGAGGCACATACACAACCGGCGGCCTGAAGCCCACCGTGATGATGGCGCTGTCTCCGAGCCCCGGCACGACGGGCGGAGACCAGTTGGCGGGGTTGTGCCACGATGAGTCCACGGACCCCGCCCAGAGCGCGGGGAAGTCCAGAAGCGTGAGACTGAAGTTCCCGAGCGTCAGTCCGTCGTCGTCCATGGCGAGGATGGCATGCGCACCCGAGGACTGGAGCCGGAATGTGTCCAGCCGTATGGAGTTCCCGCCCGTCACGCGCCGGAGCAGCATCCCTGCAGGGCTGTACAGCTCGAACTGCGGATAGGTGCTCCAGCTCGACACCATCCGGATGGTGATGACCTTCCCCGCGAAACCCTGGAAGACAAACGACTTCATGGATGCCCGCGTCCGAATCGTGTCCAGGAGCGTCTCCCCAAAGGCGATGGGCCGCGCCCCCACGGGGTCTGCCGTGCGCTGGATATACAACTGGAACGAACCATAGTCCAAACCATCATTGTCCATCGCCCACACCGAATACGTCCCCGTCTCATGTATCCCCACCGTGTCTATCCGAATCCACGGAACCGGTGAACCCGCCCCATGTGAGGCCGACGCCCCTCCTATCCGAACCCCCTGCGGACTGTACACCTCGATCCGCGGATACGTCCCCCACTCCGATGCCATCCTCACCGTCACCACCTCCCCGGCCGTCCCGTTGAACAGATACGGCTTCATCGCCGCCCGCGTCCGCACCGTATCCACCTTCGTCTCCCCGTAAACCATCATCTCCGCCCCCAGCGGGTTCCCTGTGCGCTGAAGATAGAAATCGTACCGCCCGAACTGCAGACCGTCGTTGTCCATGACCCAGATCCAGTACATCCCGGTGCCCGGGAGCCGGAGCGTGTCAAGCCGGATGGACTGCGTGGATGAGGATGCGGATACGACGCGCAGCAGATTGCCTCCCTGGTCATACACCTCGAACCGGGGAGCGTTGTTCCACGAGGAGACCATGCGGGCGGTGATCAGCTCGTCTGCACTGCCCAGGAAGAAGTACCTGTGTACGGGATCGCCTGCCGTTAGTGTATCCGTCACGCACTGCCCGTAGCTGATGGGCTGCTGGGAAAGGGCCGCAGCGGGCGTGATGAGAGAAAGCAGAAAGACCAGGGCGAGCCCCGGGATCCGGATAGAACCGATGAGGGATTTCATGTTCCTGTCTCCACGATGTGTGGTCGGCCTAAGGGGGGAGTGCCAGCGACCCCGGCGGGAATTGCCCAAAGGAGCCGGGGGCTGAACAGAAGAACAGGGAAATCGTCGGGGAATGCTCGAAATATCGGCACTGGCCCCGTGAGAGTCAACTCCTTTCCTTTCTTCCCCCTTTTCCCCATCTTGGCCCTGCCTCGGCCATGAAGGCGGGCATGATCTCCCGCATTCCGGAGCATCCCCCCCAATCGCAGAAACGGAAAGGACCATTCCATGAAGGCATTCTACTTCGCTTCCTACGGCGGGCCCGAGGTGATGCAGTACGGAGACATTCCCGATCCGGTCGCGGATCCCGGGAAGGTCATCGTGGAGGTGCGGGCCGTTTCCCTGAATCCCCTGGACTACAAGATCAGAAGCGGGAAGTTCCGGCTCCTCACGGGAGGCGGGTTCCCGAAGGTGCCGGGCGCGGATTTCGCCGGCACGGTGAAACAGGGGGAGGGATTCCGCCCCGGCGACCGGGTGTACGGGGCCCTCCTCACCATGTTCGGAAAGCAGGGAGCGCTTGCCGGGCGCATCGCGGTGGACCCCAAAGGGCTCCGGCCCATGCCCGACGGGATGAGCTTTGAGGAGGCGGCCTCTCTTCCCGTGGCAGGGCTCACCGCCCTCGCCGGATGGCGGAAGGCGGGGGACATCGGGGGCGCGGAAGTGCTTCTCACCGGGGCGACGGGAGGGGTCGGGCACATGGCCCTTCAGGTTGCCTCTGCACGGGGAGCCGCCGTCACCGCCGTCTGCAGCGCGCCGAATGCCGAGACGGCCCGGCGGTTGGGCGCCCGCCGGGTCCTGGATTACGCCCGCACCCATCCTCTGGAGGAGGGGAGAATGTACCGTGTCATATTCGATGCCGCCGCCTCCCTTCCTCCCGGGAGAGCCATGCTGAACCTGGAGCGGGGAGGCATCTATCTCTCCACCCTCTTCACGCCGGGTGTGGCGCTCGCCACCCTTCCCCGCCAGCTGCTGACGGGTCGGAGGGCTCAGGCCGCCAACATGCGGGCCCGCCCCGCGGACTACGAGGAGATGGAACAGCTCTGGAGGGCGGGAACTCTGAAGCCCCTCATCGAGCATATCTACCCCCTGGACCGGGCGGCCGATGCCTTCGCCGTTCTGGAGCACGGCAAGGTGAGGGGGAAGGTGATCGTGACCCTCTCGTCTGGGGGGGCGGCTTGATTCTCCCCCGCGGTGTTCGTATTCTATGCTACCTGTCGTTCTTGCCCCCCTGGGCGGCGTGTGCGTGACTGCTCAAGCCCGCCAGAGGGGGGAAGGGACTCCTGCCCGCCGGGGGCGGGGGGCGCCGGGTTCCGTTCATCCATCCAGGGCCATTCCCATGAAGACGCTTCTCCTTGTCGCATCGGCTCTCTGTTTCCTCACCGCACCTCTTTCGGCCTCGGGGCCCGAGGAGGGGTCTCCACCGCCCGCCCTGTCGCAGGTTGCGGTGGCCTTCGTGACGGTGAATGCATACGGCAACAACCTGTACCTGGACAACCTCCAGGTCGGAAACCGAAAGACCCTGGATGCGGCGGTGGTGGCTTTCACCAACCCTGAGCCCGACTCCACCTATCCCCCCGGCAGCTCCGATGTGGTGATCGCCCCGCGGGTGATGGTGCTGAATACGGGCCGCTCCAACATCGCCTCCTCCTTCGACGTGACGCTGGTTGCCTCACCCGGCGGCTACTCGAGCACAAAGCAGGTGGCTTCCCTCGCCAAGGGGCAGGCCGCGGAGGTGGTCTTCGACAACCTCACAATCCCCCGCACCACGGAGATGAGCCTCACGGCGACAAGCGCCCTGGCGGGAGACGAACTCGCGGCCAACGACACGATCCGTCAGAGCTCTGTCTTCTTCCCGGGCACCCGACGGATGGTCCTCTTAGAGCAGTGGACCAGCTCCACCTGCTCCCCGTGCGCGGCAAACAACCCGACCATCGATGCATTTGTGGCCGCCCGGTTCGACTCCATCGCCGCGGTCAAGTACCACGTGGGATGGCCCGCCCCGGGTGATGACCCCATGTACGGGTACAACCCCACACAGTCCTACGACCGGCGGTATTACTACGGGGTGAGCACCGTCCCCCACGTCATCATGGACGGCATCGTGAACCCCTCCTATCCCTATACGACGGGCTCCAGTCTCCCCGGCGCCTACAACCCCCGGGTCGGGGTGGGAACCCCCTTCGCCCTCTCGGTCACCGACGAACGCATCCCGGGAGACAGCATCCGGGCAACGGTCACCGTCACGGTTCTCTCCCCTCCCCGTGCGGGAGACTACCGGCTGAGGGTGGAGGCGGTGGAGCGGCATGTCTCCTACCAGAACCCCCCCGGCTCGAACGGGGAAACCGACTTCTTCGACGTCTTCAGGCGCTCGTACCCCTCTTCCACAGGCACGTCCGTTTCCACGGCCATGGGGCAACACAGCTATGTGTTCACCTACAAGCTGGACACGGCTGTCTGGGTGGATTCCCTTATCTATACTATGGTCTTCATCCAGAACGACCATACCAGGGAGGTCATGAACGCGGCAAAGGGACGGAACCATGCGGCTTCGCCACGCGTCGCGGCCGCGCTCCCCGGCCCCCTCTCCACGGGAAGAGACATCTGCAGGGACGATGCGGGATACGCGGGGACTCCCTCCTTCCGTTCCCCGCTTCTCTCCACGAAGTTCTTCTACGAGCTGTTCGAGGGAGGGTATCCCCCCGAGGGGTGGCGGCTCGTAAACCCGGACGGGAGCATCACACTGGAGGGAGTGGGCGGTCTGAGCGGTCCCACGTTCGCGGGATCGGGGGCGGTCAAGATGGACTTCTACAGCTATGCCGCCACGGGGAGCAGGGATTCCCTTTTTTCGGGGGTGTTCACGGGCCTCCAGGGAAACGACACCCTCAAGTTCGACTGGGCGTATGCCCCCTACACCCCCGGAACCTATCCGGACCGGTTGATCGTGAAGCTCTCCACCGACGGCGGGGCCACATTCCCGCATACTCTCTTTGACCGCTCGGGGACATCCCTGGGAACGGCGGCCGCACGGTCCAGCGCCTTCACCCCCGCCTCGGGGGAATGGCAGACCTTCGCCGTCCCGCTTGCCGCCTACCTCCCTGTCCCCTCCGTCTTCAACCAGGAGGTCAGGGAACGGTGGAACGTCCTCTCCCTTCCCGTTGCGGTGGACGAGCCGCTCCCCCATCTGGTGTACCCGCACGCCGTCTCCGAGGCATTCATCTACACTCCCGGATCGGGCTATGGAGAGGCGGATTCGCTGGAGGTGGGGCGAGCCTGCTGGCTCAAGTTTCCCGCGGCGGAAACGGTCCCCGTGTCGGGATTCCCGGTGTACTGGAAGGAGGTGCCCCTGGCGGCCGGCTGGAACATGCTGGGTTCGGTGAGCGTGCCCATCCCCGTCCAGGTGATCAGCACCGATCCGCCCGGCATCCTGAGCACCCCGTTCTTCGGGTATTCCCCGTCGGGATACGCACCGGCGGACACGATCGCATCGGGGGGAGGATACTGGGTGAAGGCCTCGGAGAGCGGCACACTCATGCTTGCGCTTCCCGTTCATGAGTCCTCCCCCGGCGGCCACGCCCAGGCAGGGGAAGACTCTCCCCCGGCAGGCACGACACCCCGGAGGCACAACGCACGATGAAGCAGGTTCTCCTTCTTCTGGCTGGGGCGGTGGCCCTCCTGCATGTGCCCCTCCCCGGCACGGCACAGACATTCACCTGGACGGTGGGGGACACATCCCTTTCGGGACCTCTCGGCGTGGAGGGGGTGTTCGAGGGTACCGTCACGAACATCTCCCCCGACCCTCTCACCCTGGCGTTCGTACGGGAGCTGAATGATCTCCCGCAGGAGTGGACCTCATCCCTCTGCCTCACCGTGTGCTTCCCGCCCGAAGTGGACAGCGTGCTCACCACACCTCAGTTCGGGAGCACTCCCCTTGCGCCGGGAGAGACGCGTTCCTTCTCTCTCCACGTGCTTCCTCTGGATTCCCACGGGACGGGAACCATGCGTCTCACGGTGAGGGATACCCGTCTTCCCCAGAACAGGGTGAGCTTTGCGTTCCGGTTCACCTCCACGACCAGCTCCGTGGGGGAGGAGGCCGGGTTGCCGGGTTCCCTTGCGCTGGAGGAGGGATACCCCAACCCGTTCAACGCCTCCGCCGTCATCGGCTTTCGCCTGGAAGAGAGAACGGATGCCCGTCTGGCCGTGTACGACCCCCTCGGGCGCGAGGCGGTTCTTCTCCTTCAGCGCACGCTGGATCCCGGCTTCCACCATGTGGTTCTTGAGGGAGAGGGCCTTGCAAGCGGGCTCTATCTGGTCCGCCTGACGGCGGGGAACATGTCCGCAGTGCGGAAGCTCCTCCTCCTCCGCTGAAGATCGGCCCCCGGACCCGGCCGGTAGGCCCTTGACCGGCCACCGGGGCTCTCCCCGCCCCCCCCAACCCACGCCGCTCACCCGCCCGCACCCGGGTGG
>JBAVEL010000048.1:0-1787 GCA_049587715.1 Bacteroidota bacterium
GGTGAAGCGTCTCGGGGGGCACCTGGCGCACATCGGCCTGGCGCTTTTCTTTCTGGGCATCGTGAGCACGGGTCGGCACAGCGCGTCTGCGGATCTGTCGCTCATCCGGGGGAAGCCCCGGGAAGCCCTCGGCCGCGCGTTCACCTATACGGGCTACCGTCAGCTCCCCGACGGCAAGTATGCCTTCGACGTGGAAGTGGCCGGCAAAGGGGAGAGGATCCGCCTTTCGCCGGTCATGTTCGAGGGGGGGCCGCAGGGCATCATGCGCAACCCCGACATTGATGCCGGATTCCTCCGGGACATCTATCTTTCCCCCGTTTCCCTCCAGCAGTCCGATGCACACAGCTCCCATGAGGCACACACGATACGGAAGGGGGACACGGTGTCCATCGGGGATGTGCGGGCCGCCTTCCTCCGGTTTGAAATGGGAAGCCACGGCTCCGCCCCGGGCGGAACGGAAGGGATGAGCGTCGGGGCGGTGATCCGGCTCTGGAAGGGGGATTCCGTCGAGATCCTCACCCCCGTGACGCAATACGGTCCCGACGGCCGTCCTCAGAGCCCGGCTGTGGAATCGGGCCTGCTGGGCGCTGAGGTGCACCTCGCCTCCGTGAACGCGGGAATGGGGGGCGGGGTCTCCACCGTGACCCTGCACGTGCAGTGGCCGGATCATCAGGAGGAGGGGGAAACCCTGATCGCAGAGGCGAGCGTGAAACCCTTCGTCAGCCTGCTCTGGGCGGGGACGGGGTTGATGTTCGCGGGTTTCGTCCTTTCGATCCTGCGTCGTGCGCGGGAGGAGACATGAAATCAGCAGCGCCTGCGCGCCTGCCGGCCAACGTCCCCGGCAGGTACTATGTGTCCGAGGACTGCGACGGATGCGCCTACTGCGCATCCGTGGCGCCGGAAAACTTCGACTTCGACCGGCCCACCAATACGTACTTCGTTTCCCGGCAGCCCTCCACTCCCGACGAGCTGGACCTCATGCGCGAAGCCATGGACGATTGCCCGGTGGACGCAATTCGGGCCGAAGAAGGCGGCCGGAGGCAGCGCATCCCATGAGCTCCCTCCGGGGAGGCGCCGCCGCACGACTGGACTTCGAGCTCCTGCCCTTCGGGAAGGAAGCCGCCCGCCCGGGCACCCCGGACGAGCACGACTTCCCCCGCTCGGGGCCGGCCGTGGATCAGTTCCTCTTCCTGCTCCGCTACGCGGTGCTGGCTCCCTCCTCGCATAACAGCCAGCCCTGGAGGGCGCGCGTGAGCGACTCCGGGATCGCCGTGTACGCGGACTATACGCGCCGGCTTCCCGTGGCGGATCCCGGCGACAGGGAGCTCGTGATGAGCGTGGGCGCGTTTCTCATGAACCTCCGGGTTGCGGCCGCCCGCTTCGGGGTGGCCTGCCGGGTGGAGGAGCACTACGGAGGGGAGAAGGATCGTCCCGTGGCGTTTGCCTCGCTCACCCCCTGCGCCCCCCCCGAGAAGCTGGCGGCTCCCCTCGGGGCCCTTTTTCCGGCGGTGGTACGGCGGCACACCAACAGGAGTCCCTTCCTTGCAACCGGGGTCCCCGGGGCTGTGCTGGAGGAGCTGCGCGGCATCGGGCGCGCCTCCACGGTTTCTTTGTTTCTCTCGTCCGACGGGTCGTTGAATGCGGAGATTGCCGCCCTTGTGGCGGAGGCCGACCGGATGCGGTACGCGGACCCCGCATTCCGCTCCGAGCTGGGCGGCTGGATCCGCCCCTCCGGGAGCCGGAACCGGGACGGCATCCCCCGGGCGGCCTTCGGCATGGGAGGAGTG
>JBAVEL010000049.1:0-24328 GCA_049587715.1 Bacteroidota bacterium
GCCCGGGGACCGTGCATCCCCCCCTCGATGCGGACTGCCCGGGTCCGGAGACGGCGGGTCCTCATCGGGCTTTCATGGAGAAGCCGGCCCCCGGGAGAAGACCCCCGAAAAGGGCCTGTTTCTTGACATTCAGGGCCTTTTGTGATAGATTATTGCTCCATTTGCGCGCGGTTGCGGGGTCCATTTCCAGGGGCGCCCTTCGGGGCGCCCGACCATACCTCTGAAAGGACAGGAGACAGCACATGGCTCTCAGACTGGCAATCAACGGCTTCGGACGCATCGGGCGGCTCGTGTTCCGGCGCCTGACCGATGTGGGGGGTTTTTCGGTGGTTGCGATCAACGACGTGACGGATGCCGCGACGCTCGCCCACCTGCTGAAGTATGATTCCATACACGGGAAGTTCCGCCGCGACGTCCGGGCCGGCGGGGACGGCATCATGGTGGACGGAACCTCCTACCGGGTCTTTGCCGAGAAGGACCCCTCCCGGCTTCCCTGGAAGGACCTGGGGGTGGATGTGGTCATCGAGGGAACCGGGGTCTTCACCTCCCGGGAGAAGCTGGGCTTGCATCTCCAGGCGGGCGCACGGAAGGTGCTCCTGACCGCCCCGGCCAAGGATGAGGTGGATGCCACCGTGGTGCTGGGGGTCAACGATCACGTGCTCACGGGCAGAGAACAGATCATCTCCAATGCGTCCTGCACGACGAACTGCCTGGCACCCATGGTCAGCGTTCTTCACAAGAACTTCGGGGTGGACCACGGCTTCATGACGACCGTGCATTCCTACACAAACGATCAGCGCGTGCTGGATCTTCCCCACAAGGACCTGCGCCGCGCCCGCGCGGCGGGCCTCTCCATTATTCCCACAACCACGGGGGCAGCCCGGGCGGTGGGAAAGGTGATCCCGGAGCTCAAAGGCCGGCTGGACGGCGGCTCGCTCCGCGTTCCGACTCCCGATGGCTCGATTACCGATCTTGTGGCGGTGCTCGGGAAGCCGGCCACGAAGGAGGAGGTCAACGCGGCGATGCGGCAGGCGGCCGAGACAACCCTGAAGGGAATTCTGGAGTACACGGAGGATGAGATTGTCTCCGCCGACGTGATCGGCAATCCCCACTCCTGTGTGTTCGACTCCAAGCTGACAATGGCCCGGGGAAAGACGGTCAAGGTGTTCGGCTGGTACGACAATGAATGGGGATTCTCCTGCCGCGTGGTGGATCTTCTCGGGAAACTCGCATGAACACGCGGACCCTCGATGACGTCTCCGTGACGGGGAAGAAGGTCCTCGTCCGGGTGGATTTCAACGTACCGATGACGCCCGACCTGAAGGTGGCGGACGGGAAACGCGTCGTGGAGTCCCTTCCCACGATCCGGAAGATACTCGCCGGCGGGGGTTCTGCGATCCTGATGAGTCACCTGGGCAGACCGAAGGGGGCGCCGAATCCGGAGTTCTCGCTGAAGCCCGTGGCGGACCACCTGGCAGGCCTCCTCGGACTGCCGGTTCAGTTCGCCCGGGACTGCGTGGGACAGAATGCCCGGCGGATGGCCGCGGCCCTGGCGCCCGGGGAAGTCCTGCTCCTCGAAAACCTTCGCTTCCACCCGGAGGAAGAGCTCAACGACGAGAAGTTCGCGCAGGAGCTCGCCGCGCTGGGGGACCTCTACGTGAATGATGCCTTCGGATCGGCCCATCGGGCGCATGCCTCCACCGAGGCCGTCACGCGGTTTTTGCGTCCCGCCGTTGCGGGATACCTGATGCGGAAGGAGATCGACTACCTGGGACGCGCGGTGGCGAACCCGGCGCGCCCCTATCTGGCCATCCTGGGGGGGGCGAAGATCTCCGGGAAGATCGACGTGATCCAGAACCTCCTTCCCAGGGTGGATGTGCTGGTCATCGGAGGAGGGATGGCGTTCACCTTCTTCCAGGCCCAGGGACTGGAAATCGGAGATTCCCTGGTGGAGCAGGAGAAGCTGGGCCTCGCCCGGACCATCCTGGAGGGGGTGAAGGAGAAGCGTCTGCGGGTGATCCTGCCGGTGGACTGCGTCATCGCGGACCGCCTGGACAACGAGGCCCCGAGGAAGGTCGTGCCTGTGCAGAAGATCCCGCCGGGTTGGAGGGGACTCGACATCGGCCCCGAAACGGTGAAACTCATCAACATCGAGGTGCGCCGGGCACGGACGATCGTCTGGAACGGCCCCATGGGGGTGTTTGAGATGCCCAACTTCGCCAACGGAACCATGGAAGTGGCCCGTCTGCTGGCCGAGGCCACGCGGGCGGGAGCGACGACGATCGTAGGCGGGGGGGATTCTGCGGCGGCGATTGCCCGGGCAGGTTGCGAGGATGCCATTTCCCATGTCTCCACCGGCGGAGGGGCTTCCCTGGAGTTCCTGGAAGGGAAGGTTCTCCCCGGCGTTGCTGCGTTGGACACTTGCTGACGGCCGGCCTGGGAGTCGGGGCGGTGAGCGAGCGAGCGCAGGGAGAACGAGAATGATGTCGTCGGTCGGGACGGGCGGCGGACTGCGGTACCACCGCCCGGGCTTGTTCGGTGGATTCCGGTTCTTTCCTCCCGTCATCAAGTGGCTCCTGCTGGGGAACGCCGCCCTCTGGCTCGCGACCGACCTCATCCTGCCTCTGGCGGCGCCCGGGGGGTCGGGTTCCCCGGGGGGAGCGAGGGAGCTGGTGTCCCTCTGTGCCCTCCACCCGCCGGGGAAGGGGTTCCTCCCCTGGCAGCTCCTCACCTACATGTTCCTCCACGCCGGACCCGGCCACCTTTTCTTCAACATGTTCGCCCTCTGGATGTTCGGGATGGAGATGGAGAACCTCTGGGGCTCCAGACGGTTTCTCCTGTACTACCTCGGCTGCGGCGCAGGAGCGGGCGTTGCCCACATGTTCATTGCTCCCCTGGTGGATCAGGAAGGCGCCATGATGGGCGCTTCGGGGGCGGTGTTCGGAGTTCTGACCGCATTCGGGATGCTCTTCCCCGACCGGCCCATCTTTCTCTACTTCCTCCTCCCCATCCGTGCCAAGTTCTTCATCGCCGGTTACATTGCCCTGGAACTTCTGGTCGGCATTGCCGGAACAGGGGACGGGGTGGCGCATTTCGCCCACCTGGGTGGAGCGGCGGTCGGATTCCTGCTCACCCCCGTTCTGGCAGGGCGAGTGTCGTTCCTGTCGGGAGGGAGAATGCGGGGAGGGAGCGGGGGTGGGACCTTTCCCTTCCCCGGCCGCCCACGCGCGTGGGGAGGCGCGCCCCAGGGGACTCCGGGGGGCGGGAACCGCGGGGCGGACGTGACCCAGGAGGCGGTGGATGCCATCCTGGACAAGATCAACAGTTCCGGCTATCAGAGCCTTACCGAAGAGGAATGGCGCATCCTCCGGCAGGCGGGCAATCGCCTCCCGTAACGGAGTCCGGCCATGCAGACACCTGTTCCGACCCCCTCCCCTTCCTCCCCCCCCGGCGGCCCCGCCATACGCGCCGGCCGGCGCAGGCCCTCCCGTTCGGTCATGGTGGGGGGAATCCGGATAGGAGGAGGGGCGCCCATCAGCGTCCAGACCATGACCAAGACGAAGACCTCGGATGTCCAGGCCACGCTGGCGCAGATCGAACGGGCCGCCGAGGCGGGATGCGATATCGTGCGGGTTACCGTGAACGACAGGGAGGCCTCGGAGGCAATCGGCGCCATCGTCCGGCAATCCCCCCTTCCCGTGGTGGCGGACATCCATTTCAACCACGCCTTCGCGCTGAAGGCCGTGGAGGCCGGCGTGGCGAAGGTCCGTCTGAACCCGGGGAACATCGGCACGCGGGACCGCATCCACGCGGTCCTCGAAGCGGCGAAGCAACGGGGCATCCCGATACGGATCGGGGTCAATTCGGGGTCGCTGGAGGAGGATATCCTGAACAGACACGGGTATCCCACGGCGGAGGCCCTGTATGAAAGCGCCATGCGGCACGTGGGCATCTGCGATGAGTACGGGTTCCGCGACGTGGTGGTGTCCGTGAAGTCCACGGACGTGCGTCTCATGATCGAGGCGTACCGCCTCGTGGCGGAACGGACCGACCTTCCCCTGCACCTGGGCGTCACGGAGGCGGGGACGACGAGGGTGGGCACGATCAAGTCGGCGGTGGGGATCGGCACGCTCCTGGCGGAGGGGATCGGAGACACCATCCGGGTTTCGCTGACGGACGACCCCTCGCGGGAGGTGGAGATCGGGAAGGAGATCCTCCGCTCGCTGGGGCTGGCCACGCGCAACGTGGAGCTGATCGCCTGCCCCGCCTGCGGACGGCTGGAGGTGGATCTGTTTGCCATCATGGCCGAGCTGGAAAAACGGCTCGAGGGAGTGAAGAAACCGGTCAAGGTGGCGGTCCTCGGGTGCGTAGTGAACGGGCCCGGGGAGGCGAGCGAGGCGGACATCGGCATCGCGGCGGGAAAAGGCGTCGGGATTCTGTACCGAAAGGGGGAGGTTGTGCGCCGTGTCCCCGAGTCGGGGATCGTGGACGCCATCGTGGAAGAGGTCTTGAACTTTCAGCCGGAGTGAAGGCTCCGGAGCAGCCGGCGATCAGGCGGGGCGGATTGTGCCACACTCCATCAACATCTTCTTCATCGGCGACATCATCGGGCAGCCCGGCCTGGAGCTGGCTTCCTCCCTGATTCCCACCTACCGGAAGAAATTCGACGTGGATCTGCTGGTGGCGAACGGCGAGAACGTGACGGAGGGCAAGGGCATCGCGGAGGAACACGCCCGGGTGCTCTTCGAGGCCGGTGTCCACGTCATCACCACGGGCAACCATGTCTGGGACCGGTGGGACAGCAGAAAGGTGCTCGGTGCCGACCGGAGGATCCTCCGCCCGCTCAACTATCCCCGGGAGAACGGGGGGAACGGCTACGTCACCGTGGACCTCGGGGAGAAGGGGAAGGCGGCCGTCCTGAACCTCCAGGGGAGGGTCTACATGCAGCCCATCGACGATCCCTTCCGGACCGCGGACTGGGCAATAGGGCGGATCCAGGAGGAGACGAAGGTGATCCTCGTGGACTTCCATGCGGACGCGTCGGCTGAGAAGATGGCCCTGGGCTGGTATCTGGACGGCAAGGCGACGGCCGTGCTGGGCACGCATACCCACACACCCACCGCCGACGGGAGAATCCTCCCGCGAGGGACCGCCTATCTGAGCGACGTGGGCATGACGGGGCCCTTCGATTCCGTGCTGGGGATGCGGAAGGAACAGGCAATCAGGCGGATGATGATGCAGACTCCGCACAAGTACGAAGTGGCCTCCCATGATGTGCGTCTCTGCGCGGTATACGTGAAGGCGGACGCCGATTCCGGCAGGGCGCTGAGCATGGAGAGCGTGATCTTCCCCGCCTTCGGATAGGGAGCATGACGGGCGCGCCGGGCTCCGACGACGGCGCTCCCACGGGAGACGATGCCATGAGTGCGGTGCTTCTGGACGGACGACGGGTGGCCGCCGGCATCCTGGCGGAGGTGGAACGGGAATCGCGCATGCTGCGCGCACGGGCCGGGACGGTGCCGGGCCTTGCCTTCTTCCTCGTGGGGGACGACCCCGCCTCTCTGGTCTATGTGGAGGCGAAGGAGAAGGCGTGCCGTGCGGCGGGTTTCCGGTCTCACACCGAACGGCTTCCGGGGACGGCTTCGGAAGCGGAGCTCCTCCGGAGGATTGCCGCCCTGAATGCGGATGGGGCCATCCACGGGATTCTGGTGCAGCTTCCCCTCCCCCCGGGTCTGGACGAAGGGCGGGTCCTGGAAGCAGTGGACTTCCGGAAGGATGTCGACGGTCTGCATCCGGTGAATGTCGGCCGGCTGGTGCTGGGAAGGCCGTGTCTGCGTCCCTGCACGCCCGCAGGGGTTCAGGAGCTGCTTCTGCGGAGCGGTTATTCCCCCTCGGGAAAGCACGTCGTCGTGGTGGGACGCAGCAACCTTGTGGGCAAGCCCCTGGTGAACATCCTCCTCCAGAAGCGGGAGGGGGCCAACGCCGTGGTGACGATCGCGCACACGGGGGCCGGAGACATCGGGCGACTGACCCGGATGGCGGATATCCTGATCGCCGCCGCCGGGTCGCCGGGCTGTATTACGGGGGAGATGGTGAAGCCGGGGTGCGTGGTCGTGGATGTCGGCATCAACCGGTTGCGGGATCCCGCCGCCGGCAGGTCGCGGTTGGTGGGGGATGTGGAGTTCGATTCCGTTGTGGAGGTGGCGGGCGCCCTCACTCCGGTCCCGGGGGGCGTGGGTCCCATGACCATCGCGATGCTGATGCGCAACACCCTGGACGCCGCCGCGGGCACCGTGTACCCCGCGTGATGGTGCACCCCGTCTTGCTTGTCGGGGGCGAAATCGGTAGTTTCCGGGGGCTTCCGGCGCCTTTCTCGTGCTGTTTTCCCATCAGGTTCACCCGAGGAGTGGATGGCTCGCAGGTCTCTGGTTGCAGGGGTTGACGGGGGCGGAACGCGCACCGTCTGCCTGGTGGCCGACGCCGAGGGACACGTGCTCTCCCGGCAGGAGGGGGGAGCCGCCAATCCCAACGTGGTCGGATACGAGGCCGCCGCGTCCCACATCGGAGGGGTGGTGACCGATGCCTGTGCGGAGGTCCACGCCGCTCCGCACGACCTGCAGATCCTGTTCCTCGGGCTCGCCGGGGCGGGCCGGGACTCCGACCGGCGGCGGATCCGACAGGCGGTCAACGCGTTGCTGGTTCCGCCGCGTAAGCCCCCCCTGAACATCAGAGTCGAGACCGATGCCCGGATCGCCCTGGAGGGTGCGTTTGCAGGGGGGACCGGCGTGGTGATCATCGCCGGGACGGGTTCGGTGGTGCTCGGAAAATCCCCACGTGGGGAGATTGCGAGTGCAGGAGGGTGGGGCCGCATTTTCGGAGACGAGGGGGGCGGGTTTTACATCGGCCGGGAAGCCCTGGCGGCGGTGGCGCTGGCCTATGACGGCAGAGGGGAGGCAGGAACGCTCCGGGACACCCTCGCCGGAAGGTTCGGCTGGACCACCCGCGACCACATCATCGCCGCCGTGTACCAGGAGCACTTCGAGATTTCCTCCCTTGCCCCCCTGGTGATGGAGGCGGCGGCGAACAACGATCCGGTATGCCAGCGGCTCCTGCAGCGGGCCGCCGGTCTCCTGGTGGAGCAGGCGGGGGCGGTGGTCCGCACAATGGGGGTTCTGCGGAAGATCCCCCTGGCGCTGTCGGGAGGGCTGGTGGCTCCCGGCACCGTGTATGCGAACCTCCTTCACATGAAGATCCTCAGGACTCTCCCCCAGGTGGATGTGCGGCCTTCCCTCCATGAGCCTGCGCAGGGAGCCGTTCTCATGGCCCTGGACGCTCTGAAGGGCCTCTGAGAGCCGCATCCATGCGATCTTCCGTCCGGATTCTGCTTCTGGCCTGCAGCATCGCCCTTGGCCTCCTATCCTGCAGCTCCCCCCCGAAGGCGGTGCGGGAGTCGCCCGTCCCGGAAGAACCTGGCGCCGGCCCCCTCCCGGAGGATCCCTGGGCGGTGCGCGCCCCCTGGGTCGATTCCGTTCTCGGAGAGCTGAGTCTCCGCGACCAGGTGGCTCAGATGGTGACGGTGCGGGCCTACGGGCACTACCAGAGTCTGGATGCCGACGGATACGCGCGGCTGGCGCGTCTTGTGGCGGATGCAGGCGTGGGGGGGGTCACGTTCTTTCAGGGCGATGTGTACGGGCAGGCCCTGCTGGTCAACCGCCTGCAGGAGATGGCGCGCCTTCCCCTGCTGGTGTCGGCGGATTATGAGCGGGGCGCGGCGATGCGCCTGCGGAGAGCCACGCTCTTTCCGGATGCGATGGCCCTCGGCGCCGGGGGTGACCCGGACCTTGTCCGGCGCGTGGGGTGCGCGACGGCGGAGGAAGCGAGGGCCGTGGGAGTGCATCTGGTGTTTGCCCCCGTTGCGGACGTGAACAACAATCCCCGCAACCCCGTCATCAACACGCGTTCATTCGGGGAAGATCCGGCGGCCGTCTCCCGGATGGTGCGGGCCTTTCTCCGGGGCCTCCACGAGGGCGGGGCGGTCGCCACCGTAAAGCACTTCCCGGGACATGGCGACACGGAGGTGGATTCGCATCTTCAGCTCCCCCTGCTGGCGGCGGACAGAAGCCGCCTGGACAGCGTGGAGCTGGTTCCCTTCCGGGAGGCGGTCCGGGCGGGCGCGCAGGCGGTCATGATCGCCCACATGGAGGTCCCCGCGCTGGACGCCCGTCCCGGGATACCGGCCTCCCTTTCCGCTCCCGCCGTGACGGGGCTTCTGCGGGGGGAGATGGGGTTCCGCGGACTGGTCATCACCGACGCGATGGATATGCGGGGCCTGAGCGGCGGTTTCACGCCCGCCGAGAGCGCCGTGCGCGCGGTTCTGGCAGGCGCCGACATGCTGCTGCTCCCGGCGGATGCCGGGGCTGCAATCACAGCCGTCATGGCCGCGGTACAGAGGGGGGAGATCCCTGCCTCACGCATCAGCGAATCCGCAGGACGCATCCTCACGCTGAAACACGGTCTCCGGCTCCATGAGAACCGGCGGGTGGATGTGGAGGCGATTCCCCGGCGGGTGGCCGTGCGGCTGCACAGGGTGCTGGCGGGTGAAGCGGCGCGCGCCGGCCTCACGCTTCTCCGCAACGACGGAGGTCTCCTTCCGCTGGGCCGCACCGGCGGCACACGCATCCTTCCGATTCTGATCAGCGATACGGATGACTACCGTACGGATGTGCACCGGGCCTCTTCGCCCTGGCCGGCGGAGTCCGCCGGAGCCTACTTCCTCCAGCAATTCCGGCGGAGACATCCGGCGGGGGAATCGGTCCGGGTATATCCTTCCTGCGGCCCGTGTGCACAGGCGGAATGTGAGCGGGCGGCGGCCCGGGCCGATGTCATCCTGGTGTCCGTCTTTGCCAGGGCACGGAGCTCCTCCGGCTCCCTCGGGATTCCGGACACCCTCCGGGGACTCGTGCGGTTCCTGCAGCAGCTCGGGAAGCCCCTGATTGCCGTGGCCTTCGGAAGCCCGTATGTCCTGGAGAGCTTTCCCCGCGCGGCGGCCCTCCTCTGCGCCTACGGGGACGGTGAGGACGCCGCCGAAGCGGTGGCGGAGGCCCTGTTCGGAGAGACGGACGTGCGGGGATGCCTCCCGGTGTCCATCCCGGGTCTGGCCGCGGCAGGGGAGGGTCTGACCCTTGCCCGGACGACGCCGTGGAGGGAGGACCCCGCCGCGGCGGGGTTTGATCCCCGCCGGTTGGCCCGGGTGGACAGCCTCCTCTCGGCCGCCATTCGGGACTCCGCCTTTCCCGGCGCCCAGGTTCTGGTGATCAGGGACGGTATCGCGGCCTACGACCGGGCCTTCGGGGCCTGCACCTATGCCCCCGGCGCTCCCGCCATCGACCGCTCCACGATCTTCGACCTGGCCTCCCTGACGAAGGTGGTGGCCACGACGGCCGCCGTCATGCTGTTGACGGAGCGGGGAGTCCTCGGGCTGGATTCCTCCGTGGGGGCGTATCTTCCCTCCTTCGCGCAGCTTCCGAAATCCGCCCTCACGATCCGGCATCTCCTGACGCACAGGGGCGGTTTCCCGCCGTTCCTGCGGCTCTGGCGCACCTGCAGGACGCCGGCGGAAGCGTGGGATTCCATTCTGGCCGCCCCGCTCGTTGCCGTTCCCGGGGACAGTACGCTCTATTCCGACATCGGGATGATCCTTCTGGGGAAGGTCGTGGAAAGGGCGGCGGGCGTGCCCCTGGATGAGTTCGTCCGGCGGGAGTTCTACGGGCCGCTGGGAATGGCCCGGACGATGTTCCGTCCCTCTCCAGCCGAGGCCGGGAGAGCCGCCCCCACGGAGGCCGACTCCGCGGCGGGGAGGGTGACCCCGCGGGGCACCGTGCATGACGAGAACGCGGCCTTCCTGGGGGGAGTGGCGGGTCATGCGGGGCTTTTCTCCAATGCCGGAGATCTGGGCGTGTTCATGTGCATGCTGATGAACGGAGGCGCCTACGGGGGGAGACGCTATCTCCAGGACAGCACCGTTGCCCGGTTCATCCGCCGCCAGGACCCTCAAAGCAGCCGGGCCCTCGGATGGGACACGCGATCGGAGGGCCCATCCCCCGCGGGCCGCCTCTTTTCGCCTGCAAGCTTCGGGCATACAGGATTCACGGGCACGTCCCTCTGGGCCGATCCCGGGCGGAGGCTGTGCGTTGTGTTCCTCACGAACAGGGTGTTTCCCACGCGTGCCAACGGGAGGATCTTCGCGGTCCGTCCCCTCCTCCACGACCTCGTGATCGAGGCACTGGCGGGGGATCCTCCTCCGGGCGCGGCGCGGGAGTAAGTCCACACGAACCAGACAACAATGGAGTCCGCCATGACAGTCCCCCGATTCAGGAACGAGGCGCCCACGGATTTCGGCGTGCGGGCCCTCAGAAAGAAGCAGGAGGAGGCGCTCTCACGCGTGCGGTCCTCCGCCGGGAAGGAGTATCCCATCGTGATCGGGGGGAACCGGCTCAAGGGGTCCGCCACGTTCGCGTCCACGAACCCCTCCCATCCCGCCGAGGTTCTGGGGATCTTCCAGAAGGGCGACGCAGAGATCGCCCGCAAGGCGGTGGAAACGGCCCGGTCGGCGTTTGAGGAATGGCGGAGGGTGCCCTACCAGAAACGGGCCGAGTACCTGTTCAAGGCCGCCCGCGTCATGCGGCGCCGCAGGTTCGAGATGAACGCCACGATGATTCTGGAAGTGGGAAAGTCCTGGCCCGAGGCGGACGGCGACACGGCGGAAGCCGTGGACTTCCTGGAGTTCTATGCCCGGGAAATGCTCCGCTACGGCAAGGACCAGCCCGTGGTCCGCATTCCGGGGGAAAGGGGATGCCTGCGATACCTGCCTCTCGGCGTGTGTGTCATCATCCCCCCCTGGAATTTCCCCCTGGCGATCCTGACGGGCATGACCACGGCGGCCATCGTGACCGGCAACACGGTGGTTCTGAAGCCATCCAGTGATTCCCCGCTGACGGGCTGGCGGCTCATGGAGATCATGGAGGAGGTGGGACTGCCCGAGGGAGTGCTCAACGTTGTGACGGGGCCCGGTGGTGCGGTCGGCGACACCCTGGTCGGCCACCCGAGCACCCGGTGTGTGGCCTTTACGGGGTCCAAGGAGGTCGGCATGCACATCAACGAGCTCGCGGCCCGTGTGCAGCCGGGACAGATCTGGCTCAAACGCGTGGTGGCGGAGATGGGAGGGAAGGATTCCATCATCGTGGATGCCGGAGTGGATCAGGAGGAGGCGGCCGCCGGAGTCATCGCCTCCGCCTTCGGATTCCAGGGCCAGAAATGCTCCGCCTGTTCGAGAGCGATCGTGCACGAGAGAATCTACGACCGGTTTGTGGACCTGCTGGCGCGGAAAGCGGAGGCCCTGGTGGTGGGAGATCCCGCCCGGCACGGGACCTTCATGGGCCCGGTGGTGAACGCCTCGGCCTGCGAGCAGATCCTGGCATACATCCGGAAGGGAGTGGCCGAAGGGGGCCGGCTCGTCGCGGGCGGCGGACGGACTGACGAAGAGGGCTTCTTCATCAGACCCACCGTGATTGCCGACGTGCACCCGCGCGCCACCATCGCCCAGGAGGAGATCTTCGGGCCCGTGCTTGCGGTGCTGAAGGCGGCGGACTTCGAAGAGGCGCTTGCCATCGCCAACAACACGGAGTACGGACTGACGGGGGCGGTGTATTCCAACGCGCGCTCCCGGCTGCAGAAGGCGGAGCGCGAGTTTTTCGTGGGGAATCTGTATCTGAACAGGAAGTGCACGGGGGCCCTCGTCGGCGTGCACCCGTTCGGGGGGTTCAACATGAGCGGCACCGATTCCAAGGCCGGGGGAAGGGATTACCTGCTGCTGTTCCTCCAGGCCCAGTCCATTGCCGAGCGGTTGCGTCACTAGGGATCCGTCGGTGGCCGACGCTCCCCTGTGTGTGCGTTGCTCCGGCTCTCTCCCCCCGGGAGCGGATTACTGCCCCCGGTGCGGGGTCCTGCTGGCCCCCGCCCATCCGGCGTGCGATCTCCATCCCGACCGGGAGGCGGCCGGGGTCTGCGTTCTCTGCGAGCGGTTGCTCTGCGGGGAATGCGCGTGGCGCGCCGGCGCCCGCAGTGTCTGCGCGGCGCACGCGGGAGTCTTCTTCCGGGGGGAGTGGGTGGAGGTCTTCCGCTCCTCGGAGGTGGCCGAGGCGGACATGGCGCGCGCGGTCCTGGAATCGGAGGGATGTCCGGTCCACACGGTCGACTTCGGCCCTGTGGGATATGTCTGGGAAGGGGGGGGCGAGCATCCGCTCTCCCGGAGCGCGTTGAACAAGCCGGCGCGCGTGCTCGTCCCCATCCCGGAGTTCCTCCGGGCGGAGAAGACCCTGAACGAATGGCGGTCGGCGGAGGCGGGAAGCGGGGAATAGGGAACGAACGGAATTTTTCGGGGAGGTACCGATGAAGATCCATGAGTATCAGGGGAAGGAGATTCTGCGGAGGTTCCAGGTGGCCGTGCCGCGGGGGGCCGTGGCGTTCTCTGTGGAGGAGGCCGTCCGGGCCGCAGAAACGCTGGGGGGTGTGCTCTGGGTGGTCAAGGCCCAGATTCACGCCGGCGGCCGCGGCAAGGGAGGGGGAGTCAAGGTGGCGAGAAGTCCGGAGGAGGTGAAGCAGCGGGCCGGGGAGATTCTGGGAATGCGGCTGGTGACGCACCAGACGGGGCCGGAGGGACGCGTCGTCCGGCGGCTGCTGATCGAGGAGGGGGTCTCCATCTCCCGGGAGCTGTATGTGGGGGTGACGCTCGACAGAGCGTCCTGCAGGAATGTCGTGATGGCCTCCACGGAGGGGGGGGTGGAGATCGAGAAGGTGGCGGCGGAGACTCCCCAGAAGATCCTGAAGGAGTTTGTGGATCCCGCGCTCGGATTCCAGCAATACCAGGCGCGGAAGCTTGCCTTCGGGCTCGGGCTCACCGGGCCGGCCGCCCGCAACGGCGCACGGTTTCTGGAATCCCTCTACCGGGCCTACGAGGCCATGGACTGCTCCCTTGCAGAGATCAACCCGCTGGTGCTGACGGAAACGGGGGATGTCCTGGCCCTGGATGCCAAGATCAACTTCGATGACAACGCCCTCTTCCGCCACCCCGAGCTGGCCGACCTCCGGGATACGGATGAGGAGGATCCTCTCGAGGTGGAGGCCTCCCGGTCCAACCTGAACTACATCAAGCTGGACGGAAATGTGGGGTGCATGGTCAACGGAGCGGGGCTGGCCATGGCCACCATGGATATCATCAAGCTTGCGGGCGGGATGCCGGCCAACTTCCTGGATGTGGGAGGCTCCGCGAGCGCGGAAACCGTGGAAGCGGGTTTCAAGATTATCCTCGCTGATGCGAACGTGCGCGCCATCCTGATCAACATTTTCGGCGGCATCGTGCGCTGCGATCGGGTGGCCACAGGGGTGGTGGAGGCGGCGCGGACCATCCGTGTGCGTGTGCCTGTGGTGGTGCGGCTCGCAGGGACCAATGCGCCGCAGGCCGCGGAGATCCTCCGGAACTCGGGGATGGATTTTCTTGTCGCATCCAGTCTGCGGGAGGCGGCGGAGAAGGTGACGGAGGCAATACGGACCTGATGCCGGGAAGAAACCGCGAACGGAAACCGTCCTGGGAGGGAGCATGCGGAAGCGGATCATAGCAGGGAACTGGAAGATGCACATGGACCAGGAGGGCACCCGGGCCCTCCTGGCGGACCTGGCGGCCCGGCTCGACGCGGTTCCCCCGGGCGTGGAAGCGGTCGTCTGTCCCCCCTTTCCATCCCTTGCCCTCGCAGCCGGACTTCTGCGGGGGACGCCCATCGGGCTGGGTGCGCAGAACATGAGTCCTCATGCGGAAGGGGCGTACACGGGGGAGGTGTCGTGGCGGATGCTCCTGTCTGCAGGCTGCAGCTTCGTGATTCTGGGTCACTCGGAGCGGCGCGAGATATTCGGCGAGACGGACACCGAAGTCAATGCCAAGCTGCACGCGGCCCTGGAGCACGGTCTCCGGCCCATTCTCTGCGCGGGGGAGACGCTCGGGCAGAGGGAGAAGGGTCTCACGCATGAGATCGTCGGGGCCCAGATACGGGCCGCCCTGGAGGGGGTGTCGCCCGAGGCCGCCGGCCGGGTCATTGTCGCCTACGAGCCGGTGTGGGCCATCGGAACGGGAAGAACGGCCACGCCAGGCCAGGCCCAGGAGGTCCATCGCTTCATCCGGACTCTCGTGGCGGAGAGATTCGGACCCGGGATAGCTGCCCGAATGGTGATTCAGTACGGCGGCAGCGTAAAGCCGGACAATATTGCCGACCTCATCCGCCAGGATGACATAGACGGGGCGCTTGTGGGTGGGGCATCTCTCAATGCCGATTCCTTTTCAAGGATCGTCCTGGGGGCTGCCCCCTGAGATAGGCCTCATGGAGCGGGTTCCCTCCCCCCGGGTTCCCGATCATGGCCTGCATGCCCGTCCGGCTTCTGTTTTCACCAAGTCCTTGAATTCTCATTGCTTTCGGGCCTTTCTTTGCTTATATTAAGGCCCAAAATCCAGCCCCCCTCCCCGAACCAAGAGCAAGGTTGTACGACCCGTCCAGGAACTCGAGCACCCAGAGGGACAACCGGCGTGTGTCCCGCAGGTTCCCCGCCCTCTTTCTCCTGGCCCTGTTTCCCCCGCTGCTGTTCTGCCAGCACCTCTTTCTGGAAAGCGGTGCTGGTCTGGACCGTACGCCCGAGGCCGGGTTCCTGGTGGACACCCCCACACGGGAGAAGATAGACCTCTCGGGAGTGTGGTCGTTCCAGGTGCGCGGCGGTCCCTCCGGATCCGTGCGGGTTCCGAGCGCATATGACTTCGTGGGCGATGTGGAGTTCACGCGGAGGTTCAGCGTCACGGCGGAGCAGTTGGAGAAGTACGATTTCCATCTGGTCCTCCTGGGCGTGAACCACCACTGCGAGGTCTCGGTCAACGCCGAGTTCGTCACCAATCACTCGGGGGGCTATACGAGTTTCATCGCCGCCATCCCCCCCCGGACGATCCAGATGGGTACCGAGAACGTCATCAAGGTGTCCGTCGCGAACGACCTGGATACCCGGAAGACCATACCGCTGCGCTCTCTGGTCTGGGGATGGCGGAACTACGGCGGGATCCTCCGGGACGTCTACATCATTGCGGTTCCGCGGTTCTCCGTGGCGGACATCGTCGCACGCGCGCTCGTGGAAGACGGCGGCGCGCGCGCCCGGGTGAGGGTGCGGGCCTCCTTCCAGGGACGCCCCGGCGCGGATGCAGCCGCCCTCCTCGGGGACGGAAAGGGAGTCGCGGGTTTCTACGTCGAGATGCTGGACAAGATCGCGGGCGTTCCCATCGGGCGCAGTCCGGTGGTGCCCGTCACGGGTACCCCCGCCCGCTGGGAGGCAGGCGAGGCGGAAGTGGTGATGACCGCTCCCAGACTCTGGAGCCCCGAATCGCCGGATCTCTATGTCCTGCGCTGCTGCCTCGTCGTCTCCCACGGTCCGGGCAAGGAGCGCACCACAACCCTCCTGGACCAGTACGAGATTAATTACGGTCTCCGGGAGATCCGGATTGCGGACGGCTCCCTGCTGCTGAACGGGAAGCGGCTCATTCTGCAGGGAGTGGTCTGGCTGGAGGATCATCCCGTGTGGGGCGGTGCCATGCCTCCGGAAGCCCTCGAGAAGGACATCGTCCTTCTCAAGAATCTGGGCGCCAACGCCGTCCGCTTCGGGAACCACCCGCCGCACCCCTACGTGCTGGATCTCTGCGATCGGTACGGACTGCTGGCTCTGGTGGATTTTCCGGTGGTGCGGGCCCCGGGTCCCGTCCTGGCCCAGGAAGACTATCTGGAGCAGGCGGGGGGGCTCCTGCGGGAGATGATTCTCCGCGACAGGAACCACCCCTGTGTTCTGGCGTGGGGTGCGGGGGACGAACTGGACGTGAGTCACCCCGCAGGCCGCGCCTTCGTCCAGTCCCTCCTCCTGCTGGCGGGGAAGCTGGACGAACGCCCCCTGTATGCAGGGACCCGCATGGTGGCAGGGGACGTGTGTACGGATCTTCTTGACATTGCCGCGCTCAATGCCGGTGCGGGTGACCTGAAGGAGTTCCGCCGCGAGCTGGCGGAGTGGAAGCGGCGCCATCCCGGGAAGCCCGTCGTGGTGGCGCGTTTCGGGGCCGAGGTGCAACAGGGCAACCGGAACGGCTACAGCGATCCGTTGTCGCATGAGGCGCAGGCCAGGTTCTACATCCAGCGGTTTGATGCCCTCAGGGATCTGGACTACGACGGCGCCTTTGTCTGGTCGCTGAACGACTGGCGGGGGGACCGCCCTTCCCTGACGGTGCATTCCGGAGACCCCTGGCTGCATACCATGGGCCTCCTCAGCTACGGCAGGGAGAAGCGCCTCGCCTACGAGGCCGTACGCTCCGTGTTCCGCTCCGAGAAGTTCGTGGCCCTCCCGATCGGGAACTTCACGCCGGGTGCCCCGATTGTCTTCGTGCTGGCCGGCCTCGTGGTCCTCATCGGGGCGGTCTGGTTCTACAACGGGAATAGAAGGTTCCGGGAGAACCTGAACAGGTCCGTGATGAATTCCTACAACTTCTTCGCGGATGTCCGCGACCAGCGGCTGGTCTCGCTGGTGCATTCCACCCTCCTGGGACTGATTGCAGCGGCGGCGCTTGCAATCGTGATTGCCGGTTTTCTCCACCATGAACGCCAGAGCCTGGTGCTCGACAACCTGCTCTCGTACCTGCTGGTCTCGGATACGCTGAAGGAGCTCCTGGTGCGCCTGGTCTGGCGCCCGCTGGACCTGATTCTGGCCCTGACGGTCATCTTCTTCGGGCTGCTCCTGGTGGGGACGGGCATAACCCTGGCGGTTTCTCCCCTGCTCCGGTCCCGGATGTATCCCTTTCATGCCTATGCAGTCACCATGTGGGCCACCCCGCCGCTGCTGGTGCTGGTGCCGGTGGGGATGGTCCTGTACCGCGTCCTGGACAGTCAGATGTACGCCCTGCCTGCTTTGCTGCTTGTGGCAGGGCTCTGCCTGTGGGTTCTGGCGCGTGTGCTGAAGGGCGTCGCAATCGTCTGTGATGTCCTTCCCTTCAGAATGTACCTTCTGGGGTTTCTCAGCGTGGCGGGCGTCCTCGGCATCGGATACGCCTACTACGACTACTCGCAGGCGGCGTCGGTCTATGTGTCGTTCCTCCTGCGGCTGATGACCGGGTCCCAGTAGCGACGGAAGGCACGGACGGGTCATGTATCTTTCCCATCTTGAGATAACGGGTTTCAAGTCCTTCGCCCAGCGTGTTTCGCTCTCCTTCGACAGCGGCATCTCCGCCATCGTCGGTCCGAACGGCTGCGGCAAGACCAACATCGTGGATGCCATCCGCTGGGTTCTCGGGGAACAGCGATACAGCGCGCTGCGAAGCGAGAAGATGGAAGATGTCATCTTCAACGGCACCAAGACGCGCAAACCGCTGGGGATGGCGGAGGCGGTTCTTGTCATTGAGAACACGAAGGGTATCCTTCCCTCGGAGTACACCCAGGTGACGGTGGGGCGCCGGGTGTACCGATCCGGGGAGAGCGAGTACCTGCTCAACAGGATGCCGTGCCGGCTCAAGGACATCCTGGACCTGTTCATGGATACGGGGATGGGGGCGGACGCCTATTCCGTCATCGAGCTCAAGATGATTGAAACCATCCTCAGCGACAGGACCGAAGAGCGCAGGAGGCTGTTCGAGGAGGCCGCCGGGGTCACAAAATACAAGCACCGGAGGAAAGCGGCATTCCGGAAGCTGGAGGGGGTGCAGGCGGATCTGGGACGCGTCCACGACATTGTGGCGGAGGTCCAGAAGACGGTGTCCACCCTGGAACGCCAGGCCCGCAAGGCCGAGCAGTTCAACGATGTGCGCGGGCGGCTCCGGGCGATGGAAATCGACCTGATGGAGCGGGAATACGCCCGCCTGGCGGAAACGATCCGACCATTGGAAGAACAGCTCCGGGTCGTTCACCGCGAACGGGCCGGGATCGAGGAAACCCTGGCGGCCGGGGACGCCCGTCTGGACGGGCTGCGGGAGCAGCTCGCGGCCGTCGAGGGGGAGCTTGCCGAGGTGCGGCGCGAGGCCGCCGCGGCGCGGGAGAAGATCCAGAGGGTGGAGGAGAAGAACCTCGTGGCGAACGAGAGGGTCAGCGTCCTCCGGGACACGATCGCCCGTCACGGGGAGGAAAAGGAAACCCTCCGCCTGCAGCTTCGCGAGCTGGAGGGGGCCAAGATCACGCTGGAGGCGCGGATTCTGGCCCTCGGAGTGGAAGAGGGGGACCGCCTGGAGCAGCTCACGGCCGCGGGAACCGCCCTGCAGGAGGCGGAGCAGTTGCTCGAGGCGCGAAGGTCCGAGCTCCGGACGCTCAACGAGCGGACCATTGCCCTGCTCCAGGCCCTGGCCGAGGCCGAGAGGGGCCAGGATCAGCGCAAGACGCGGATTGCCCATGCCAGGGGCCGGGCTCTGCGCCTGGAGGAGGAGCGGGCGGCGTACGAGCAGGAGATCCTCCGGCTCTCGGGAGAGATCGAGGAACACACCGAAAGAGACCGCCGGCTCCGGAAGGGCTTTGTGGAATCCGAATCATCGCTTTACGAAGCCGAGGACCGGAAGAAGCGTGCGAAGGAGACGGCGGAACGGCTCCGGCAGGAGGAGCTGGATGTACAGGCCGAGCTGGACCGCTGTCGGGCACGGATGGAGTTCCTGCAGGGGCTGATGGAGACCCGGGAGGGTCAGGGGGAGGCGGCGCGCTTCCTGGCCTCCGCCGAAAGCGGCCCGGGAATGCCTGTGCGCACGGTCGCCGATGCCGTGCACGCGGAGGAACCCCTGAGGCAGGCAATCGAAGCAGCTCTCGGCGACGCCGCCGGGCTCATCATCGTGGATTCACCCGGGGAGGCGGAACGGGCCGTTGCAGCTCTGCGCGGGGCGGGAAAGGGAAGGGCTGCCTTCATCTGCCTGTCCCTCATTCCCGACGTGCTTCCCGGCCCCCCTGTACCCGATCTGAAGGGGGCGGTCGGCTGGGCGGCCGAACGTGCGCAGTATGAGCCGGCCGATGCCCCCCTCCTCCGTTTCCTGCTGGACCGCGTCCTGATTGTGGACAGCGAGGAGACGGCTGCACGGGCGTCGGAGCTCCTTCCCGGCGTCTGCTGCGTGACGCCCCAGGGAGCCGTCCGCACGGGGGCGGGTCTCCTGCGGGGGGGGAGCGGCGGGGAAGAGGAATGGGGCGGGATCGGAAAGGAACACCGGATCCGTCAGCTTCAGGAGGAGAGCGGCGCTTTGGTGGGGCGTCTGGAAGACCTGCGGGCGGCCCTGGCAAACGCCTCCGCCGAGTGTGAGAGCGTCGACCTCCGGACCCATGCCGAAGCCGTCAAGCGCATCGAGAAGGAGATGAACGCGGTGGAGATGCGCATTGCCCAGCTCCAGTTCGAAAAGGGCCGGGCGGAACAGATTATCGCCCGGAACACGGAAGAGATCCGGCTTCTGGCGGACGAGGGTGCAGAGCTGGAGCGCGAGCTCGCCTCTGCGGTGCCCGCCCTGGAATCTGTGGCCGCCCAGAAGGCTGCGGTGGAGAGGTCTGTGGGGGCGGCCACGGGGGATCTGGACCGGCTGGAGCTCGAATGGACGGCACGGTCCCGCGCGGCCCAGGACCTGACGGTCCGCCTTGCAACGTTGAAGGGGGAACTGCACAACGCGCGGGCGGACCTGCGGCGGGCGCACGATGCGACGGGCGTCATTGTTGCCACCATCGAGCGCCGCGCGGAAGATGTCCGGCGTGCGGAGGAAGAGATCGCCCTGGCGGAGTCCCGCCGCAGCGAGAATTCCTCTATGCTGGAATTGCTGAGGGCGTCCCTGGCGGGGGTGGAAGAGCGGAGGCAGAGGGTGGAGGTCTCCGTAGGCGCCACGCGGGAGCAGATCCACGGCGTCGAGCTGCGGATCAGGGACGAACGCAGACGGCATGACGACTCCCTGAAGGGGGCCCATGAGCTGGAACTGCGGATCGCCGATCTCGCGGCCCGGTCGGAGCACCTCCGGGCGCGGGCTCAGGAGGAGTTCGAGCATGTCCTGGCCCTCCGGATGTTTGAAGACGCCGAGACCGCCGACCTGGGGGTCCTGCGGGACGAGATTGCCAGGGCCCGTGAACGGATGAAGACGCTGGGGAACATCAATTTCGCCGCCTTCGAGGAATACACGGCGGAGAAGGAGCGCTATGAGTTCCTCTCCGCCCAGCGGAAGGACCTGCTGGAGGCGGAGAAGACGCTGCTGGCCACCATTGAAGAGATCAACACGACCGCCCAGCGGAAGTTCCTGGAGACGTTCGGCCTCATCCGGGCGAACTTCATCGAGACCTTCAAAGGACTCTTCGATCCGGGAGACGAGTGCGACCTGCGGCTGGAGGAAGGGGCCGATCCGCTCGAGGCCCGGATCGAGATTGTGGCAAAGCCGAGGGGAAAGCGGCCGACATCCATCGACCTCCTGTCGGGCGGGGAGAAGACCCTCACGGCGATCGCTCTCCTGTTTGCCATCTATCTGGTGAAGCCGAGTCCGTTCTGCATCCTGGATGAAGTGGACGCCCCTCTGGATGACGCCAACATCGACCGCTTCACGCGCATCCTGCGGCGGTTCTCCGACAACACTCAGTTTATCGTGGTCACGCACAACAAGCGCACCATGGAGGCGGCCAACGCCCTCTACGGGGTCACGATGGAGGAGGAGGGGGTTTCCAAGATCGTGACAGTCCGCTTCAACAAGGGGGCGGAGATAGCCGGCGCAGCCCTCGCCTCCGGTTGAAGGGGCGCACGATGGGGCTCCGCCTCTTTGTGGACTTTGAAGGCGCCGCGGCTCCTTCCGGCTCCTGGGAAGGGTTCTTTGGGATCGCACAGACACCGGGGCCTGGAGCATCTGCCGGAGGTCCCCGGGACAGGATCGTTCCCCGGATGGAGGCAGGCAGGTTCCTGCATTCGGCGTTTCTGGAAGAGGGGCTGGAGGCCCTGGCCGGATACTGCCGGGCGGGCGGCATTCCTCTGGAAGTGCTGACCCGGGGACCGCAGACATGGGTGGAGGGACTGCTCCGTGTGCGCCGGATCGGTGTTGCGCGTGTGACGGGCAACCGCGCCAGGCCGGCGGGGGGCTCCCCCCGGATCGGGTGGTTGCCGGAGCTGGAGCTCGTCCGGACGAATGCTGACTGCCGCCTTTGCCCCTGCTGCCGGCGGAATGCCATGCTGAGCGGGGCGTCCGATGACGAGGTGATTGCGTATGCAGGAGAAGAGGCCTCCGGCGCCTGTGCTGCGCACCATGCCGATCTGGTCTTTGCCCGGGGGAGGCTCCAGGCCCGGTGCCGGGAGGAGAACATCACGTCCCGCCCGTACGGCTCCCTGAGGGATATCCGGTCCCACCTTGCTCTCCTGGGGTCGCGGGGTGTTTTCCGGAAGCGCCTCTCCGCAGAACACCTCCGGAGGCGGGCCTTCATTGCGGAGTAAGGGGGAGATCATGCCGCCGCCAAAGGGAGATGGTCCATCAGCGGGCGTGGAACGCACACGCGGGGACATCCGGCGGATCGTCTTCACGTACCGCAGCTTTTTTCCCCTCCCCTTTCTGGCGGTGATGATTCTGTTCGCCAGACCGACGGCGGGGAGTCTGGCCGCGGGCCTGGGCGCGGTGCTGCTGGGTGAATCGCTCCGCCTCTGGGGTGTCTCCTTCGCCGGAAGCGAGACACGAACAACGGGAGACGTGGGGGGAACGTATCTGATTACCGGCGGTCCCTTTGCCTACGTGCGGAATCCGCTGTACCTGGGGAACATGGTGATCTACGCCGGCGTGGGATGGATGTCCCTGGCCCTGTTCCCGTGGCTCCTGATTGCCGCCGCGGCCTGGTTCTATCTGCAGTACTCCCTGATTGTGGCCAGAGAAGAGGAATATCTCGCCGTCCGATTCGGAGGGGAGTACCTCCGCTATGCGAGCCGGGTGCGGAGGTTTCTGCCGAGGCTGACTCCCTACAGGGCCTCCGGGCCGCCGCCCCGGGGAGCCAGTCTCGCCGAAGGCCTGGTCTCCGAGCGGCGGACTCTTCAGGCCCTGGTCCTTGTCACGGGGATCCTGGTGGCTGTGTGGCTGCTGGGGCGGGGAGGCGCCTGAAGTGGTGCGGCGCGTGATGATGATTGCGGGAGAGGCCTCCGGGGACCTGCACGGGGCGGGGGTCGTGAGGGAACTGAAACGACGGTTCCCCGATGTGGACGTGTACGGGGTGGGGGGGGACGGGATGAGGGGAGCCGGCATGGAGACGCTCTATCATGTCTCCCAGCTTGCCTTCATGGGTTTCGCGGAGGTGCTGGGACACCTGGGGTTCCTCCGGAAGGTGGAAAGGACGCTCGAGCGCTCCCTGGATCTGCGCCCGCCGGACGTGGTCGTCCTGATCGACTATCCCGGCTTCAATCTCCGGTTCGCGCGCAAGGCCAGACGCCGCGGGCTCAGGGTACTCTACTACATCGGGCCGCAGATCTGGGCATGGAGGAGCGGGAGGGTGCGCAAGATGCGGGCGGCGGTGGACAGCGTCAAGGTGGTTTTTCCCTTCGAGGAAGAGATGTACCGGCGCGCAGGGATGGACGTGGAATTCGTGGGGCACCCTCTGGTGGAGTCCATCGGGGAACAGCCCTCCCGGGAGGCGTTCCTGGCTTCCCAGCATCTCCGGCCCGGGACGAAGCTCCTGGCTCTCCTCCCCGGGAGCCGGAAGCAGGAAATCCGGGCCGTTCTCCCCGTCATGGCGGGGGCCGCGGAACGGCTCCGGAAGGAACTCGGCCTGCAGGTCGCTCTCGGACTGGCGCCCACGCTGGATTCCGCGGCCGTGCGCACGGTCCTTCCGCCGGGGGCGGAGGTGCGTCTTGTGGAGGGCGGGACACGGGCCCTGATGCGCCATGCCGACGCGGCCATTGTGACCTCGGGGACGGCGACGCTGGAGACGGCCTGGTTCGGCACTCCCATGGTGGTGGTGTACAGAACCTCTCCGCTGACCTACCTCCTCGGACGCCTGCTGGTGCGGCTGAAGAACATCGGTCTCGTGAACATCGTGGCGGGGGAGCGCATCGTCCCGGAGCTGATCCAGGGCAGGATGACGGAAGAGAACATCGTGCGGGCGCTGCGGCCGATGCTCGCCGATCCGCGAACTGCGGCGTCCGTGCGGGAAAGACTCGGGATCATCCGGGGCCGGCTGGGCACCCCGGGGGCTGCGGCCCGGGTGGTGGACGGCATTGAACGGCTCGCGGGTGCGGCGTGAAGAAGGTGCTTGCCGTCCTGGGGGTGGCGGTTGTCTGTGCGGGAGGTTGCGGGCCCCGGCGTCCGGGAGCCCTGCCGGAGGCCGCTCCCCCCGTTCCGCCCCGGGAGGATCACTTCCGCAGGGGGCATGCCTTCTTCGAGCGGCGGGAGCTGGACAGCGCAGTGCATCACCTCGAGGCGGCAACGGAACTGGACAGCCTCTACGGAGAAGCCCTCCGCGACCTCGCCGAGATCCACTACCTGCGGACGCTGCAGGTCCCGCAGGGAGCGTCGGCGGACGATGCCCGGCGCGCCATGCGGTACTACGGGCGCCTGGAGAAACTGGGGGGGGATGATGCCGAGGTGCTGGAGCGTCTCTGCGAGCTCTCGGTCATGCTGAAGGACGACCGGTCGTTTCTTGCATTCGCCCGCCGGAATGCGGAGTTGTCCCCGGATGCCAGGCGCATTCACAACCTCGGGGTGGCGTATGCGGGTGTCGGAGATCATGCCGGCGTCATCCGCACCCTGAAAACAGCAGCGGCGCGGTTCCCCGAGTCACCCTATGTCGGCGGAATATTCCGCCTCCTGGGAAGGGCCTATCAGGCTGCAGACCGCGACCAGACGGCGGAACGGACATACACCTCCGGGCTCAAGGCCGTGGACGAGCTGAAGGCCCGCTGGAAGCGGGAAGGATCATTTTCCGCAACCTCTCCGGAGGTCCGGCGCCTGGAGGAGGATGCGGTCGGGATGCTTCAATCCCTCCGGCGGATATACAGGATCTACGGCGAGGAGGAGAAGCTGAGGAGTGTGGAACGCCGGCTCCGGGATGCCGGCCGGGGTTCATAGGCGATGGGCTGCGCGCTGAAGCGGGTTCTCTCCTCTCCCTACGAGGCCGTGGTACGGCTCAGGAACATGGCCTTTGACGCGGGGCTTCTGGCGGTCGCATCGGCGGGAGTCCCGGTGATTTCGGTGGGGAACCTGCACACGGGCGGTACCGGGAAGACCCCCTTCGTGGAGTACCTGGTGGGTCTGCTCCTGGCC
>JBAVEL010000050.1:0-1585 GCA_049587715.1 Bacteroidota bacterium
GGCCCGGGAGGATGGGCCGCCTTGATACGGGCTAATGACGCACAAGAAGTTCTCAGCGGCGGAGAACCAAAGACTACAAACAACCGCATGGAACTCATGGCTGCCATCACTGCGTTGGAGTCTCTCGAACACCGCCGTAAGGTGAGGCTCGCCACAGATTCTCAGTACTTGCAGCTTGGAATCACCCAATGGATCAAGGATTGGAAAAGGCGAGGCTGGCTGACCTCGCAAAAGAAACCAGTCAAGAATCTGGACTTATGGCAAAGGCTGGAGAAAGCAGCCGGCCGGCACGAGATCCAATGGGAGTGGGTGCGAGGTCACAGTCAGCACGAAGAGAACGAGCTTGTTGATGGGCTCGCCAGGAAAGCAATGAAAAAGTTTGTGTGAGAACGCGGCCCCTGTCCGAAAGCTGAGGAACTCCCAAAATCCACCGGCAGCTCAAGCGCCTGCCGTAGTCTCCACTGTGAATTCCGATCCTGGAAAGATGGGTAGGATCGCCTGGTCTTTCTCGGAGCACAAATAACTGGTTTGAGGATCCGATACCAGTGCAATCTGAATTGCTTCTCCGATTTCACTGACGAAGTGTATGGCCATGCCTTCTTTCACATAATCCGGCAGGTCCTGAAGGCTAGGCTCGTTTTTCTTGGGCAGGATCACCTCCCGAAGACCTGCGCGCCTTGCTGCCAGCAGCTTTTCTTTCACGCCGCCAATCGGAAGCACCCTTCCTCTCAGAGTTACCTCTCCCGTCATGGCGACATCGCGCCGCACCGGAATACCTGTGAAGAAGGAAGCCAGAGCAACTGCAATGGTGATACCTGCGGACGGTCCGTCCTTGGGGATGCCTCCCGCGGGAACATGAATGTGAAGGTCCGTCTGCGACAACAGAGTCTCGTCGATTCCGTAAACTTTGCAGGAATTTCGCATATAGCTAAGCGCTGCACGGGCCGATTCCTGCATTACGTCGCCTAACGATCCGGTCATAGTGAGCTCTCTATTGCCCTTGAACCCGGCCACCTCTATGAAGATGATATCTCCGCCGTTTTCAGTCCATGCAAGGCCCGTGGAAATTCCGACCTTATCTTCCTCTTCGGCCAGGTCAAAGAAGTACTTGGGCGGCCCGAGAAGTTCTTCAACTATTTCAGGCGTCACCACTTCACGCAATGGAAGTTCTTGAGTTATCTCCCTGGCGATCTTGCGGCAAACGGACCCGATTTCGCGTTCAAGATTACGTACGCCCGCTTCTCTTGTGTAAAACCTGATGATGAACCTGATCGCCTCGGGCGCAAACTGCACAGCGTAATCCTTTATTCCGTTGTCATCTCTTGCCTTGGGAACTAGGAACAGCTCAGCTATCTTTTCTTTTTCCTCATCCGTGTATCCCGGGATGCGAATCACTTCCATCCTGTCTCGCAGCGCAGGCGGAACATAATCGAGCTGATTCGCCGTAGCTATGAACATCACACGGCTCAAATCGAAAGGAACATCCAGATAATGATCGCCAAATGAGAAGTTCTGTTCAGGATCGAGGACTTCCAGCAACGCGCAAGCGGGATCACCGCGGAAATCCTGCCCGATCTTATCCACC
>JBAVEL010000051.1:0-48766 GCA_049587715.1 Bacteroidota bacterium
CGGCAGGGTCGAGCGCCAGGGCCGTTCCAAATCCCCCGAACCCTCTGAGCCGCCGGACCAGGCGGAGCCCCCCATCCGTCTTCTCCCAGACATGCACCGAGGTCCCCGCAGGGTTCTCGAGGTTCGCCGTGATGCCGTAGAGCCGCTTTCTCGTCCTGTCGAAGGCGAGCCCCCACACCATACCCTCTGCGGGGATCCTCCTCCGTGCGGCATCGGGTGTTTCGGGGAACCACACTTCCAGCCTGGAGTCCGATCCGATGAAGAGTTCCTCTTCCCCCCATGCCGCGGCATAGGCGGGAGAGCCCACATCCAGGGTGGCCTGAAGGGAGTGGCCCTCCACCCGCCAGAGCCGCACCACACCGTCCAGCCCGGCCCCCGCCACCAGCGCACCCGGGGGCGCAACGGCAAGCCCCGCGATTCCCTTCCCGTGTCCGCCGAGGAGGATGGGCTCCGCCGCCCCCTGGATGTACACCGCAACCGGGTCTTCCGTCAACCCTCCGGTCCAGATCGCCTCCCGGGGGCCTCTCCCCGTTCCGCCGGTGTCCCCGCCGTCTGGAACACGGAGTGCGGCGATGGCCACGATGTCCCTCCCGGGATGCGCCGCCCAGGCGCAGGAGGCCGCTTCGAACTCCGCCAGCGCCTCCACCGCTGCCCTCTCCCCGTCCCTGGCCCTGGTCTTCCGGCCCCGCTCTGCCTCCAGGAGAGTGCGCTCGCTCTCCCCCGCTTTCCGGGTCTCGGCCCGGATCCGATCCGCACTGCGGGCCGCCTCCGTCTCGCGGCGGATCTCCCCATCCGCCCGCTCTCCGAGCGCGCGGAGGACGGCCTCCGCCTTCCGGAGCCATCGTGGCCCCTCCCCCTGCAGGCGTACCAGTTCCGCCTCGGGGTCCTCCTCGTGCGGGGGCAGGGGTGGACAATCGGGCGCAAGCGGCACAGCCCTCCGGGCCAGCTCTGCAAGACCCGCACCTGCGCGCTCCATGTGTCCCTTCCGCCCCGTGAGGGCGGCCCAAATTCCCCCCGCCTTCCGGTACTCCCTGCACACAGCCAGAGCGGATCCCGCCTCGACGGCAACCGCTGTCGCCGCCTCCGCCTCGAGTTTGGTCCTCCTCCAGCGCTCCGCGCTCTTCTTCGCCCTCGTGCTTTCCTCCGTAAGGCGGCGGTCCTCCGAGGACAGGCGGTCTGCCAGCTCCTTCAGCATGGTCTCTGCGCGCGCAACCTCTCCCTCCCGTTCGACGAGGCGTCGCCTCGATTCCACCCGGGCCCTCCGGACATTCCGCACATCAGGCGCTTCCCCGCCCGGAGGGATGAGTTCCTGCATCCCCGGCGGCAGCCGCTTGGCCAGACGTTGCGTGAGCTCTTCCAGATCCACCGCCGCTGTGGGAAACTCCGGAGGCGCCGGCTCCCCGAGCGCCACCGCAAGCCGCCCGAGGGCGTCCGGCTTCAGGAACCGGAGGCCTTCCTGCCTCAACTGCTCCCTGAGGTACACCCATCCGAGCAGGTCCAGCGCCTCCTCCACTTCCCTCCGGTAGTCGGCCAGCCCGCCCGAGGTTCCCCCGAGTCTCCCCCTGTCGGTTATCTGCTTGAGAAGCGGTTTGACGGCTCCCCTGAGCATCCCGTAGAATGTGACGTTCTGTTTCGTCCGGTCCCGTTCGATTTCCGCGAGGGCATCCCACACCACCTGCATGTTTCCCGGGTTGAAGAGGGGCGAGCGCTTCATGGCGTTCCCCACCTTCTCCCCCGCGCGTTCGTACAGGGAGCGGCACCGCTCCTCCGCCGCCTCGAAGGTGGTGCAGCCCCGCGCGGCAAGCTCCCCCTCGATGCGCTCCACCTGTTCCAGACGGACGCCCGAGCCCGAAACCAGATCCCGCACCTTCTGCATCCTCTGTTCGAGTCTCTCCAGCTCCTCTTCGGCGCCCGCCCGCACGGGATACTGCCCCAGACACATGGCATACCCGTGGCTTCCGAGCGCCTGAGCGGCCCGGAGGATCGCCTTTCTGTGCCCCGGGTGGGGTCGGGCCCTCCGGAGGTACTCGAACCAGGCGGCCGCCGCTTCTTCCGCCCGGCCCGCCTCATCCAGCAGGCGCGCGTGCAGGTAGGAGAGCTGGGGCACACAGTTCGGGATGGTGGCAAGGGCCTTCCCCGTCACCTCCAGAGCTTCCTCCCGCTCCCCCCTCAGGCGGAGAAGGGCCGCGTAGTCGTGATGCACATCGGAGTTTCCCGGAACGCGCTCCAGGGCCTCCCGTGCGCCCGTCATCGCCTCATCCAGCCACCCCAGCTTCATCTGGCACCAGGCCGTGTTGTCGGCATTGATGCCGTCCCCGGGAACATGGCGCCGCTGTCTCTGGAAGCAGACGATGGCGTTGGCGAACTCCCCCACCATCAGGAGGGCGAACCCCAGCCGCCTGTGGAACTCCGGATCGTCGGGGGACCGGTCCATGAGGCCCAGGGCCAGATTCCGCGCCCGTCTCCTGCAGGGGGTCTCGCAGAACCCCCCGCCGTCCGCGTACACAAAGTCCTCGTCCGAAGCCCCGGTCCGGAGGAGCAGCTCCACCAAGGCCAGATCCCGCTCCTCTTCTGATCCGGAGGGAAGCAAGCCGCCCAGAGCCCGCTGTGCGGTCTCCGCGTCTTCCGGCTCAGGGGAGGGGGCACCCCCATCCCGGAAATGCGCCTCCAGCCGGGTGAAGTCAAAGAGCCCGAGGGTGATGGCCGGCTCGAAGGCCTGCCGCCCCCTGTGCCGGGCCAGCATGCAGAAGAGATAATCGAGGGAGGGAAGAACCCATTCGGCGTAGTCCGCGGGGCGTCCCTGGAGCCAGCGCCGGGCGGGGGCAAGGCACTCCAGGAACACCTGATCCCCCGCGTGCGCCGCCTCCAGCCGTGCAAGGCGCTTCGCGGCCAGGCGGCGCCACTCGTCCAGGGAGGCGCCTCCCGGGACATCCAGCCCCGGAACCGGAAGATTCAGGGCGTCAAGGAAGAGCCCTGCGCGCGCCCGAAGGGCGACATCCTCGCGGGAAGGACCCCCGCCCGGCTCAGAACTGGAACCCTGCATTCCGCAGGATGCTGATGAGCTCCATGAGGTTGTTCAGGAGCTCCTGGAGAACCTGTGCCTCGGGCGAAGCGGCCTTGATGGGTTGTCCCGAGGCCACCCGGGGGAGCAGCTCCGTGAGACGCCGGTAGCGCGCCAGCGCCTCGGATGGAATCTGGAGGCGTTCGTTCACGGCCTGCCGGACAACGCGTTCGTAGGTGGCCGCATCGTTGCGGATGCGGTCCACGTCGGCCGGCTGGAATTCACCGCCCGTCATTGCCTTTATGAAGTCTTCATACAGCTGGGGATCGCTCTTCTTCATCCCGTCCAGTTCCTCCTGGCCGGGGATGCGGTGCGTCTCGGGCCCGGGTATCTTCTCCCGGTTATCCTCCTTGAAGGTCAGGACAAGCGTGTTGCCCGAAACCCTGTCGTACATCTTCAGGGAGCAGATCTCCTCGCTGTTCAGTTCGATGGAGGGTTTTACCGAGGTGCCGCTCCCGGCCCGGGCCACCGGAGCAAACTGGTAGTTCCCGAGCTTCCAGTGCTCCACCCCCCCCGCGGTCTCGATCTTCATGTAGAGCGAGATGTCCACCAGCTCCCCGGCCCGGACCGAAAGGGTGGGCATTTCCCGCATCACAAGATCCGAGCCGCGCGCAATGGGGGTCCCCCGGGGAATCAGAAGCCCGGGGAGAAGCTTCCCGTCCAGCAGAAAGCCGTAGGTGTAGGCCGAGCTGATGGCCCCCAGGTTCACCTCTCCCCGCAGGATGGCCCCCTTCGCCACCGCCTCAAAGGGGGAAATGGGAAAGCCCTGCTCCAGTCGGGCAAGCTGCCCGCATACGGCGGGGTTCTCCGCGAACACTTCCCGGACGGATCCCCGTACCGCAGGCATGCACATGGGTCCCCCCACCAGGATCACGCTCTCGATGTCCCCCGGGGTCAGGTCGTGCTTCCGGAGGGTGAACCGGAGGTTCTCCTTGAACTGCTCCAGGATCCCTCCGTAGGCCGGATCCCGCAGCGTCTCCTCCAGGCAGACCCACCGGGCGGAGGTCTGCCCCGCGGGGATCAGGGCCTCGGAGCGCACCAGGTTGAGGGGAACCTGCACACCCTCCTCCGCAAAGAACCTCTGCACGAACTCCCTCTCCGAGAGCGCAATCTTGGCCTGCTCGATCTCGGCCAGAAGGCGCGATTCCACCCGCCACGCCGGATCCCCCAGACGGTGCACGTCCCGGAACCGCCGGAGGAGTGCCCCGTCCATGTCCATTCCCCCCAAATAGGTGTCCCCGAAGGCGGGCGTGGCCGGGGCAATGACGGGTTTCCCCTCCTCCAGGAAGAAGTGCGCGATGAAGAAATCCAGGGTCCCCGCCCCCCAGTCGATCACCATCACGAGGGGCTCCCGCTCGAACTCGATGAGTCCCTTGTAGGCGATGGCCGCCGCCTCGGGCTCCCGCAGAAGCTCCACGCTCCGGTATCCGGCGTTGAGGGCCGCCTCCTTGAGCGAGCCGATCTGCTGGGCATCGAAGTACGCCGGGTGGGTCAGAACGAGCCCCTCGGGGGCGCCGCCGGCGGGAAGGGAAGCGGCCTCCGCCTCGCACATCTCCCGCACACGCCTCAGGAAGAGACTCACGATCTCGATGGGTGTGTAGAGCCGGGTCCCCACCTTGAGCACCAGCCTTCCCCCCGCATCCAGCACGCTCTCCTTCTCGAACCGGCTGAGCTCCCCCCGCTCCAGGGCATCCCGGTAGCTGCATCCCAGCAGGCGCTTCACTCCCCAGAGCACGTGCGCAGGGTCCGATGCCCGCGCGTTCTTGGCGTGCTCTCCAATGGACTCCAGCTCCCCCTCCTTCGTGAACTTGAGAAAAGAGGGAATGATGGGACTCCGTCCCCGCGCCGGATTCAGAAGAACCGCCTCGCCGCCCGGAAGCCGGAAGGCGACCGCCGAGTTGTATGTGCCGAAGTCCATGCTGATGGTGTTCACGCCCGGGGCCCTCCTTCCCCTCCGGCGGCCACCGCCACGACGGGCGGCTGGATCTGAACATAGCCGTCTCCCTGGCGCATCCGGTATCCCGGGCGAAGGACGGCCGTTACCGAGTGCGCCGGAGCCCCCTGCGCGCCGTTATCGGGTCTCTGCTCGCACTCGGGCGGAGGAGGAGCCCCCAGGGCCGGCTCCCACGTTTCTATCCCTGCCGCGCGCAGCACCTCCCCCACGTGCGCCTGGAGCGCCCGGGTGAGGGAGGCATCCAGCTCCTTCACCGATCCCACCGACTGGGAAAGGGAGACCAGCTCCCGGGCCGTGCGCACCCTTTCCTCCGCAAGCTCCCGCTGGGCCCGGTATGTTCCTCCGAGGTCCCTCCCCAGCCGGTCGGCCGCCTGCTTCAGCTCCTGCGCCGCCGCAAACAGGGACCGCCAGCTTTCCCCCGTCCCGCCCTGTGCCCCTGCCCCGGCGGCCGGCTCCGCCCGGCGCATGGGCCCGCCGGATGTCCATCGCCGCACAAGGAACAGAAAGGCAACCAGCACACAGAGGCCCAGGAACGAGAAGACCGCGGACAGAACTGCGGCTGTCCCGAGTGCATCGGACTCTCCCGGGAGAGGGGCATTCCCCTCGTGGACCTTCTCCCGCACAGACCCCGTTGCGGGCGGGGTGGGTTCCCTGCGCTCCGCCTGGTCCTTTTTCCGGCCCCCTGCGGGTCCCATCCCGAGCGCGAAGGTCCGCGCTCCCCTCCTCCCTTCCCCCCGGGCCAGCACGGTCAACCGGCCCGGCCCTTCGGGGAACCGGACGGCCACCTGTGCGGTCCACACGCCGTCCCCGCGGCGCTCATCGCCCCCCTTCCCGTTGTCCCGGAACACGATCCGGGCGAGAAGGTCCCCCTCCGCCGTCCGCAGCATCGCCTCCACCCCCCGCCCCCTTCCCGCTTCGGTGAACGGCCGCCCCTCATCGGTGATCCGGACGGCACACAGGACGGGCCTTTCCGAAGCGTCTCCCGGAGCGGGGGAGACGGGATAGAAGCGGAAGCCGCCGCCCGGCTCAGCGCCCGCCTGCGTCCAGGGCATCCATGCGGCCCATGCCGCCCCGAGAAGGATCACCAGGCGCCGCATCACACGAATCCTATCCTGTGCTTCACGAAGCGGGTGCTCCCGTCCCTCTCCGCGCTCTCCTTCAGGGCGGCCAGCAGGTGTTCCTGCCGGATGGGGTTCACCTCCATCGGCTCCTTCTCCCGGAGGGCGATCAACCCGGCCAGGCGGCAGATCTCCGCCAGGGCGGCGCCCGAGTAGGTATCCGTCTGTTCCACAAGGGCCTCCAGGTCCACGCCCGGCGCCAGAGGCGTGTTCCGGAGATGGATGGCCAGGATCTGCCTCCGCGCAGCGGCATCGGGCAGCGGCACCTGCACGTGGTAGTCGAACCGGCCCGCCCGCATGAGCGCCTCGTCAATCAGGTCCGGGCGGTTGGTGGCTCCGATGACGAACACTCCTTCGGTGCTCTGCACACCGTCCATCTCCGCCAGAAACTGGTTCACGATGCTGTCGGTGAGCCCGCTGTCGGTGCCCTTGCCGCGGGAGGGCATCATGGAGTCCACCTCGTCGAAGAAGATCACGCAGGGGGCGTGTTTCCGGGCCGTGTCGAAGACGTGGCGCACCTTCTCTTCCGATTCCCCGAACCACTTGGAGCGCAGCTCCGGACCCTTGATGGAGATGAAGTTGGCCCCGCACTCGTTGGCGATGGCCTTTGCCAGCAGGGTCTTTCCCGTGCCCGGGGGGCCGTGCATCAGGAGCCCGCGCGCGGGGCGGATTCCCATCCGCCGGAACACATCCGGGTGCCGGAGCGGGCGGATGATGTTCTCCTCGATGATGCGGACAACCTCGCGCAGTCCTCCGATGGTAGCCCAGGTCACGTCTTTGGGTATCTGCACCAGCACCTCCCGCATCCCGGAAGGTGAAACCACCTCTCCCGCCCTCTCGAAGTCCTCCGCCGTGACGCGCACTGCATCATCGGCCAGCATGGCCCTGTCCAGCACCGGGGGCACGAAATCGGGCGAGGAGATGTCCTGCCCCGTCTGGGTCCGGAGGAGCCGCCGGAAGGTGCAGCGTCCGGCCTCACGGCAGAGCATGGCAAGGTCCGCCCCCGTGAAGCCGTGTGTCTTCTCGGCCCAGGCCCCGAGGTCCACCCCGGGGTCCAGGGGCATGGCCCGGCTGTGGATGCGGAGGATGCGCTCTCTTCCGCGCGCATCCGGTATGCCGCAGTGAATCTCGTATTCGAAGCGCCCGGGCCTCCGGAGGGCCGGGTCCAGTGCATCGGGACGGTTGGTGGTGCCCAGCACCACCACCCCCCTCTTCGCCTTGAGCCCCTCCATCAGCGTGAGCAGCATGGCCACCAGCTTCGCCGACGTTTCCCCGTGCCCCGCATCCCGCTTGGGGGCAATGGAGTCCACCTCGTCGATCAGGATTACGGCCAGGCGCCCGTCCGCCGCCTCCTGCTCGGCCTTCTCGAAGATGAGCCGGAGGTTCTCTTCCGACTTCCCCTGGTAGGCGCTCAGGATTTCGGGACCCTGTATGAAGAAAAAATGAGCATCCAGCTCCCCCGCCAGCGCGCGGGCAATCAGGGTCTTCCCCGTTCCCGGGGGGCCGTAGAGAAGAATCCCGCGTGGCGGCTCGATCCCGATCTCGGCCATGATCTCCCGGTACCGCATCGGGAACTCCACCAGCTCCCGCACGGTCAGAACCGCCTTGTCCAGCCCTCCGATGTCCTGCCACCGCACCCCGATGGTGTTCTCCCGCTCCCGGGTGAGCGGCTTGAAGACCACCGCCGTGGAGCTCCGCAGGGCGGCGCTCGGCCCCGGGGCGACGTGGGCAACGCGCACGGGGACATCCTGTGCGTTTCCCCCGAATAGACCGAACAACCGGAACTCCATCCCCTCCGTGAGCGGCTTCCCCGCCAGACGCGTCCTGATCCACGACTCCGTCTCCGCCTGTCCGGCACAGCGCGCGGGAACGTGGAGCTCCGCACTGCGGGCATCCGCCAGCATGCACGGTGCAACCGTGACCCGGGGAGCGGGGTTGCTCCCCGCGAGGAACCGCTTCACCTGGGCATCCGCCAGGACCAGGCGCTCCGGTCCGCTCTCCACGGCATCCACCAGCACCGCGCAGCGGCGCTCCTTGTGGCACAGCAGCGCGGACGGCGCATCGAGAGCAATGGGCTGCGGCGAGCGGATGACGACCCGGAAGGTGCCCTCCAGACCCGGTTCCTCCGTCAGGCGGAACGATTCCGGAGCCCCGGATGACGCGGGCGCTGACACGGGAAGACCCCCTATGTCCGCATCTCCTGGGCGAAGTTGTTCACCGCGGCCGTGAGCGCGCCCATGGAGCGGTGGAACACCGCCTTGAAGGAATCCGGAGGGGTGAGGAACATCTCAATGGAGCCCCACACGTTGCTCTCCACGGGATAGATCTTGGCCACCTTGGTGGCAGCGGTGGCGTGGAGGGCGGCCCGCTCCACCTTTGCCCTCTCCTGCTCGCTCTCGATGGTCCAGAAGTTGGGGAAGACGATCTGGAAGAAGGGCTCGTCGTTCTCGTCGCTGAAGATCACGTAGGTCCTCCCCTCCATCTTGAAGAGAACCTCCCCCTTCTCGCCGATCGTGGGGGAAAACCCCTCGTTCCGGAGATAGGCGGAGTACATTTCCGCGCGGGCTTTCTTGTCCATGGGTTTTCCTCCCTGGTTGTCCTTCGGTGTGTCTTTCGGCGGGTCTTTCGGCGTGTCCTTCTGTTTGTCCTTCCAGAACACGGGTCTGCGCTCCTTTCTTCTGTTGTGCGGGCGGGACCATCGCGACGCTGTTGGGGGGGGGACCGCCTGCGCGCGATCCACCCGGCTCTACCCTCCGGATGCTCTCAGGGTCACGACCCGGCACTCCCGGATGACGTTTCCTCCGCGGGGGTGCGCGGGCTCCAATCGGTCGAGGAACAGGCAAGCTGATGTGGCAGGACGCCCGAAAGTACGGGAAAAACGGGAGAACTGTCAATCCCGCACGAAAAGGGGCCCCGGCGGTGACCCAACCCTCCCCCTGTGTCATCCCCGGCGAAGGAGCCCTCCGGTGCCCGGACCTGTTCCGGCATGCTCGCCGATCGCGCCTGTTTCTTCGTGCGTGCGGAGGGAAAGAGGTGTCAGTCCACGAGCCAGTGGACCTGCTGAATGACCACGAGAGAGACCAGCACCGAGAAGCCGAGCATCCGCTTCGTGCGCCTGCAGGGGTTGAGCAGAACGGAAAGCCATGCGGATGCGGTGGAAAACACCGGGAGCAGTTCCGCCCCGGAAACCATCTCGCGCAGCGGGTGGTAGTGGCGCCAGGGGCCGTGGTTCCCCTCCGAAATCCCCCACGGAGAAGGCATCATCCCGTCCAGCCACGCCATGACGAGCGCCAGGAGGAGGATGCCCCCGCATTCCCCCAGCATCCCCGCGGCGGAGCGGCAGAGAGTCTCCGACAGGCGCTCCCGCAACACCCTGACCCGGCCTTCCCTCAACATTTCTCCTCCCGGACCTTCCCTTCCCGAATATCCCCACGGCGGCGGGGATTGTCAAGTGGCCGCTCCGGACCCCGGTCCTTCCCTTCGCCGGCTCCCTTGATTCTCTCTCCCCGGGGTGGTAGCTTCGGGGGCGGTGCGGCCGGCTGTGTGCGTTCGGTCTTCCGCCGCCTGATCCCATCCTGCTTCGAGAGCGCATGACAACAGGAACACAGAGGTTCCTCATCACCGGGGGCGCCGGCTTCCTCGGCATCAATCTTGTCCGCTACCTCCTGGAGCGGGGCCACGCCGTCACGTCCCTGGACCTGGCTCCCTTCGACTATCCCGACGTGCGGGACCGGGTCCGGATTCACACGGGCGACATCCGCCGGCGAGCCGACGTGGACGCGGCCGCCGGGGGTGCCGGCATCGTGGTGCACGGCGCCGCGGCGCTTCCCCTCTACAAACCGGCCGACATCTTCTCGACGGACGTGGAGGGAACCCGCACCGTCCTGGAGTCGGCCCGGGAGCACGGCATCCCGCGGGTCATCCACATCTCCACAACCGCGGTGTATGGCATTCCCGAGAGGCACCCCGTGGACGAGGATGACCCCATGGTGGGTGTGGGCCCGTACGGTGAGGCAAAGGTGCTGGCGGAGCGTGTGTGCGGCGAGTTCCGCGACCGGGGGATGTGCATCCCCGTGCTCCGTCCCAAGTCTTTCATCGGTCCCGAGCGGCTGGGGGTGTTCGCCCTCCTCTACGAGTGGGCGCACGAGGGGAGGAACTTCCCCGTCCTGGGACGGGGAGACAAACCGTACCAGTTTCTGGATGTGGAAGACCTGTGCGAGGCCGTTCTGCGTGCGGCGGAGCTCCCCGCCGGGCAGGTGAACGACGTGTTCAATATCGGGGCCGCCGTGTACCGGTCCCCCGCGGAGGATTTCCAGGCGGTCCTGGACGAGGCAGGGCACGGGAAGCGCATCATCCGTCTCCCCGAGGCCCCGGCCATTCTCATCCTGCGGATGCTGGAGATGGTGAACCTCTCCCCCCTCTACAAGTGGATCTACGAGCAGGTGGGAAAGGAGTCCTTCGTCTCCATAGGGAAGGCGGAGAAGCGGCTCGGCTTCACGCCGAAGTACTCCAATACCGACGCCCTGATCAGGAACTACCGGTGGTACCTCCGGAACAGGGAGGCTCTGGGGGGCGTCTCGGGCATATCCCACCGTGCCCCCTGGAAGCAGGGAGCACTGCGGCTTGCGAAGTCCTTCTTCTGAGATGCGGCCCCGGGGACGGCTCTGCGGCCGGATCGGGGCGGCCCTTCTTCTTCTCATCATCCCTGCCGGGCTCTCCCGCTCCGTTTGTCATACTCCGGCGGAATGAGTACCTTGGGGTATGAAGCATGGCAGGCCATCCCGCCGTTCTGCCGTCCGCCCCCCCGGCATGAGACGTATCCGTCTGGTCATCGTGGAAGACAACCGACTCCTGCGGGAAGGCCTGACGGCCATGCTCGGGGGGCAGCCCGACCTCAAGGTGATCGCCTCCTTCAACAACGGAGAAGCTCTCCTCCGCACGGTGGAGCGGAAAGCCGACGTTGTGCTCCTCGACCTCGTCCTCCGGAGCCAGACAAGCCTGCGGCTCGTGGAATCCATCAGGGCAAGGCACCCGGCCGCGAGGATCATCGTCATGGATCTGGCCCCCGTCCAGCCCGCGCTGGTGGACTATGTGCGGGCCGGAGTGTCCGGCTTCGTCCTCAAGGATGCCACCTTTCTGGAGATTCTCCGCACCATACGCGAGGTGGCGCGGGGGGCGAAGGTGCTTCCTCCCCTGCTCACGTCTTCGCTTCTCTCCCAGATTGCCGACCACGCCACGCAGGGGGGGAAGGGCAATCCCTTCCGATCCGTCCGGATGACCGGCCGTGAGCGGGAGGTTGTGGAGCTCATTGCGGAGGGACTGAGCAACAAACAGATTGCGCTCCGGCTCCACCTCGCCGTGGACACCGTGAAGAGCCACGTGCACAACATCCTCGAGAAGCTGGAGTTGCACACCCGCCTGGAGATCGCCAGCTATCGCCATCTCGGCGGCCCGCTGGCAAACCCGCCGGATCCGCGGGACAACCCGGACGATTGATCCCCCAAAGGGACCGGTTCCTTTTCCACCCTTCCGGGCGATTCCGCCCGGGCGGGGATTCCCGTATACTCCAGTGGTGCGAGGCCCGCCGGGTGCCCTGTGCGTGCACGCGGCCGGAAGGAAAGGACTATCCCCCCACGGGAAACTCAGGCAGGATGACCGGCAGGAATCGAGACGGAAGGCGGCCTTCGCCCAGGCGACCCGCGCCCGCCGGGATCCGGAAACGACGCCCGGACGGGGTACGGACGCCGGCCTCTGTCCTGGCCCTCGTGCAGGAGGGTGTGGAGCGGTTCATCCTCAAAGACGCTCCGATCGCCGGTCTGCGGCGGGTGATGCGCGCCGCTTCCGCGGGGGGACCTTCGTCCCACCCGTTGAGCGGCGCCGCCTTCCGGCGGATCGTCCAAGCGGCCCTCCGGGAGCGGAACCGGCGGCTTGCCAGGTTCACCCGTGCGCTCCGGCGCACACCGCGGGATCCCCTCCGGGGCCCGCACACAACGGGAAGGAGCCGTCCCCGGTGACCGATAATACCACGATCTGGCGAGCCCTGCAGCAGCATTGTCCGAAGCGGACATGGATACCGTTGATCGACATTCTTGCGACCGTCCGGGCGCGGGTGCCCCTGGACGACGAAGACCGTACGCACTCCGGGTCCTCCCGGAGCGCCCCCCTCTGGGAGCGAAATGTCCGCCGCCTGCTCCGCATGAAGGCGCAATCGGGCAGCATCCGCTCCAGGCCCGCCCTGCGGGATTCTCCGTAGGCCGGGATTGTTACGCGGGCGGTGCGGTGCCTGAAACGGCCCGTGCCGCTCCCCGGGCCGGCACGGGATCGGATGCCGGCCGTTCCATATGGGTGCTCCACCTGTTCCAGGAGACCGTGTCCGCCGGAAGCGGATGACAATCAGAAGAAAGGACCTGCTCCATGGAGACAGGCACAGTCAAGTGGTTCAACGGCGCCAAGGGGTTCGGCTTCATCTCCCGCGCTTCCGGCGACGATGTCTTCGTTCATTTCAAGGAGATCGTCGGGGAGGGATACAAGACGCTCAACGAGGGTGACAAGGTGACCTTCGAGGTGACGACCGGTCCGAAAGGGCTGCAGGCCACGAAGGTCTCGAAGGTATAAAGCCCCGCCCGCTCCCGCATACGGCGGCGCATGCCGCCGGCGGGGCGGCGGTCCCCCTCCGGAGCCCTCCGGGCGGGGGGCAATCCCCCGCGCACAGGGAGAGGCACGCCATGAAGATCCTTCTCGTTTGCCCGGAATACCCCGATACGTTCTGGTCCTTCAAGCATGCCCTGCGCTTCATCTCCAGGAAGGCCGCCCAGCCTCCCCTCGGCCTGCTCACGGTGGCATCCCTTCTTCCCCCTGCATGGGAGAAGCGCCTGGTGGATCTCAACCTCGGGAGTCTCACCGACGATGACCTGCGGTGGGCCGACATCGTCTTCCTGGGTGCGATGGCGGTGCAGGAAGCGTCCGCCCGGACGGTCATCACACGGTGCAACGCGCTGGGGAGGAGGATCGTGGCCGGAGGGCCCCTGTTCACGGCGCGGCACGGGGACTTCCCCGGCGTGGATCACTTTGTTCTGAACGAGGCGGAGCTTACCCTGCCGCCCTTTCTCGAGGACCTCGGGCGCGGCCGGCCGGAACGGCTCTACACCACATCCGCCTGGGCGGACCTGACCTCCACACCCCTGCCCATGTGGGAGCTGATCTCCCGCCGCAGCTACGCCACCATGAGCCTCCAGTATTCACGCGGCTGCCCCTACGACTGCGAGTTCTGCGATATCACGGTGCTGTACGGCCGCGCCCCGCGCACGAAATCCGCCGCCCAGGTGGTTGCGGAGCTCGATGCGCTCTACGAGCGCGGCTGGCGCGGGAACGTGTTCTTCGTGGATGACAACTTCATCGGGAACAGGGAAAAGCTCAAGCGCGAGGTCCTCCCCCGGATCATTGCCTGGATGGAAGCGAGGCGGCACCCCTTCACGCTGGGCACCGAGGCATCCCTGAACCTCGCGGATGATCCGGTGCTGCTGGATCTGATGGTCCGGGCGGGGTTCGTGGAGGTGTTCGTCGGGATCGAGACGCCGAACGAAGAAAGCCTGAAGGAATGCGGAAAGACCCCCAACCGCCATCGCGATCTCCTGTCGAGCGTCCGGATCCTGCAACAGGCCGGGCTGCAGGTGCAGGGGGGATTCATCGTGGGGTTCGACCACGACACCGCCTCGGTGTTCGACGCCCTGATCCGGTTCATCCAGCAGAGCGGCATCGTGGTGGCCATGGTGGGGATCCTGAACGCTCCCGTCAACACGCGCCTCTACCACCGGCTCAGGGGTGAGAAGCGCCTCCTGAAGGCGATCACCGGCGACAACACCGACCTCTCCATCAATTTCATCCCGGCGATGAACCTGCAGGATCTGCAGGACGGGTACAGGAGGGTTCTTGCGGCTATCTACTCCCCGCGCGCCTACTACCGCCGGGTCACCGAATTCCTGAGAATCCACCAGCCGCGGCGGCATCCCTCAGGCCGGCTCCGGGTCGCCCACCTCTGCGCCCTCTGGAAGTCCATGTTCGTGCTGGGGGTGGTGGAGCGGGAGCGGATGCACTACTGGAAGCTCTTCTTCTGGTCCCTCCTCCGCCGTCCGCGGCACTTCCCGACAGCCATGACCCTGGCGATCTACGGGTTTCATTTCCGGCGCGTCTTCGAGCATTCCCTGTAAGGAGCCCGCGGCTCCCCTTCTCCGTCGGCCCCACGACGTCGCATGGGCCTGACAGGAACGGTCATCCCCCACGCCGGGGGCGGTGTCGTGCACGGCCCCGGAAAGCCGCGCGGCGGAGGAGGTTGACGGAATCCCGGCGGCCCGCTACCTTGTGCTGATCCGGAGTTCCCGACCGGTGCCCGAACCGTCCGCATGAATGCTGCAGAGTCCCCTGAGATGGAAGCATCCTCCCCCCTCCTCCGGCCCGCTGGCCGTGCCCCTTCCCTCCGGAGGACCCCTCAGGGGGTGCGGCGGGATGCCCGGGATCGGGGGTTCTCCCTCTTCCTGACGCTTGCCATGCTCCTCCCCGTGCTGCACCATCCGGCGCTCTCTTCCCCCCGTCCCGCCTCCCCTCCGGGGGTGAATGGTCTGGTGCGCGCTTCGGGGGAATACCGGTTCCTCTTCAACGGCGAGACCCTGTACCGGTACTCGAGCGGGAATGCGCGGGTCTTCGACGGTTCGGGGGGAGTGCTGGGGTCCGTGCGGGCCCGGACATTCGACGGGGACTCCTCCTTCATCCCCGCATTCGGCGGCGGGCCCGTGGTGGATTTCGCCGGAGAGGAACTGGCCCCTTCCGACTCGCCGCGCCGTCCGGTGTTCCTCCGGCGGAGGGGAGACCGCATCCTGGGGGACACCCTGGTCACGGAGTGGAGCATGCGTATGGGAGGTCTCCGCTTCAACTATCGCTACCGGATGCACATCGAGGGGCGCACGCTCATCATCCGCGCAGAGGCTGCGCCCGGATCCGACGCTTCCGCGGAGGCGGCGGGGTTCACGCTCGGCCGTTCGGAGCATGCAGCACACCCCCGGGCACTCCCGATACCCTCCCTGCCGCTCCTCCATCTTATGGCGGGGAACAACAGCTTCACCTCCCTCTTCTTCGACTGGGAGAAGACCTCCGCCTCCGCCCTCAAGCCCGATCCCCAGGCAGGCCCCGTTCGGGGGAACCCCCGCTCCGTCCGCTACGCACCCGGGGCGGTGTACGGAAAGGGATCATACCCCATGCGGAATCCCCTCTCCGAGACCATCTACCTGACGGTTGCTCCCGACTTGGAAGGGGCCCTTCCCCATCTTCGCGGTCCCGCCGCCCCCTTCCGGCAGCGGGCTGTGGAGCGGAATGTCCTGGCCTACGATCCCACCTACACCCTCTCGCTTCCCAACGCCTGCGGGGACGCCCTTCCCCATCCTCTCCGGTTCAACTACTGGGACAGCCTGTACGGAAGGGGCGTGAAGAACCTGGCCGTGATCATCAAAACCTGGCAGCGGAAGGGGTTCGACCGGGGCTATCCCGCCGTGCTCCCCGCAAATCCATTCGACCGGGGAAGGAGCCGGAGGTGCGTCCTGTGCGAAAATCTGGAGACGCCCGATCCCGGCGGGTCCGACACCCTGAGGAGCGTCCTGCGGCACATCGGCTCCCTGGGATACGCCTTCGCCCTCCACGAGAACTACGTGGACTTCCACGAGGACGCCGGGAATGGCCCCTGGTGCTATACCCCCGCCGACCGCGCACTGGATATCGAGGGCATTCCCCTGGAGGGAGTCTCCAATGCCGATTGCGGACCCGTACGGGGTTTCGTTCTCGCCCCCCGGAGGACGGGGGAGTACGCCGCATACTGGAGCCGCCGGATAGGGGAGGAGATCTACGCATCTCCGCTGGACACCCTCCCCGTGTGGGGACACCTGGATGTGCACTCCTCGCTCAATCCTTCGGTGAGGGTGGACTGGGGGCCGGGATCGCGCACGGGCGGCGGCCGGCGGCCGGGACTCTTCCGCGAGACCCTCTCCGCCTACCGCTCCATAGCCGAGACCCTCCGCCGGGCCTACGGGGGTCCCGTGCAGGGGGAGGGAGGGCACCACGTTCTCTATGCCGGGTTTTTCGATGACTTCGAGGCCCGGATCCGTACGGCCGACCCCGCGGTGTGCAATCACAGGGCCCCCCTCCTGGTGGACTTCGACATCCTGAAGCTGAGGCCCAAGTCGGCCCTGCACGGGGTGGGACACTGGTACAACTTCTTCGCCCCCGCTCCCGAGGCCCAGGCCGCGGCGCCCATGGACCGGACCCGGATGCTGGAGTACGTCGCCACCGAGCTTGCCTACGGGCACGGGGGCCTGACCACCATGCACTGGTACGAGGGAGACATTTCGATCGAGCAGGCGGTCCTGGAGGAGGAACAGGTCCTCCCCGTGTACAGGGCTGCGGCGGGGTCGGAGGCATCCGCCATCCTGTACGGGCCGGAAGGAAAGACGGCCTCCCGCTATATTCTGGATCATCCCGGCTGGTGGGACATCGCCTCCCGGGACTTCATGGCGCAGGTGCGGGTGGAATACGCTAACGGAGTGGTGGTCTGCGTCAACAGGCATCCCTCCCGGGCATGGCAGGTAACGGCAGGGCTTCCCGGGGGATGGTTCGCCCGGCACGCAGACGGCGAGCTGGCCTCGGGACGGCGCGAGTCCAACCGCTTCTCCCTCCCGCCGCAGAGCGGATGGGTGGCGTACATCCCGCTCCAGTAATCCCCCCTTCCGGGAACCCCCGCTCCTCCATGATTCCGGGGTTGTCTCCACGGCCCGGCTCCCCCCGGGGAACCCCGCGAAACCTGCCCTGGCAGAAGGCCCCGGAGCACGAGTGTATCCGGAAAGAGGAATTCGTATATTCCCCTGCCCGGCTCCCCGGGGAGTCCCTTCCGGGAGCCCGCATGCAGGAGCCGGCAGTCCCCCATCACGAAAGGGCCCGCCATGGACAAACCCTCCCGCATGCCCCAGGTCTACGGATACCTCGTGTGCCTGACGGCGGTCATCACGGTGCTCATTTGCATCTCCTCCCTTGTCTATGCGGTCCTGGATCTGAGCGATCCCCTGGTCGCCGGCTACATACACGGCGGGAATCCCAGTCTGGCCTCGTACGAGAACTACAGGATGGACATCCTCAAGTCCTTCGCACGGGAAGGGGACGCCGCAAAGACATCCCTCATCCCCGATGAGAAGACCTTGCGCGCCATGTACGAGGCGGCGAGGGAAGACTGGATCCGGCGCGTGGAGCATGAGGCCCGCCGTACGATCATGATCGACATCATTCTGATTCTGATTTGCGTCGTGCTGTTTGCGACCCACTGGCGCTGGGTGCGGAAGCCGGCACAGGCCGCTCCGTAGTGCCGGGCCGAAGAACATCAGGTGCTCTCCCGCCGCCATGAGTCGGGCGGCGGTGTCCGGGCCTCACCCCCGGGGTAATCAACAGACGGAGGAGACAACCCATGCGGAAACCCGCCTCGCGTAGCTGGGCGCCTGTCTTGCTGCTGGCGCTTCTGTGTGGAGCGCAGTGCGCCGCCGGAGGTGTCCTGAAGGTCATATCGGCGGGCTCCCTGCGCGCCTCTCCCGTGGCCACTGCCCGCGTGGTGGCCGAGCTGACGCCGGGCATGGTGCTGGTGGGATACACCCGCACCGTGCATGACCCCGGCGGATGCTGGTACTTCGCCGCCACCGCCGAAGGAACGAAGGGACACGTTCCCTGCTCCCTCGTGGAGGAGATGAGCGCGGGCGAGGCGGCTCCCTCTCCCGCTCCTGCCTCCTCCGGAGACCGGGGCGGTGCATCCGGGGCCTCCGTTTCCCTGGAAGGCACCACCTGGTCCGGGAAAACCTCGAACGGGGATCTCTACGAGTTCACGTTCCTGCCCGGTGGGCGGCTCCGCTTCCGGACCAACAATTCCCGGAGCGAGATGGCCACCTTCGAAGATGAAGGGGACATCTGGGCCCGGAACGGGCAGCTTGTGGTGCTCACCATCAGCGACTACTCCACCTATCTCGGCACCATCGACGGAAACCGGATGCGGGGAAAATCCTGGAACGTCGTCGGGAAACGGTGGACATGGGATCTGGAGCGGCAGGGCTCGGCCCCCCGGTCCTCCGCCGGCGCGACGGGGGATGTGGAAGGACGGGGGACGACCCTCAGGTCCTCGGCCACCGTAGCGGGGGAATGGAAGGAACATTGGGGAACCCCGGGTCAGACGGATGTGACATACAACGACAGGTACCGGGTCACCCTTGCGGGAAGCACTGTGGACGTCCGGATTCTGGAGAAAGACCAGCGCATCTTCGATGAGCGCCTGGAAGGGAATGTGCTCATGTTCTCGCAGCGGACGGATGCCTGGGTGGTGCGCTACGAGCTCACGCTCCAGCCCGACGGCCGCTGGCTCTCGGGAACGGCCACGACCCCCGAAAAGATCGTCCCCGTGAAGTGGGAGAGAGTAAGATAGCGGCGTGGTTGCCGTCCCGGGGCCGCCTTCCCCCCATTCCAACACATGAAAGGAACCCTGCCATGACCCGTCCATACGGAGTCCTCCTGGTGATTCTCTCGCTCCTTCCGGGCCTGCTTCCCGGATGCAAGGAGAACGCCTCCAACACCCTCGCCCCCGACGCGGATCCCCCCGCGATCGCCATCGTCTCCCCCTCCCCGGGGAAAGCCGTGGGCGACACCCTGACCATCCGGGTAAATGCATCCGACAACACGGGCGTCGCCCGGGTGGAATTCTCCGCCAACGGCGTGAACATCTCCGGGGTGGGAGTTACACAGCCCCCCTTCACACTCGTCTGGGTGCCCCAGGGCATCCCCCTCGGCGACACGATCCGCCTTGCGGCGAGGGCTCTGGATCAGGCGGGTAATGCACGGAGTTCCGACACCGTGCGCGTGCTGTACAAGTGGTTCAGGGTCATGCAGGACCCCGATGAGACCTGGCCCCGCGACATCCGCACGGTGTATGCCCGAAGCACCACAGGCCTCCTGGAGTTCCGCGTGGAGATGAACGGATCCTGGACGGACCCGCACGTGGACACCGCCGGCATCGACTGCGCCCTGTTCCTCGACACGGACAGGAACCCCGCCACCGGCCTCAGCCCCTCCCTTCCCCTCTATGACGTAAATGACATCGGTCCGGAGTATGTGGCCGTGGTGGGCGTGGAAGGCGACTCCCTCTGGATCTGGCCCGCCGACTCCTCCCAGTCGCAGTGGAGGCGCTACCGGGACTTCGCATCATTGACGCTCCAGGCGAACACATTCTGGTTCGAAGTCGCGCTCCGGCTTGCCGACATCGGGAACCCCTCCATGATCGACATCGTGGCGGCCAACATCACATTCGGAACAGGGGGCGGATGGGATTGGGCTCCCGACCAGGGTCACATCACATACCTGGTGGAGCCGAACTACACGGGTGGCACCGCCCCTCCCCACTCCGGATCTTCCGCGCCGGGCACCTTCGCCCCGGGCACCCCGGGAGGCGGATCCCATGCGGGGTTCAGGACACCTCCACGGCCGCAGCGGCCGGACTGAGGAGGAGGTTGTGCAAGGGCCCCGGCGCCCGCATCCATGCGGGGCCCGGCGCGATTCTGCGTTCGGTCGCGTCCTGAGGATGGAGAAAGACCCATGACATACCGACACACACAGTGGGGCAGCGTGATCATCATCGCGGTGCTCGCCTCCCTGTTCGCCGCCGTCGTTCTCCTTTCGGTCCGGGGGGCGGCCCATCCCGCGCCCGTCATTCCCATCCTGCTCCTTTCGGGGGTGGTCCTGCTGCTGCTTTTCTCATCCCTCACCGTGGAGATCCGTGACGGCGCCCTCACGTGCCGGTTCGGCGTGGGCCTCATCCGGAGGACCATCCCCCTTGCCGAGATCGCCGAAGCGCGCGCCGTCAGAAACTCCTGGCTGGTGGGATGGGGCATCCGGTGGGTTCCCGGCTCGTACTGGCTCTGGAACGTCTCGGGCCTTCAGGCGGTGGAGCTTCTCCTGAGGGACGGATCCCGCTTCCGTATCGGCACCGATGAGCCCGAGGAGCTTGTGCGTGCCCTGGGCCGGGGGAAGTCGCGCGGATGACCGGACGAACGCCCCCACCGGGGCCGGGGCCCTGCACCCCGCGGGCCCAGGGCTTCCGGCCCTGCGACCTCCCTCCGTGCGCCAGGGCTTTCACATGTTCGATCTTCCTTATGGATACGCCATGAACCTCCTCAGAACAAAGCCCTGGCCTCCCCTGGACATCGCCCTCCTCAAGACCTGCTGCCTGCTGGCGGGTATGATGGCGGGGGCGTACGTTGCGGATTTCACGAGAGAAAACATCTGGGTCTTTGCTCTGGGAGCGGTCCTGACGGGCATCAAGCCCGCCGTCTCGTACTTCCTGGGCGGGAAGGACTGACGGAGTGGAGCACGGCAATCGCACAGCGAAAGTCCTGAAGGGAGAACGTATGGCATCCCGCTGTCCCGGCGTCCCCTTCTTTCTCGTCTGTGCACTCGGGATCTTCTCCCCGGCCGCCCGCAGCACCTTGCAGGATGCGCACGCCATCCCCGTCCAGCCCGGGTGGAACCTTCTCTCTCTCCCCCTCCGGGTGGAGGGGGGGGACAGGGATTCCCTGTTCCCTTCGGGGATTTCCCCTGCCTACGGTTTCTCGGGATCGGGGGGCTATCAGCCCCTGGATACCCTGGAAGACGGCATCGGGTTCTGGCTCAAGTTCGCCTCGGCGGGGACGGTCCCCGTCGAGGGGACCTTCCTCTTCTCCGACACGATCCCCGTCCGGGCGGGCTGGAACCTCATCGGCTCCCTTTCCCTTCCCGTTCCGGCGGATTCCGTGAGGAACCGGACGCCGGGACTCACCCTGTCTGAGTTCTTCCGATATGTCGCCGGAGCGGGATACGAGGAAGCGGATACGCTTCTGCCCGGTCACGGCCACTGGGTAAAGGCAAGCTCCGGCGGCGCGCTGATGCTCAGAAGTCCCGACGGCCTCCCCTGTCCGGGAGGGGCATCCGTGGACTATGGAGGGAAGGTGTACCATACGGTGCAGGTCGGGACCCAGTGCTGGCTCCGGGAACACCTGGATGTCGGGGCCATGATAGCGGGCTCACTGGAGCAGACGGACAACGATACGATCCAGAAGTACTGCTACGATGACAACCCGGCCGACTGCGCCGCGTACGGCGGCCTCTACCAGTGGAACGAGGCGATGCAGTACGACACCTCCGAGGGTGTGCGGGGCGTCTGTCCCGCGGGATGGCACCTTCCGACGGCGGCGGAGTTCCAGACGCTGGCTGCCGCCGCGGGAGGCGATGCCAATGCCCTCAAGCGTCAGGATCAGGGTTCGGGGCCCGGCCGGGGGACGAACACCACGGGTTTTTCCGCCCTTCTCACGGGCGCCCGCTCCTTCACAGGGACCTTTCTGAACCTGGGCCTTTACGGTGTGCTCTGGACTTCGACGCGGTCCATCCCCGGCTATGCCCGTGGCATCGGCCTGCACCACGACGATGCCGTCATCTATCCGGGCGACGGGGACAGGCGCATCGGGTTCACCCTGCGCTGCATACGGGACTGAACCGGCTTCTCTGCGGATGAATCGACACCCGGCATTCCTTCATGAACCCCGTGCCCCGCTGCTGCGACCCGGACATGACCTCCCCTCCTGAGTCCGTCCGGCGCCGGAAGCCCCGAGGCATTCTCTTTCTCGCCGCCTGGGGCCTCCTCTGTGCCGCCTGCTTCGCGGGGGAAATCACCGTCAGGGTGGAGGGAATGGGCCCGGGCCGGGCCGGCCTCTCCGCGCTGAGCGGGGAGAAGCTCTCCTTTCTGGACTCGGTTTCCTCCGCAGAAGGAGGCGTGTTCACATTTGCGCTTCCTCCTTCCACCCCCCACGGCCTCTATCGCCTTGCATGGGCCCGGAACCGCTGGGTGGATCTGGTGTACGACGGCATGGACGCGGAAATCGCCACCCGCGCCTCTTCTCCTCCCGAAAGTCTGAAGATTCTCCGGTCCGGAAGCAACCGGCTCTATTACGAGTTCCGCCGGCGAAACCGGGAGTACAAGACCAGGTCCGAGATCCTCCAGCTCGTGCTGGCCCGCTATCCGCAGGGAGATCCCTACTACGCCGTCAGCCGCGCCGCCGCCGCGTCTCTCCAGGATGAATACGGCGCCTTCATCCGTTCCGCGTGCGCGGCGGACCCCCGCTCGTTCGTCTCCCGTTACATCCGGTCCGCTCAGTTGCCCGTGGTGGACCTCACCCTCCCGCTCGAGGCCCAGCTCGCTCATCTGAAGGTCCATGCCCTCGACAGCGTGGACTTTGCCGACGAAGCTCTCGTCCGCTCGGACCTCTTCACGGCCAAGGCCATCGAATACCTGACCTACTACCGGAACCCCCAGCTCTCCAGGGAGATTCTGGAGAAGGCATTCCTGGAGGCCGTCGACACACTCCTGCACAGGGCCAGGGTCCAGCCGGCCGTGTACCGCCACATGACCGGGTACCTGGTGGACGGCTTCCGGCAGTTCGGGTTCGAGGGGTGTGTGGACTACATCCTGGAGAACTACGTGATCAAGGACGACCTCTGTCTGGATGAGGCCTCGGGAAGCACCGTCCGGAGGATGGTGGACCAGAAGAAGCTCCTGCCCGCAGGCGCCGTCGTTTCCGAGATCCTGCTTCCCGACACCTCCGGGGAAGCGGTCTCCCTCTCGGAGGTGCGGGCCGAGAGGGTGCTGATACTGTTCTTCTCCACATCCTGCCCGCACTGCCGCGCCATGATTCCCCGCCTGAAGGAGATGCTGCGGGGGAGGGCCCCGGCGGCGCTTGCCGTCCTGGCCGTGTCCCTGGATGATAGCGTGGGGACCTGGCTGGATTATGTAAGGTCCAACGCCCTCCCCTGGAGAAACGTCATTGACACGCAGGGGTGGGGGGGGAGGCCTGCCGCCGACTACCACATCTACGCCACCCCCACCATGTTCCTGGTGGACAGGGAGAGGAAGATCATCGGGAAGCCGATGACCATCGAGGAGCTGGCGCGCCTGCTCTGAGATCCCCCGTTCTCCGGAAGCTTCCCCCGCACCCCTCCCGGGGGCCGATCCAGGCCCCCGGATCAGCCCCCGGATGGCCCCCCTCGTGTTTCGGGCGCGGCGGTGTGCCTCCTGCACGCCTGCAGCCCCTCCACGTTGCTATTTATGGCCGATTTTGCCATATTGTCCCCGGTCCATCCGCAGGCGCGGGTGGTGTGTTCCGTTCCTTCGATTGCCGGACTGCAAAGGAGACATCCCATCAGAGAAAGTGGACGCAATACGCCCGCCCCGTCTCCGGCGCATTCCGTGCATCCCCGCGTGATTGCACAGCTTCCCGACATTCTGAACCCCGAGATCCTCCTGGACTCCCTTGCCGAAGGCGTCATTGTGGCCGACGCCCGGGGGCGCTTCGTGTTCTTCAACAAGGCGGCGGAGGAGATCCTTGGCATCGGGATCCGGCAGGTTTCACCCTCCGAGTGGACCGCAGCCTACGGATGCTACGACCCCGTGGAGATGACGCCGTTTCCCCCCGCCGATCTGGCCCTGGCAAAAGCCCTCCAGGGCATCGAGGTTCGCAATCAGGTTCTCGTGATCCGCAATCCCGCCCGGAGCGAGGGGGTCTCCATCCGTGTCTCGGGCAAACCCATCCTCCGCGGTGACGGCTCCCTTGCAGGGGCAGCCGTTGTGTTTCAGGACATCACGGCCGAGCGGAAGGCGGAGGCATCCTCCCGGCTCCTTGCGAACGCGGTGGAGCAGACCGCCGACCAGGTGGTGATCACCGACCGCACGGGCACGATCGAGTATGTCAATCCCGCTTTTGAGGGAACCACGGGGTACAGCCGATCGGAGGCCGTTGGACAGACCCCGAAATTCCTCCGCTCCGGACACCATGGGCCCGCGTTCTACGAGCACCTCTGGGCCACCATCCTGGACGGAAAGCCCTACCGGGGAACCCTCCTGAACAGGAAGAAGAACGGGGAGACGTACTGGGGGGAACAGACAATCACGCCCATGAAGGACACCCGGGGGCGGATCGTCAGTTTCGTGTCGGTCATCAAGGACATTACCGACCAGAAGAAGCGTCAGGAGCAGGACCTCCAGTTACAGATTGCCCACACCCTCCAGGAGCGCTTCCACCGCCTGGAGCCCTCCATTTCGCAGGTGGATGCGGCGGGCATCACGCGTGCAGCCCTCCGCACCACGGGCGACTACTACGACTTCCTGGATCTGGGGGACGGGTCCCTTGCCATCGCCGTGGCCGACGTGTGCGGTCATGGCATCGGGGCGGCGCTCATCATGTCGGCCATGCGTGCCTATCTTCGTGCGTTCGCACGGACCGCGTCGGACCCGGGAGTCCTGCTCACATGGCTGAACCAGGAGCTGCACAGGGACCTGGGGGAGCAGGAGCCCTTCGTGACGGCCATCCTGGCATGCATCGACAACCGCCGGGGGATCCTCCACTATGCCAGCGCGGGCCATGTGCACGCCTTCGTGCTGGCCGGTGACGGCCAGGTCCGCCGCGTCCTGGACAGCACCGGCATCCCCCTGGGGATCGCCGACGGGTTCTCTTATGCCGCGAGTGCCCCCATCCCCCTTCTCCCCGGGGACTGCCTGGTCTTCCCCACGGACGGCATTCTGGAGGCGACGGGGCCCGACGGAACCCGATTCGGCACCGACCGGCTGGTGGAGCTCATCCGGAGCATCCGCAGTGCGAGCGCGCGGGAAATCGTGGCCGGTATCGAGGAGGCCGTCCGCTCCTTCTCGGGCCACCGGCTCCGTGAAGACGACATGACCGTCGTGGTGTACAAGGTGGCGGGCTCCTCCCCCTGACGGCGGGATTGACAGAGCTCCGCGTCTCCGGCCGCTTTCCCTTGAGCGCCGGATCCTTCGTTCGCTCGCCGGCTCTTCCCGGCTCTTCACCGGAACGGCGAGAACCCGCCCTCCCCGGTTCAGCATCTCGGTCCTCGGGGCAGCGGACCCGTCCAGCCCGGCAAGGAGGCTCCCACCGGCGCCCCCTGTGAGCTGACCGAGCGCCCTGCTCCAGTCCGCGTTTGCTTTTCCCGCACTCCCGGAGTACCTTTCCACCGGTTCCCTGACGCCGCTCTTCCACGCGACGCCCGCCCGGCGCTTGATCCCCGCGCACCCGCCGGAGGGGACAAGCCCCCACACACCCTCCAGGGGGGAAGGTGGACTGTGGACAACCGTTCTCTTCAAGCTGTCCGACATGCCCTGAAGACCCACACCAACGGAATCCGCCATGACACTCCGGGTAGCACTTCTCGCTTGCGCCGCCGCATGCGGATGCTGGACGACGTTTTCCCAGCCGGCCGCATCCTGGGCGGACCCACACCTTCTGCGCGGGACGGATGACGTTCCCGCTTCCTTCAGCAGGCAATTCGCGATTCCTCTCTCCCGTCCCGACGTCGCCAAGAAGCCCGGCCACTTCACGGCAGCCGACTGGCGGCACGCCATCGATTCGGTGTGGGGGCCCGGGCTCCCGACTGCGGAGAAGCTCCGGATCTTCGACCGCATCTGGCGGGTCATCGACTCCAGCTTCGCATGCTTCCACAACCTGCCCCTCAACTGGGATTCCCTGGGAGTGCTCTACAGGTCCGAGGTGGCCCAGGGCGTAAGCAGGGGGAGGTTCGCAGCCATCATGATGCACCTCTCTCTGGCGCTGAGGGAATCCCATACCATCGCCTCCGATGCCCCCGTCTGCTACCTGACTCCTCTGGATGCGGGTGTGCCCCTTCTGGTGATGGGACCCTGGGGCGACAACGGGCACTTCGGGGCGGGCCTCACGCCTCTGCCCGACAGCTCTCTGCTGGTGTACACCGCCGTGCCCTCCCATCCCCTCGGACTGACCCCCGGCGACATCGTGCTGGGATACGACCGGAGGCCGTGGAAGCGCCTCTACGAGGAGCTGCTTGCGGCCCAGCTGCCGCTGTGCAGCGGATGGTGGTGGGGATCCTCACCCAGTGCCTACACGCACTCTTTTCTGATGGGCGCCGGAATGAACTGGCACCTGTTCGACACGATCGATGTGGTGAAGTACGCGGGAGGGGATACGCTCCATCTTTCCACGGCGCCCCTGAGGGGCGCGGCCATGAGTGTCTTCTGCTCCGAGCAGATGGACATCCCCCGTGTTCCGAAGCCCGATTCGGCAGCGCAGGTGCTGGTGACATCGGGCATCATTGCGGGCACCAATATAGGGTACATCTATGCATGGGGCTGGTTCTGGAACGCGCAATCGGAGTTTCTGAACGCCGTGCAGTCCCTGATGCAGACGGACGGCCTGATCATAGACTTCCGTATGAACTACGGGGGGAACATGATTCTGAGCAATCCCGGGTTGAACCTGCTCTTCCCCGCTCCCACGCCCACCATCGATTTCGCCGTGCGATGCCATCCGGACTTCCACGAGCTCATGTGTCCGATCAATAATTCCTGGTTCTACGTCATCCCCGGCTCTCCGCCCGGGTACACGAAGCCCATCGCCGTCCTCACGGGGCCGGGGGCCCTGAGCTCCGGAGACCAGGTGGCCCTGCGCATGAAGTTCCACCCCCATGCGCGGTTCTTCGGGAAATCCACCTCCGCCGCGTTCAACGGTCCCCGGGGCGTGGATGTCAACGACCCGGACTGGTATTTCCGGTATGCGGCCGCGGATGCGTTCCTGCTTTCCAGCCCGGGCTCATATCTGACCCACGAGGAGCTGCCGGTGGATCAGATCGTCTGGCACACCCAGTCGGCCGTCGCCCAGGGCCGGGACAATGTCGTGGAGGTCGCCCGGGCGTGGATTGACAGCTCCCTCACAGCCGTAGAGGAGCAGCAAGCGCAGGCCCCCCTTGCGTTCCGGCTCCGCCAGAATTACCCCAACCCGTGTAATATGTCCACCCGCATCCCCTTCAGCATCCCCGTTTCGGGATACACATCCCTCCGGGTGTACGACGGGCTGGGACGGGAGGTCGCGAGGGTCCTGGACGGGGAGCTGGAAGCCGGCGACCACGACCTCCCCCTGGATGCCTCGCGCCTCGCAAGCGGAGTGTACCACTACCGCCTGAGACAGGGAGGTTCCGCTGCCACAAGGCCCTTCGTTCTGCTGAAGTAGGATACCCGGCACCCCGGGGCCGCCGGACCCGGGAGTGCGGGGTTGCTGCCTCTGCGGGCGCCCGCACAGACGGGGGCCGGTGCGGGGTGTTTGCTTTTCCCCCCGCCGGGAGGTACCTTCTTGCGGGGTCTCCCCTCTCACTCCTCGCACCTGCCGGATGACAGCCCCCCTTTGTGAGGAGAGATGTATCCGGCAGGGGGTTCCCCCCGGGAAAGGAAGTTTCGCACCCGCGGTTGTTCTTCCCGCGGAGCGGATCCCGGGGGGGGCGCCCGCAGCGACATTCCGCACCGCGAACATCGGAGGAACAGGTCATGACACGCTCTCCTTCCGTTTCCACCCTTCTCCTCTGCGCTTTTCCGGTATGCCTGCTCGCGGGGTGCTCCGGCAGCAGGAGTTCCCGGGACGCGGAGACCTCGACCTGGCAGGCACAGGCAGGGGGATTCGGCATGGACCGGGATGCAGACGGGCTCCCGGACGACGAGGAAACCGGCCGGTACCGAACCGACCCCTCCAACCCCGATACCGACGGCGACGGGCTCCGGGACGGCCAGGAGGTGCGGCGGCACAAGACCGATCCCCTGAAGGCCGATACCGACGGCGACGGGCTGCCCGACGGAGAGGAAGTGACGGAGTACAGGAGACTCAAGCGGGACCGGACGGGCCGCGGGCTGGCACGCCTGGCGACCCCCGAGGAGTTGAGGCAGTACCGCAGCGACCCCCTCAAGGCCGACACCGACGGCGACGGCCTTTCGGACTACGACGAGCTGAAGACACACAAGACCGACCCCTCCACAGCCGATACGGACGGGGACGGACTCTCCGACGGGGATGAGGTGATGAAGCACCGCAGCAACCCGCTCAACCCCGACACCGACGAGGGGGGCATCCGGGACGGGGTGGAAGTGCAGCGGGGGACGGATCCCCTCAACCGGAGGGACGATGTGACGCGGGAAACCCTGACCCTCGAGCGGGGAAAGACCCTGATTCTGCGGGGCGTCAACTTCGAGTCCGCCAGGGCCACCCTCACGCAGGACTCCGAGAACATCCTGGTCCTGGCCTTCAACGCCCTGGCCTCCCAGCCGGATCTGCGCGTGCTGATCGTGGGCCACACCGATGCGGTCGGAACGACCGAGTACAACAACGATCTCTCCCTCCGCCGCGCCGCCGCGGTCCGGAACTGGCTCGCAAACCGGGGCATTGCACCCGACCGCATGACCGTGGAAGGGAGGGGCGAGGACGAGCCCATAGACTCCAACGACACCCCCGCAGGCCGGGCCGGCAACCGGCGCATCGAGTTCCGGGTGCTGGAGTAGCCGGTGGCTGGCGTCCTCTCCCCGTCTTCTTGAAGCCCGGCATAGCTTCCTCCTCGGTCGAACCGGAGACAACAGGGGGTTGTTCGTCGTCTTCACGATTCGAAGGAACAGGATTCGGGTGATTTCTGCTCGCGATATGTCCGACAAGGAACGGAAGGTATTCAATGAAGCGCTGCAGGAGAATCCCTAAGTTCACATCCGAAGACGATGAGCGAAAGTTCTGGGCGAGGCGGGAGTCATCCGACTATGTCGACTATCGCAGGTCTGTCCAGCCTTCGTTTCCGAACCTCAAGCCCACGACCAGGACGATCTCCATCCGGATTCCGGAATCACTTCTTGACTCCATACGGGTTCTTGCAAATCGGGCGGATGTGCCCTATCAGTCCATGATGAAGATCCTGCTCTCCGAGAAGGTTGCCGAAGTCCGACGGCAAAGGCGGCGAAGGCCGACTGCCGCGTAGTGTCCGGAAGAATGCCCGCCTGTCCGCAGGCAACTCCCCACATCCCCTTCGAGCAGTCACGCCGGGTTGCGGATGGGCCCGCTTGTGGGTCTCCCTGAGAACCCCAACCGCACACCCTGCCAACCCGATCCCTGTACCGCACACTGCCGCCACACGCCGCACCACGTGGGGGAATGCTCCTGGCCCACCTGGAGGAATCGGGTGGCTCTCTGCCACAGGAGCCCTCACATCCTGTGAGGAGTGTCCCCGCGGCCTCCCGCCCCCTCCCGCCTCAGAACTCCGCCTCCACTCCCGCCACGGGGAAGAAAGAGAACTGGTACACGGTCTCGATGGTCCCGTCGCTCCGGTGGTTCTCGAAGAACACGTTCCGGGTGTTCAGAAGGTTCTGCAGGGCGATGTACACGTTGATGTTCCAGCCCGTGAAGTAGAACCGGCTGTACCACTGAAGGTCCAGCCGGCTGTAGGCCGGATACCTCCCGCCGTTGATCTCGTCGGTGTCCACCCACGCGCCCTGGGACCACGCGATGCCGCCTTCACGCTCCTGCTTCCACCGCACGAACGCGCGGGGTGTGTGCACGCGCCCCGACTGGTACCGGTAGCGCACGCTCAGCTCGATCTCGTTGGAGAGACAGAGGAGATACGACGGATACCGGAGGAAGAACGGAGCTTCGTCCAGCCAGTCCCTCGCGCCGCGCAGAACATACCCCCCGACCGCCGTCAGGATCACCGTGTAGTCGTAGTCCGAGGGATACCATGAGGTCAGGGGGGGGAGGCGGGGATCGGCATCCCTCGACTCCTGGAGAGAGAGACTCAGGGTTCCGAAAACGTCCTCCACCTGCTTCTGTTCGAGGAAGAACTCGCCCCCGTAGGACCGCCGCGTTCCCCCCGCCAGGTTTCTCTCCGACCAGAACGTGTCGATCGCCGAGTACACGAAGTCCTCGCTGACCGCCACGTCGTGATACCATTTTGCGTAGGCCTCGATGCTCAGTTTCAGGCCTTCCCCGAGAACCTGCTGGTAGCCCGCAACCAGGTGGTCGGCAAACATGTGCGGAAGGTCCTGATTCACCCCCGACATGGTCCGATCGCTGTAGAAGGGGAGCGGATGCGTCTGCGCGTAGCGGCCGGCTGCGATGGTGTAGGTGGAGCCGCCCGGGCTCCAGGAGAGGGAGAACCGGGGGGCCAGGAGGCCCCGCCCCGAGTAGGTGAAGTGGTCATACCGGAGTCCTCCGGTCAGGGAGACCCCCGGCAGGATACCGATCCTGTCGGAGGCGTACAGGAAGTACTTGGAGGACTGCCCGAAGCGCATGCGGTTGGTGTAGTCGTAGCCCGGGATCAAGACCGGCCCCGTCTCATGCACCCCGTCGCCGTCCAGGTCGTACCGGCTCGTGTCTCCGATGGAGGTGACGGTGTTGCGCCACGCCTGGGCGGTTTGAATCTGCGCCCCCACCGAAAGCTCGTGGTTCCGCCGGGGGGCCAGCACCGCCTCGGCCTTCAGGGCAAGGTAGGACTCGTAGGAGTCATTGGTGAAGACGGGTCTGCTGACGAGGGTTGTATAGTCCAGCACCTCTCCCCTGCTCCCCCGAACCTGCCGGGTGTAGTCCTCGTACCCCTCCACCCGGTATGTGGACCCCACGGAGTAGAGCGTCAGCGTGCCGTACCCCGTCCTCCCCCGGAGATTCTGCCAGGTGAGACCCACGGCATAGAGCCGGTTGAAGGGGTAGATGCGCAGCACGCCGGCGGAATCCGTGACGTTCTTCCGCTGTCCGTCCTCCTCCTTCGGGTCGCCCTCGACGCTGATCCGGCTCTCGCCGTACAGGTAGCCCAGCTTCAGCCGGTTGGAGACGTCCAGATCCAGGACCGCCTTCCCCTGGCTGTCCCAGTAACGGGGGATGGCCGTCAGGGAAAGAGCGGAGAGGCCCACCACCGCGTCAATCACCTCCAGGGAACTCTTCCGCCCCGAGACGATGAAGGAGCCGCGGCCCTCCCCGATCCCCCCCTCCAGGAGGGCCCCCGCCCCCGCCATGTTGAAGAAGGCGGTCCCCGCGAGGGCCGCCGAACGGGAGCCTTCGCGCACGGTGAGATCCATGACCGAGGAGGTCTTGTCGCCGTACCGGGCCGGGAATCCTCCCGCCGAGAACTGGACATCCTGGATCATGTCCGCATTCACCATGTTGATGGGTCCGGCGGAGTTGAACTGGTTGGAGTAGTGATTGATGGAGGGAAGCTCCATCTGGTCCATGATGGTGAGGTTCTCAAACGGGGCCCCTCCGCGGACGATGAGCTCGTTGATGTTGTCCGTGGAGCTGGCCACCCCGGGCAGGTTCTGGACCACCCGTTGCACATCCTGGATGCCCCCCGGGGACCGGCGGATCTCGCTCCGGTCCAGGCTGCTGGCGCTCAGGGGCGACATCTGCTCCGCCCGGCTGAAGTAGTCGGCCTGGACGGTCACCTCGCCCGCTTCCACGGGGCGTTCGTCCAGAGCGGCGTGAACGGGGGTGGTGCGTCCCGTGGCGACCACCACGTTGGTGATGATCCTCGGCTCGTATCCCACGGCGGACACCCGGAGACTGTAGGTGCCCACCGGGAGGTTCTCCAGGCGGAAGACCCCGCGACTGTCGGTGCCGGTTCCGGAACCGGGCATCTGCACCACGACGACGTTGACCCCGGGAAGCGGCTCCCGGCTGCTGGCGTCCACGATGGCGCCGGTGATGGAGCCCCTGTAGTCCTGGCCCGGCGTATCCTGGGGCCGGGGGCTCCCCGACCAGATGAACAGGGCAGAGCAGAGGAATGCGTGCAGCATGGATTGCCTTTCGGGGAAGAGGCGGACGCTCCTCAGCAGATGAGGAAGCGGCCCATCGGAGGAGTCTCACGACCGTGCGGGGGAAGATGCGGCTCCCGCAACCGGATGGTTGCGAGGAGCACCACCCCGGGGCCGCGCCGCAGGGGAGGAAAGGACACCCGCGGCCTCATGCCGCTCCCGCCTTCGCCCTGCGCGCAACGGCAACGCCCACATCGTCCTCCAGGCCTCTCCCCTCCCCGAACGAACGCACCTCCTCCAGGAGCCGCCGGACAAACGCATGGGCGCCGAGCCCGCCGTGATTCCGCAGGAATGCGGTGAGCCTCTCGGGCCCGTACTCCTCCCCCGAGGTGTTCGTGCGCTCCGTAATGCCGTCCGTACAGCACAGGAGCAATGCCCCGGGGGGAAATGCCTCCCTGTGCGCCGCCAGTTCGGGCAGCACCTCAAAGAGACCCAGCGGAACGGTTCTCTGACCCAGGGACCGGATCTCCCCCTCCACGAACAGCATGGGCGGGGGATGCCCTGCGTTCACGTAGCGGATCTCGCCGTGGGGAATGTCGATCTCTGCGATCACGAATGTCACAAAATCCTTCTTGCGCGTGCTCTGGTGGAGGAGCGTGTTCAGGCGCGCCACCACCTCCGCCGGATCCAGCTTCATGTGGGCGATCAGGTGCACCGTGGCGCGGACCTCCGACATGACCAGCGCCGCCGGCACCCCCTTGCCCGACACATCGGCCATCACGAGGAGGAGCGTGTCGTCGGACACCTTGATGAAATCGCAGTAGTCGCCTCCCACGAACCTGCCCTGCTCCACCGCCCCGTGGATATCCAGTCCCCGGATGTCGGGGAACGATCGGGGCTGAAGCTGGGCCTGCACGTGGGCGGCGATTTCCAGCTCGCGCTCCATCGCCTCCTTCTGGCCCTGCAGGCTCGACTCGTGCGAGACGAGCGTCACAAACAGCCCCCGGGAATACCGGGCCAGATACGACAGGAGGACGACGAATCCAGCCAGGATGAGCACCTTCGTCCCCTGTCCCACATAGGTCACCTCGGCGCTGAACAGCTCCCGCTCATACCCTCCCGGGGTGAACCTCACGGCGCCGGTCAGAGCAAGGAAGAGAACGAGACCCGCGTAGAGGAGAACCGCCAGGCCGCCGGACACCAGGGTCAGGCGGCGATCGTAGCGGAAGGCCGTCAGTCCGATCAGCGGAAAGACCACGAGGAAGACGGTGTTCTTCAGGGCCACCGAGGGGATCTCGATCCTCGTGTACAGGAAGAGCAGGGCGGTAAGGAGAACGACGTCCAGACAGGAGGTCACATACTTCATGGCGGGGAAGAAGCGCGAGCGCCCCAGGAGGATCGAGACGGTGATCCCGTAGGCGAACCCGATGGCAAGGGCCCCGAAGTTCATGGCATTCGCCTCGATCGAGACGGAGGCGACATTCACCAGGGCGACGCAGGTGAGGGCCCCCAGGAGGGCCAGCCGGGTGCCGTTGGCGAACCGCTCGGCCTTCAGGTCCTCCCGTGCGATGGCCCGGTCGATGCGTGCGGTGAGCTCTTCCAGGGGGCGGAATCCTTCCATGAAAGGCGGGTGCAGCGGCCGGTCAGGGACTGCTTCTCAGCGCGCTCCGGAAGCGCCAGTTGAGCAGAAAGAGCACCCCCGTCAGCGCAAGCGGCCCGGAGATCAGCATCAGAGCAAACCAGTTACCCGCCGGCTTGTCCCAGGTCCACGCCAGGGAGAAGACGGCCAGCCCGAGGAAGAGAACCCCGCCGATCCACTCCCGCCGCCACGCGAGCACCAGAACGCCCACGATGAGGAAGGTCGGGAGGAGATGCATGAACAGAGCGACGGCGGTCTCCCGGAAACCGCGTCCTCCCCCGAACACGTCCATGGCAAACAGGCTGATGAAAAAAGCATACGCCATGCACAGTGCCCGCGGCGCCCAGTAGAGCACTTGGTGAGCCGGCGAGCGGCCCCCGTTCCCCCCGAAGAGGGTGGCGAGCCCCAGGATGACCGCAACGAACCCCAGAAACAGCGCGAGGATCCCCGGGGGGTTGTCGCTGATGCCGATGAGCCCTGCGACGGCGAGGCATATGCAGCCGGTTGCCAACCACAGGAAGGACTTGTTGCGGGAATGCCCGCCCGCCGACGAAATGGGTGGCTGTGTCATCGGATCCCCCTTTTCCTTCTGACCTGAGGCGTGGAGGCACCTTCGGAATGCGAGCGCAATATCCTGATCGGCGCCCCCATTGTCAAGAAGAGAGGCCCCGGACCCCGTGGTGGGAAGTCCGGAGCCATTTCGTCGGACGACCCTCCCTTGTCCCGGCCCATGACCGGGAAAACCCGGCCCGGAGGGAGTCCCACAATCTCCAGAATCCTGGCCGAACCGCCCATCCATTCGCTCAGGTGGGGGGTTCAGGCCGGGCGGGGGTGGCGTGGGGCCGCCGGGGGGGAGATTCCGGTTCCTATGGTGTATGGACCGGCAGCGTCCTCCGGATGTACTGCGCCACGCGACCCGCCGCAGGGGGATCGAGATTGGCCAGGACAATGATCACATATCCTGACCGCGGATCCCACTCCAGCGCCGCGTTGAGCCCGGGGGCGCCTCCCGCGATCCCGAGTCCGTTCTGCACATCGGGCAGTTTCAGGATGCCGTCCTCCAGCGCATGTACGAACCGGAACAGATCGCCGGTCGTGCTGTACCCTCCCCCGGCAGAGCTTCCCCTTCCCGGAAGGGTCGGGTAGTTGGATATCTTGTTCTCCGTGCTGTAGCCGAGGGCCGCATCGGAAGGGAGCGCTGCCTTGCGAAACCAGTCGGATGCTGTCATCCCCGCCGGTGCAAACACGTGCTTCCGGACATATGCGAAGTAGTCGATACCCGACGCTCGTTGAACGATCAACCCCAGAAGGATATAGCCCCCGTTGGAATAGCGTGTTCCCGTACCGGGGGGGAATTCCAGGGGCTTGTCGGCAAAGAGCGGCAGGTAGTCTTCGAGGGTCAGGATTTTCTCCTTGTCCGCCGCCTCATACCGATCCCCGAAGAAGTCTCCGATCCCGGAACTCATGGTGATCAGGTGCTGGATGGTCACCGAATGCCTGACCTCCCCGTTGGGGTAGGCCGGGAGAAAGCGCCCGACCGTATCGGAGAGAGAGAGCCTTCCCTCTGATGCCAGATGCAGGATGGCAAGGCGTGTGAAGATCTTGTTGATCGACCCCACATTGAACCGTGTCTCTTCATGGTTGGGAAGCCGCCGCTCACGGTCCCGGGATCCGTATGCCCGGTGGAACAGGAAGGAATCGTTTCGGGCGATCGCCACGACGCCGGAGAAGAGGTCCAGGGCGGTCAGGGAATCCATGTACGCCGATACCCGTGTCAGCATATCGGCCACCGAGGCGGAGCGTCGCACAAATGCCTGATCCGGATCATCGGTCGGCTGAATGGATATCCGTGTCACGGCACGTGGGGGAGAATCATCGAAGCTGAAGGTCACCTCGAGCCAGCCCGCCCTTTCCGACCGCATGATGGTCACGAGGGCATTCCCGGTGTCGTCCAGGAGACGGTGGAATGCGAGCGATCCGAGATTCCTCCTCATGTCGTTGTAACGTGCGAGGCGTGCTTCGAGCGAAACGGATTGCAGCGCATCGGGCGCCCAGTGGTTCTTCAGGAACTCCCGCATTTCAGTCTCCCCCGCGTTGAACGCCGACACATATGCGGTCACATGTCTGCCGGCAGGGGTATCGGGGAGTCCGGCCCGGGGTTGCGATTGCAGGAGGGCCGGGGGAACCAGGAATAAAATGAAGCAGATGAAGGGTGACCGGAGAAAACTCATGGCATCTCCCTGCGTTGGCATGGGGGCGAACACCCTGTGAAGCCGGTTTTCTTCGGACAGATACGACCGCATCCGCCGGCTTGTTGCGGTCAGGCTCGCACAGGTTCACGGAGTGTGCCCCACGCGCCGCTCTCTCAGGCCTGACTCCGCGTCCCCCGCCATGCCTCCGGGACTGCTCTCTCTCCCCGCTCTCCACTTCGTCCCCGTCCTGTCCCCGACCACGGAAACCCGACTGCACAGCCCCCCCGGCTTTCGAGCTGTGCCCGACACGGGATCCCGCCCTGGGACCGCAGGGCACCGACCCGCTTGATGATCTCGGGTTTGCAGGCGGTCCCAGGGCGGCGCCGTAGCGACGGGGCCGGGACTTCCGCCGGACCTGCCGAGGCCGGAACGCCCACCCGGCTTCGGGCATCCCTCGTCATTCCACTCGGTGGTCGGCTCTCCAACACACGAAGGAGACCCCTTCCCGCCCTCATCACGTGAGCCTGATGACAGGACAGAAAAGCGTCTCACCCTCATAGGCAGGGAGGGATGGGGGGCTGGTCACCCTTGGCGGTGGGGCGCATGTCCATCACCCCGCCCCTGAATCAGTATGTGCTTCGCACGACCGTGGCGCGGACAGGTGTGAGGCGCAACAGTATTCCCTTTCTTTTGAGGAACACCTTGATGTCCCGAAACTCCGTGTACCCCTGTCCGGTGATCGCCGTAACCTCCGCGCTGTTGTACTCCTCGCCCGTTCTGCCATTCCACGTCTCAACGTGGGACACAGTCATGACCGCAGAGCCGGTGTCCGGGGATCGAGAGAGGCGGAACACGCTTGCGCCAAGGGTATCGTGGCCGAAGGCGAATGTTGCATGAAGGGTCTCCGGTGCCGTGCTCCGGAAGAACTGCAGAGCATCCCTGAAGAAGGCGAGTGCGCTGGGCACCAACAGGGTGCGGTCCTCCAGCGGCAACTGCACGAAGGAAGGGAAGATGGAGTCGCTCGCAATCTCAAACCACCGCTGGTCGTCATCGTCGGTGAGGTGCAGAAGGAATGAACTGAGATGCGGTGTTCTGATATCCCATTCCACGAATGTCAGCGAGTCCGTGTGAGCTCCTGCCAGGCGGGCAAAAATCGAGACCAGAAAATTCGGGTACTCAATATCCACCGAGAATACGCTTGTGATGCAGACGGTTTCGGCGCCCTCTGTCGTATCCGGAGCTCCGCACTCTCGGGGGCTGGCGCCACAGCAGGGAGAGAAGAAGAGAGCGACAAGGCACACCGCCCGTGTCATATCGCACATGATTTATTCCTCGATCCGAGATCCCTCGCCTGCGTCAACGGGCTTACGGCTCCGGATTCCCCATGCGTACGACAATCCGATGCTTGACCAGATGCCGGACCAGAGGGATGACTTCTCCGTTCAGGCGTCTTCCGTCCATTTCCACCCACAAGATCCCCTGCTCGCAGTGGTCCGGATTCTCAACCCGGATCTCATACGTCGCCTCGTCGTGGCGATACGACATCTGGAAACCATCCCACCGGCCGGGAATGACCGGGGTGATCCGCATGGTCTCTCCCCGCACATGAAGGCCCAGCAGTTCTTCAACCCAGGCACGATACATCCATGCCGCCGAGCCCGTATACCACGACCAGCCGCCTTGACCGATCCGCCCGGGGAGAGAGTGCACATCAGCCGCAACGACATACGGCTCACTGCCATAACGCCACACGGTCTCCGGATCGCGTGCGTGTTCAATCGGGTTCAGCATGCGCATCATGCCTGCCGCACGGGTGCCGTTCCCACTCCGCGCCATGGCCATGGCGAGCCACACCGCAGCATGCGTGTACTGCCCCCCGTTCTCGCGCACGCCCGGCGGGTACCCCTTGATATACCCCGGTGACGGCATGGTCTTGTCAAAAGGGGGCTCGAGGAGGAGTACCAGCCCTTCATCCTCACGGACGAGATGCCGGTAGGCCGATTCCAGCGCTTTGCCGGCCCGATCTCCGTCGGCCGCACCACTGAGCCAGGCCCAGGATTGCGGAAGCGAATCGATACGTGCCTCCGCATTGGACGAAGAACCCAACGGCGTGCCGTCGTCAAAGATCGCCCGGAGATACCATTCCCCGTCCCACGCAGAAGCCTCCACGCGCTCGATCAGCGCTTTCCGGTTCTGTTGATATGTCAGCCTCAGATCGGGCCGGCCCATGGAGTCTGACAGCTCCTCCATCCCCCTCAATACATCCACCAGAAACCAGGCGAGCCAGACGCTCTCCCCTCTACCCCCGGCCCCCACGAGGTTCATGCTGTCATTCCAGTCTCCTGTTCCCATCAGCGGCAATCCGTGAGGTCCCGCGGTCTGGCCGCGGGTGACGGACCGCCGGCAGTGCTCGAAGAGCGTGGCGCGCTCCGATGAGATCTCCGGAGACTGGTAGCTCTCGGACCGCTCTCGTTCCAAAGCGGGTGCACTCAGGAAGCCGACAATCTCGTGGAGGATTGACACATCGCCCGTGAGGTTGACGTAGTGAGCGACAACATACGGAAGCCACAGGAGATCATCAGAAACGCGCGACCGGATTCCTGCGCCGTGCGGCATATGCCACCAGTGCTGGACATCCCCCTCTGTGAACTGACGGCTTGCCGCGAGCAGGATGTGTGCGCGCGCCAAGAGAGGATGCGCGTACAGAAGAGCCATGACGTCCTGCAGTTGATCCCGGAACCCGTAGGCCCCGCCGGACTGGTACAATGCGGAGCGCGCCCAGACCCGGCAGCCGAGAGTCTGATAGAGAAGCCAGCGGTTGATCAGGAAATCCACGGCAAGTTCGGGGGTATGCACCTGGATCGTTCCGAGCCGGTCGTTCCACCACGCTTTCAGTCGTACAAGTGATGCTCTTGCTGCCGCGTTGTCCCGGTAGGCAAGAATCAGCGCCCGAACCTCCTCCAGCGACTCGCCCTGGCCGAGCAGGCATGTGATTTCGATCTGCTCACCGGGGGCCAGCCGCACGGTGCTTTGCAATGCAGCGCACGGGTCCAGGCCGGCTCCAGTCCTGCGAGAAAGTCCTGCTCGCTCCATCGCCGCCGGATTTGCCATCGAGCGGTTGCGACCGAGAAAGCTCGTGCGGTCGCCGCTGTACGACTCCGTCGGCAGGCTCGTTGCCGCGAACGCCACTTGATTCGCGTAATCGGGGTTGTAGGGGTTGCGAGCGATCAGCGCCTTGACTTCTTCATTCCAGCCGGTCACGACGTGCATCTGGGAGGATTCGCGGGACTCCCCCAGTGTCCATTCCACGTAGTATGTGACCGACAGTTTCCGCGTCCTGGCGGAATCATTGCGAAGCACGAGTCTTTGCAGCTTCAGGGGTTTTCCACCCTTGTCATCCAAAGGCACGAACACCGTGAGCTCCTGCTCAATACCATGGCTGTTGTGTTCGAAGACGGTGTATCCCGCCCCATGCCTGGCCCGATAGGGCGTGTCCTCACGGATCGGAGAGGCACAGGGCGTCCAGAATGCCCGTGTTTCTTCATCCCGGATGTACAGTGCTTCAGAGGCCGGATCGGTGACAGGGTCGTTCGACCATTGCGTCAGCCGATTGTGCTGGCTGTTCCCCTGCCAGGTGAAGCCGGCCCCCGTTTCGCTGATGACTGTGCCAAAAGTCGGGTTGGCGATGACGTTGACCCAGGGCATGGGCGTGTTGATGCCCGGTCCGAGATAGATGGAGTACTCGAGCCCGTCGGGAGTAAAACCCCCGATGCTGTTGAAGTACGGAAGCTCCATAAAAGGAAGCGCGGCTGAAGGATCCCGGGAATCGCGTTTCGAGCCCGTGGGGAGGGGGGACTCGGGAACCTCCGGTGAAACGCCCAGTTGTTGGGCCAGACTCCCGCGGGCGGCTACCATCACCACGCGTGCGGCAGCCCGCAGGAGCGTCAGGTCTTCCGGCGAGAGCGCATCGACGTTGCGCAAAAAGACTCCTCCGGACCGATCCGCACTCGTATGGACTGAATGCGCCTGGATCAAGCGCTCGAGCTGTTTATGCAGCGGGCGTTCATAGCCGTGCGCCTCCTCGTTCAGGATCACCAGATCGGTGGAGAGCCCGTGCATGCGCCAGTAGGAATGCGCCTGCAGGAGCTGGCGGATGAACCTCAGATCCTGTGCCTCGTTGATGGCAACCAGTGTGATGGGCGCGTCGCCCGGGATCCCGTGAGCCCACAAGCCGGCCTGGCCCTTGCGGTTCTCGGCAATCCGCTCGGCCGGAGAGCGCAGAAGAAGATTGGGATACAGCAGATGGCTTGCGAGCTGCTGAAAGCGGCGGGCGTCATCGGGCTGGATACGCAGGAGCCGCAACTCAAGCTGGGCGGCCGCCCAGGCGGAATCCATGGCCCGATCAATCGCATGGGGACTGCCGTACTTTCCCGTCAAACCCAGAACTTGTTCGCGTGTCGCCGCCGCGGCCAGAATCATGGACACCGTCACACGCTCTCCGGGGCCCACGCTCACGCTGTGGCGGAGACTGAGGATCGGGTCAATGACGCACCCCTGACTCCTCCCGGGCTCCTGAACCGCCCCCATCGGATGGGCGAGCGTCCGCCCGCGGCCGATAAATCGTGCCCGATCGGTTTCGAACCGCAAAGCTTCGACATTGTCGTGCTGAAGTGTGAACCGGTGCCCGACCCAAATCGGCGGTTCGCCGTCATGCCGGAGCCGCCGGAAGGCAAGGAGTGCGTGCTCCTCCGGTACTGCCTCCGTCTGGATGAACAGCTTGTTGAACGCCGGATGCTGACGGTCAGCGTTGTGCGGTGCCAGAGAGAGTTCTATGTAGCTTGTGAGTTCGAGACGGCAGGTGCGGAGGGAACGATTCGTAAACGTCATCCGCCGGATCTCCACGTCATCTTCCGGGGGAACGATGATTTCAGTTTCGCTTCCGATCCCGTTGTCCAGGCGTCTGAACACGGCACGGTCCAGAGAGAAATTGGCCGAATAGTCCTCCACGTTCCCACCGGTCGGTTGATAGGTGTTGCACCACAATCGGGGCGACCCTGCATCATGGATATAGCAGAACAGCCCCCACGGATCCCGGGTCCTGTCCGACTGCCAACGGGTAATGTCAAAGTCACCCCAGCGGCTGTACCCGCCACCCGCGTTCGTCACCATCAGACCGTATCGGCCGTTGCAGAGCAGTTGGGTCTTGGGTGTGGAGGTATGGGGTGTCTCGAAATGGCTTACGGAAGGCGCCACTTCGCCGATGGCCGCAATGGAGGAGATCCGTGCGCGCGTCGAGATCTGGTTCAGCGGGGGAATGTGCGGGATGCGTTCATGAAGCAATGGCTCGGCCATACGCGCCCGCAGGCCGCCGTGGAAACGATTCTGGGTGGAATTGCCATGGAGGAGGTTGTTCAGCGCCAGGAATCCCATCCCTTGATGGTGGGCCATATAGGCTCGCACGATGACGCCGCGCTCACCCGCCCGGGTCGGCTGCCGACCGAAGTCCAATGCATCAAAGTAGCCGTAGTCGTCGAGCATTCCCAGCTCAGCCAATCGCGCCAGATTCCGCAAGCCCTCTCGCGGCGCGATACTCATCGCCAGGAGGGTGGCATAGGGCGCGATGACGGTCCTGTCCGCCAGGCCGCGCTTGAGTCCGAGAGACGGCACGCCGAAAGCATCGTACTGATAGGTTTTGTTGATGTCCAGATCTCCCGAAGCAGATTCGGAAATCCCCCAGGGAACGTGGTGCGTCCTGCCATAGGCGATCTGTATGGCAACGGCTTCCCGCATCGCCTTATCGAGCAGCGAGTTGGCAAAGGACCGCTGGAACAGCAGGGGCATCAGATATTCGAACATCGTTCCCGTCCAGCTTAGCAAAACGCGGCGCCGGCCGATCGCGCCGTAGGGTCGGCTCATGGCGAACCAATGTTCGGCGGGAACGTCCCCCCGGGCGATGGCGACGTAACTGCCAAGGCGCGCTTCACTTGCCAGGAGATCATAGTAAGCGTGATCCACCCGTCCTTCGGTGACATTATGACCGATCGAGAACAGTCTGCGGTCGCCGTCGTAGAGAAAGCGCATGTTCATCGATTCGGAGAGCTCTCGTCCCGCATGGGCAAGCCGGCGGGAAGACGCCAGCACTTCACCGGCAAGCCACTTCGACTCGCCGAAGGCCTTGAGAACACGATCAATCCAGGACGCGAAGGCAGAGCCGTTCGAGGGCGCGTGTTCCCGCAGTCCCTCGAAGGACCGGATCCAGGCGAGACTGCCTTCGGCAAGGGATCGAAGGGACGGCGCTTGATCGAGCGCGTTGCGGAAGGCGGGGAGCGCACTCGGATCAAGTACGGCCACCTCTTCCGCGGTCTTCTCCCCCATGATTTCGATCCACACAAGGTAACGATCCGCAAGATGGATCCAGGCCTCAACGTGACGCTCCAGCTCCCGTGCCCAGTAAGCCGCACTTCCCCCGGCCCTGGCGGAGGCACATGTTCTGACGGCCAGATCCCTCACGCCATCCTTGGCCCTGCGCAGCATCCCGAGCGCGTCCACGGTCCGGCTCGGCGGCGCCTGCCATGTGAGGAGCAGCTCATGAAGGATCCGGGTATCCAACCCCGGCACCTTCTCCGCCTCCACGGCCCGGCAGAGAGCTTCGCCCGTATCTCGCAAGCCCGCAAACGCTCTCCTGTCGAGAATGTCTTCGTCCATGAACGCCCCGATTCCGTGATCGACGGACCATAAGGCGCCAAGAAGATTCCCGCTATCGACAGTGGAAACGTAACGCGGTTTCAAGGGAGTAAGGGTCTGAATATCATACCAGTTGAACAGATGGCCTTCATGGCGATCCAGCCTGCCCATCGTGTCCATCGTGCCGGTCAGTGTGCGCACAACTTCATCGACGGTGATGTATCCGAAATCGTGTGCCCCGAGAACGCTGACCATCCAGAGACCGATATTCGTCGGGCTGGTCCGCATGGCGAGTCGATTCTGATACGACACCTGATAGTTGTCGGGTGGCAGCCACGAGCTTTCTTCGTTGACGAAGTCAGAAAAGTACCGCCATGTCCGACGCGCGACATTCCTCAGAAACCGCCGCTCCTCCTCCCGGAGCAGCGACTGCGGCTGTTTCGCCTCCGGACGCCGGCTGAGCAGCCATCCGATCCCGGGCGATGCAACCCAGAGCAGCAACCAGGGGACGGCGGGCATAAGGTGTGCCGGATACCAGTACTGAACCTGCAGCCCCACCATCACCCCGAAGAAGCTCGCCAGGCACAGAGACAGGAGGAGTCCCGGGGCGGCGGCCCGGGTTTTGTGACGGGTTACCTGGGCGGAAGTCCACTCCAGCAAACCGCGGTGCGAGATGTGACGCCGGTAGAGCGCGCGTGCGATGGCGTCCGATGCCAGCCAGGCCTGGTATGGCAGCAATGCCGCTTCGGCCATGACCCGCATCAGATCGTGCGCCAGCTTCGCGGTGGAGAGGCCCCTGGCTCCGGGGGGCGAAGTAGCCCATGCGAACGGTTGCGCCACGGAATGAAAAACCAGTTGCACGGCGACCACTGCGGCAGCGATCCAGGCGGCCTCAACGGAGAGAAACCAGGAGGTCACCAGCAAGGCAACGCTGGCGATGGGAAGCAGGCTGCGCCGCAGGTTGTCTGCGATCTTCCCGCGATCAAACCAGGAAAGAGGGTTCCGGGCTTTCCCCCCGCCTGGTCGGGGGACGCGGGGCATCATCCAGCCCGCAATCTGCCAATCGCCGCGGATCCACCGATGCTGCCGCTTGACGAAGCTCAGATAGTCCTGCGGGAATTCATCATAGAGCTCGATATCGTTTGCCAGCCCCACGCGGACGTGCGCACCTTCTATCAGATCATGGCTGAGAATCCACGCTTCGGGGAATCTGCCGGCCAGCATCCTGCTGAAGACGCGCACATCGTAGATGCCTTTGCCATGGTAGGAACCCTCGCCGACAAGATCCTGATTGACATCGGACACCGCATTGGTGTACGGATCGATGCCGATCGGGTCCGAAAAGAGCCGGCTGAACGGGGACCCGCTTGTGCTGGGCAGCGAGGGGCTTACGCGCGGCTGGATGATCGTGTAACCGGAGATAATCCGGCCTTCGCCGTCGAGATGCGCCTGGTTGAGGGGATGCGACAGGGTCTCAATCAACCGGCGGGCGGTGCCGTTTGGCAGTTGTGTGTCACTGTCGAGCGTGATGACGAATCTCACCTCGGACAGGTGATCCGGGTTGCCCACCTGCACCAGGCGGCCGGCCTGGTGTCCCCCCGTGCCGGTGATCAGCGCATTCAGCTCTTCCAGTTTTCCGCGTTTGCGTTCCCAGCCGATGAATGCCTGCTCGGACTCACTCCATGTTCGCTCACGGTGGATGAGAAAGAAGCGATGGGCGCCATGGCGCCGGTTGAGGGCCTCCATGGACACCTTCGCGGCCTGGAGCAGGGACTCGTCCGTGCCCCCATGGACCTGGGTTGCATCCACGTAGTCGGAGAGAAGGCCGAACAGGAGATTGTCCTCCTTGTTGGCAAGGTAGCGCATCTCCAGCTTCTCCACCTCTTCCTGTATCGTCCTCAGGTCCACCAGCATCACGGGTACGACTACCAGTGTCCGATACGCGTCGGGAATCCCCGACACCCTGTAGTCCATCTTTGGAAGGGTGCGTGGTGGTAACAGCCGCATGAGCAGGAAATTCACCGCCTCAAGCGATATCTGGCTTGCCGGGATGAGCAGGAGGAGGGCAACCAGAAGCTGAATCTGCGGCGTCTCTCCGTGCAACCCGACCGGCACAAGAAGGGAGACCGCGGCGACAGCAAAGAACCCGAACCCGGCAAAGTACACCGACGAATGATGTCGATACGTCCAGTGCAGCATGCGGAATCGCAGTTCCTCGCGGGTGCCGATCATCCGTGCCAGCTCTCCCCTTCGTTCGCCGATCAGGTATGTACCGACGTGGCTGGCCGGCTCATCCGCGACGGGCCGGCCGGCGGCATGACCGGCCAGGTCAATCGCGCACCGGGCGACCGCTTCCTCGGCCAGGCCGGAGCCGCGGTGGAGGTTCTCAATGGACCGACGGCATCGATCACGCGTGCTGAAATCCATGCGGGAATAGACGCCCGCCGGATCTGTCCGCAGGACCGCCTCCACACGGCTCAGCTCTTCGAAACATGGGTTCCAATCGAGCAGGTCGAGCTGGCGCAGGCTGGTAAACGCGTTCCCGATGGACACCTGATCCCTCGTCTGGCGGTTCCTCGCTCGTTGGCCGAGCTCGCTCCAGGAGGTCTGGAACGTGCGCTCACACCAACTGTGAACCGGCGCCAGCGCGCCCTCCTCGTCGTACATGTAGTCGATCAGTTGCGACGCGAAATAGGGGCTCGGGGCGGATTGGGTGTGGGCAAGTTCCGCCAGAAGCGAGAAGATCCGATGAGGGTCCCGGCGGTTGACCGCGATGAGTCTGTTCGCCCACACGTTGGCAGTCGCCCGCTCACGCAGCTCAGTCTGGGTTCTGCCGGCGATGTGCCGGATGCCCTCCATGAGCGCCGTGCGCAGCATCTGAGGGACAGCCCAGAGTTCGCTGATGGACAGGGGCACTTCGCTTTGATAGGCCGCAATGAACTGGAGGACATTTTCCCGGTCCAGGCGCATGTCCGTTCGGGAGACCAGTTCCCGTGCCAGGGCGAAGACGCGGGGGAGACCCCGGTCGGGGTCGCTCGTGAATGCCGGCAACTGCCGGTAGTATCGCCGGGGCAGGTTCTGGAGGACTTTCCGGGCATTGCCCTCGACGATGTATTCATTGTCGAGAAGCCATTCGGCCGTCGGCGATACACTCTGTTCCAGCCGATTGGCTGCGGCGAGATCCAGACACGCTTCATGGACCTGCCTACGGTCCCGTTCGATCTGTCTGAGCAGGTCGTCGTTGGACGGCGGGCCCAACGTGGACCGGTGATTCGAGGCGAGGCGCCGGGCATGCTCCTGGAGTTGCGCCGCGGTGCTGGATGTCCCCGGACTCTCATCCTCTCCCCGAGGGCTCTCGCGTTTCGGATACAGGATGAACACCGCCGGCTGGACCTCGCTGTTCTCCAGCAGCAGGGCCAGTGGAACCCGCAGGGTCTCCATGGCCCCCTGAAGAATCAGAACGCTTTCACCGGGAACCAACCAGCGCGCGTGATCCGCAACAAGTCGCCGTTGTACGCCGACCGTGGATCGCCGCACCAATGCTACGGATAGAAGAGCTCCAATCGCTCCCCCGACAAGGGCATCCAGCGCCATGGAACCCAACCCTGTCGGATTGGTCCATTCCCGGCCCAACGGAACCAACGAGGCGACAGCCCCGGAGAGGATGAAAGCTGCGACGACTCCAAATACCCGGCGCCGGGGGAAGGGATCCCCGATGCGGACATCCCCCAGGACATTCTTGTTTGCCCATGCAGCGCGCGTGTAGCCCTTGCGCCGCAATCGCCTGAATGCTTTGCGCGCCTCATCCTGATTGCCGAAGTATCCGACGAGATTGCCTGCGTGCATCCTCCGTCCTGAAGGAAGTGGGAGAGGCTGGGCGGCTGAAGACGTGTGCGTCCGGGCGAACGATCAGCCGGACCTCGCGCGCCGGAGAGCGTACAGCAGGAGGAGTGCACCCGCGATTGCTGCCACATAGGCACCAAGGACGCCTCCGACCGATATGCCGAGCAGGCCGAACAACCAGGCCCCGATGAAGGAGCCGATCACACCGATGATCAGGTCGCCGATGAGACCGAACCCGGCTCCCCTCGTGAATTTGCCTGTGAGGAACCCGGCGGCAACCCCGACCACAAGAAGAGAGAGCAGCTGTTCCGTGCTCATGAGACGATCTCCGTTGTCGGCTGGGCACATCGCCCGGGCCGCGCCATACCATCGTTGTGCCGTGTCACGATGAACTCCCCGGGGGAACCGAGAGTCTCGGGAGCCCGAGGACGTTACCCGCGCTTCTCCTTCGTCACGCGGGTGGGCCCGTCATTCCTGGCACCCGGGGGTGCAGGCCCGGCTTCTGCTCTGTGTCTGTTGCTGTGCACCCTTCGTTTCATGCGTGGACCACGCGCGGGATCTCACTTCGTGTCAAGGATAATGGGCAGCCCGTCTTTCCCCGCCCCGACGATGATCACCTTTGTGTTTGGCGACGCTGCAAGTTTCTCCGTTGCTTCAATCCCTTTCCACCGGAGGAGTTGGTCGCTGATCCCGGCGGCGACAATCGCCTGGAAATCCGCTATCCCCTTTGCTTCAATGCGCTTTCTGTCTGCCTCCTGCTTCTCCTTCGTGAGAATGAACTCCATCCGCTGACTCTCCTGATCGGCGCGTTGCTTCTGCTCAATGGCTTCTGTCAGTTGTGTCGGGAGGGCCACATTGCGGATGGGCGTGCTCTCAATCGTCACTCCACGGGGAGCCACAGTCCTCCCCAGTTCCCCTTGAATGGACAAACCGAGCTGCTCCCGCTCCGTGGAATACAGCGCGCTGGCCTGAAAGCTCGCCGTGACCGCACGGCAGATCGAACGGAATTGCGGAATCAGGATGATGGTTTCGTAGTCGCCGCCCGAAACGGTCTTGTACATGCGGGCCGCAGAGTCGGGGTTGAGCCTGTAGAGCGCACTGACCTCCAATCCGATGGTGAGGCCTTCGCGTGAGAGCACCTCCATCGTTTCCTTGTGCTCCTGCGTCTGTATGGAGTACTCAATGACGTGCGCCATGGGATTCACCGGATTGATGCCGGCCCGCAACGTCTGATCTGATACAACGCCGAAGAAATCTACTACGCCGACGTGTCCAGCAGGGATCTGCGTGAAACATTGGAGGATGGCGAGAGCTCCCATAATGCCTGCCGCGGAAGCAGCAGCCGTCGCAATGGGGCGGAAGGCGACGTTGTTCTGTCGAACCCTTCTTCTGGCTATTCGCCATACGATGAAAGCAACTATTGCAGCGGCAAGCGACATGAGGAATGTCATCATACCCTCCTTCTCGATATGTCGTATGTTTCCAGCTCAAGGGCGGACAGATGCACGGCCACACTGCTGGATCTCACAATAAGGTGCAACGGTATCAATCTGAAAACTGGTCACACCGCAGGGACGTACCCATGGCGTCAACCTCCTTCCGTTCCTGCCTCCACGTGTCCTCCCGGTGTTCGCGCGCGGCTTCCTCCTCCCGGGTGTATTGCTTGTATGCTGCATTGGTTGCCGCGACTGCCTTCTGTAACGCCGGCAATTGCGCGGTGGCCACGGGAATCCGCTTCAGATCTTCTGACATGAGATACCTCCCCGCACCGTCCGGGGGCTCCCCGGCCACCGCATTGTCGGTCGGGTGGAGAGCAGGTGGCCGAGCCGGGGACTCCTTCGTTACTTCATCCTTGTCCGGGTTCGTTGCCTTGTCCCTCTTGATGCATGGCGGTGCATCCGTCCAGTCGAGGAATGCTTGCTGCATTCCCCGGGCAAACGATCGGCCTCGTCCGGCCTGAGATGTGTGCTCATTGCTCTTCCTGAATTTCTCCCCGACTCCCGGTGATCCGGATTGCGCGTGTCGGCAAACGGGACTACTTCCGGACCCGTGCTTGCGGTGCTGCCCTGGGAGAGGGTGCGGATGTGCCCTTCCTGGGTGCCGGCGCTGCATTCTTATGGCGTGCGTGCAATGCCCTGAGTCTGGCATTCGACGCCTTCAGTTGCCCGATGATCCTGGTGAAGTCGTCAACTTGACGTCGGAATTTCTCGCTGGCGATCCCGTACCTCTCCTGCAGTCTTCCCACCAACTCCTCATACTTGCCGGCGATTTCGGCCAGTTCGTCGTTCATCATTCTGCCCCAATGACGGACCGCCTTCCCCCTCCGCTGCTTCCACTCTCCCTCCATTTGATCCCAGTTCATTGGCCGGAGTCCTTTCATGCGCTATCCATGACCCCGGTTCTCCCCCCGCAGGTTCGTCGACGATGGGAGGCGCAGGGCCTGTGGAAGCGTACCGAATAGAACCCCGGAATGAATCGTCCGTAGGGATGAAAGCGTAGTTAATCCTTGAGGAGAAGGCACCCGTGCCTGTTGGGCCGGGAGGGCCTACCGTCGCTGATAGGTTGAGGAGGCGCGGTTGAGCGGGGGCCGGTGGGGAGAAGCGGCG
>JBAVEL010000052.1:0-18818 GCA_049587715.1 Bacteroidota bacterium
GGCGGAGAGGGTGGGATTCGAACCCACGATACCGTTGCCGATATACCACCTTTCCAGGGTGGCCAGTTCAACCACTCCTGCACCTCTCCCGGTTTGGAAAAAGATACGCACTACGGGGAGGAAATGCAATTTGCTATTCGGCGGACTGCTCGTATATTGAGTCGCACCTTTCGCAATCCCGGCGGGCATGTCACAGGCACGAAGGGCGGTGGCGGGCGCGACGTGGAACCACCTGGCGCGCGGGGCCGAGTTCGCCCTCATGTATCTCACCTCGGTTCTCCTGGCCCGGGCTCTGGGTCTCGCGGAGAACGGCCGGCTTGCGGGCGCGCTCAGTGCCGCCCACCTGATCATTGCGGCCGCCTCCTTCGGGCTGGAGGCCTCTCTCAACAGGCATCTTCCGCAGATACCCGACCCGCAGGCGCTCTCCGTTCCCGCGCTGCTTGTGCGGCGCGCTCTTCTGGTACGCCTTCTCCTGCTGGCTGCAGCCGGCGGGGGAGCGGCCCTTGCGGCATCGTACTGGTGTTCGGCATCAGCGGGGGTGAGGACTTTCCTGCCGCTCGTTGTGTTTTACGCCGCCGTGCGGTCCCTGGGATCCCTCTTCTCGGTTGCACTGGTGGCCCGGTTCAGAACCGCCGAGGCGGGCGTGCTGGCCCTGGGGGCGCGGGGAGCGGAGCTGGCCGGCGTGCTCTTCCTCTTCCCGTTGCGCCCGTCGGTGGAATCGGCGCTGCTGCTTCTCGCTGCCGGGGGTCTGCTCCAGGCATCGGGGGGAGGATTCCTCGCTCTCAGAGGTCTCTTCCGCAGGGGGGTGACGGGGCCTGCCGCCGGCCTCCTTGCCTTCGGAGGCGCCTACTGGCTGAATGTCGTCGTGGAGTATTTCCTGGGACGTCAGGGGGATCTCCTCCTGTTGACGCTTCTGCTTCCCCAGACGACGGAGTCCTCCCGGTATGATGTGGCCTTCTCGGTGGTGCAGACAGCCCAGATGCTCTTCACGATGGGTCTGGGAGGGGTCATGTTCGCCTCGTTCGCCCGGCTGGCCGGCCGCTCGCTCCCCGAGCTGGATCGTTTCTATGCGTTCATGGTGCGGACGGTTTCGCTCCTCACCATACCCTGCTTCGCGTTCCTGCTCTTCAACGCCGGGTCTGTGGTGCTCCTTCTGTACGGCCGTGCCTACACACCCGCTGCGGAGCTCATCTGCATCATGGCCGGCTTCCGGATTCTTTCCCGCCTGGCGGCGGGCCCCGAGAACGCAGAGTACCTGCTGGCACGCGGGTTTCCGGGGCGTGTGGTAGCAGTGGGGATCTTCTCGGCCGCTCTGAATGTGGGGGGGAATCTCCTGCTGATACCCATTGCGGGGGCTGTGGGGGCGGCCCTCGCAGGGGGGTGCGCCAATGCTGCCGCCAATCTCCTGGGCTTTGCGGCCGTGCGGCATCTCGGGAAGGCGGAACTGGAGTGGAAGTCCTGGCTCCGGCTGCTTCTCTGCTGCGTTCCCGCCTCGGGTCTTGCCTCTGTCCTTCCCCTGGGGGAGGGAATGGGGGGCACGGCCCTCCGGGCGGGGCTCTATGCCGGTCTCAGTCTGGGGGCCCTGCGTCTGGCCCCTCCGTTGCGGAGGGAGGATGCCCACCGGGCGGGTACCGGACACAGGGCACTCGGTGCCCTCGCGGGTTTTCTGACCGAACGCACGGTGCCCCCCAGGGGGGACGGCCTTGGGTAGCGCCCCGGGGGATGGGATCCGCGCCCGGGGGGAGCGCCCTCTGAAGATTGCGCTTGCCACCGACCGCGTGGACAGCGTGTCCGGTCTGGGACGGATTGTGCAGGCCCTCTCCCGGACCCTGGCCGGGCGGAACTCCGAGGTGTGGGTCCTTGCCCGCTCCGTGTCAGGCGTGTCCGAGGGGGTCCGGACCCGGACCCTGCCCGAAGTCCCCTTCTCCCGGGCCCTCGGCAAACTCAGCATGAGGCACACGCTTGCCCGGGCGGTGGCGGGCAGGGGGTTCGACATCCTGCATTCCTTCGGGGTGGGGCGCGGCGCCGATGTGGTATCGGCGCAGAGCTGTCACAGGGAGGGGATGGAGGTGAGGCGTCGGGTGGGCCATCGTGTTCTTCCGCATCGCGGATGGGGGCTCTTCGACAGGGTGGTGCTGGGGGATGAGCGGGCATTGTACGGCTCCCGGCGCACGCGCCGGATTGTGGCGGTATCGGGGAGGGTACGCGAAGAGCTGATCCGATGGTACGGCGTGGACCCCGAGCGTATCGTCGTGATCCCGAACGGATATCATCCGCCGGCCTTCTCCCCCCGGGCGGGCGACGCGCCGGAAGAAGGGTCGTCCGTCGTCCTCCTGTTTGTGGGGAACGAGTTCGATCGGAAGGGACTCGGGGTCCTGCTCGAAGCGGCCGCCCTCCTGAGGAGCCATCCCGTCACCATTCTGGTGGCGGGATCGGATGATCCGCGTCCCTGGGGACGTCTGGCGGAGCGGCTCGGGATAGGCGCACGCGTCCGCTTCCTGGGTGTTCCCGAACGGATCGAGCCGCTCTATGCACGGGCGGATGTGTTCGTGTTTCCCACTCTCTATGAGCCGTTCGGCATGGTTGTCGTGGAGGCCATGGCGGCGGGTCTTCCGGTGATTGCCTCCGCCGGATGCGGGGCGGTGGAGGGATTCCGGCGCGGGAAGGATCTGTTGCTCGTGGACGACCCGCTCTGTGCGGCGGAACTCGCCCGGGCCCTCCGGTCCCTGGTGGACGATCCCGGACTTCGCCGTTCCCTGGGAGAAGCCGCCCGCCTGGCGGTGCGGCATATGAGTTGGGATTCCGTGGCGGAACGGCTGGCCGGGGTGTACGGGGAGGTGATGGCGGAGAAAACGTCGTGATGGGGCCCTCCCTGGCGTGTGTGGTGCTGAACTGGAATGGCGGAGACCGGGTTCTGCGCTGCCTCCGGTCCGTGCAGGAATCAGGCGGGGGGAAGACCGCGTTGATCATGGTGGACAACGGCTCCACGGACGGATCCCCCGGAAGGGTGGCGCAGGCACTGCCCGGTGTGGAGATCATCGCCATGGGGGAGAACGCAGGGCTTGCGCACGCCCGGAACCGGGGTCTTGCGCACGCCATGGCCGGGGGTGCAGGGTACGTTCTGTTTCTGGATGACGACGCATGGCTGGGCCCGGACGCCCTGGCGCGCCTTGTGCGGGTGCTGGAGGAGGCTCCGGAGGCCGGAATCGTGACACCCAGGATTCTGGATGCCCGTCGGAGAGACCGGGTCTGGTATGACGGAGGGACCGCATCGCTCCTGGGGGGAGAGAGACACCGCTCCATGGGGAGGACGCACAGGCCCCCGGAGCCCGGTCCCGTGGGGAGCGCGTTTGCCACGGGGTGCTGCATGCTCGTCCGGCGCGCTGTGTTTGAGCGGATCGGGGGATTCGCAGAGGAGTTCTTCGTGTACTGCGAGGATGCCGACTTCTCCTTCCGGGCCCGGAGATGGGGATTCGCCGTTCTCCATCTCTCGGGGGCGGTTGCCTGGCATGAGCAGTCGGGGGATACCCGCGCGAACCGGGGGAGGTGGTACAGGGATTACTACGTCAGCCGCAATACCCTCCTGCTGCGGGAAAGACACCTCTGCGGATGGCGGCGCCCGGCGGGCAGGGTGGCCACTCTGGCGCGTCTGGTGTGCGTGGTCCTTCCATACCTCCTGGTGACTCTCCAGGGGAAACGTGTCCTGGGTGTTCTGCGGGGGGTGGCTCACGGGCTGCAGCGAAGGTGGGGAGGAGTCTACAGGTGAGGATCCTGGCGTTCGATGAAACGGGGGTGCAGGCCGCGGACCGCTCCCTCTGGCGGCGGCTGAACGAAAGGGGCGGATGCACGATCCACCTCGCGGTTCCCGGCCGCTGGAAGGAACTCGGCATGGTCCACCGTGCCGAGCCCGAATCCACGGGGCTGGACGTGCGCACGTGCACCGTGTTGCTGGCGGGCCGCTCGCACCGGGCCTACTGGACGGGCTTGGTGCGCCTCTGGCGGGAGATCCAACCCGACTGCGTCTATGTGAACGCGGAGCCCGAGAGCGTTCTTGCCTGGCAGGCCGCGATCGCCAAGCGGCGGTTCTTCCCCGGAACGCGGCTTGTCTTCATGTCCTGGAGGAACCTCCGCTACCCCCCGGGGGTGTACCCCTACCGTGCCCCCTTCCTGAACGCGGCCGCGGAGCGGGCGGTTCTGAGGGCTGCGGATCTGTGCATCGCACGCAATGAGACCGCCCGCCGCATCTTTGCGGAGCGGGGATTCCGGGAGGTCGTCCTTCTTCCCCCTGCGGTGGACACGGACCTGTTTGTGCCCCCCGATCCTCCCACGCAACGGGGGGCCTTCGTCATCGGGTACGCAGGCCGTCTGGTGCGGGAGAAGAACCTGGACCTGCTTCTGGAGGCGGTGGCCGGACTCCCCGCGGACACCCGGTGCGTTCTGGCGGGGGCGGGGCCCGACAGGAGCCGTCTGGAAGGCATCGCCCGGCGGTCGGAACTCGGCGGGAGGGTGGAATTCCCGGGTCCTGTCCCCAGATCGTTCATGCCTTGCCTGCTCGGGGCTCTGGATGTGTTCGTGCTGCCCTCCAGGACCGGGGTTCTCTGGAAGGAGCAGTTCGGCAGGGTGCTCGTGGAGGCGATGGCCTGCGGTGTTCCGGTCGTTGGGTCCGACTCGGGGGAGATCCCCGCCGTGATCGGAGAGGCGGGGTACATCTTCCCGGAGGGGGACTCCCGCGAGCTGCGCACGTGTCTGCAGATCCTCCACGGCTCGGCCGCCGAGAGGGAACGGCTCCGGGAACTCGGGCTCCGCCGCTCCCGCGGATGCTACTCCGTCGGTGTCCTTGCCCCGGCATACGGAGAGGTGTTCGGATGCGGCGTCCCTCCCGGGACCCCTCCGGCCCCGGCGATTGACTGTTGAACCTGTTTTGCGTAGGTTGGACTTCGTCTCGAGCAACAGCGGCGGGAGAAGATCGTGCTGACGAAGGGAGCCCTCGCACTTCTGAGGTCCGTCACCCGGTGGCGAAGGGTCCGGCCTCCGGGCCGCGGGCAGATCCGTTCCCTCCTCGTTGTGGAGCTCTCCCGGATGGGCGATGTCGTCGCCGCCCTCCCGGCCCTGGAGACCCTGCGGGCCGGGTTCCCTTCCTCGTCCGTGATCGTGGGTGTCCAGGATCGGTTTGCGCCCCTCGTCCGCGCTCTCCTTCCGGGGATGTCGGTGATGGGTCTGGCACGGACCGATGCGGCGGGAGGAATGGTCCGGGCGCTCCTGGCTCTCCGCCGGACACATCCGGACCTCGCGTGCAACATGAGCCCCGGCCGCAGGAACGCCCTGTGTGTTCTTTCCAGTGGAGCCCCCCGGATGGCGGGGTATCTGGGGTGGGCCGAGGGGATGGTCCCCTCCCTCCGAAGGCATCCCGTGGAAGGCCGCGGGATCCGGGTGCCAACGGGCCTGACCAGCCACATGGAACCGATCGGGGAGCGGGCCTTGAACGTGTGCCGCGCGCTCGGCCTCGACGCTCCATTCCGCGGGGGCCCCTACGGCGTCGGACCCGAAGCCGAACGGCCGGCCCTTCTCGCGATGCGGGCCCAGGGCCTCCCGCCCCTGACCCCCTATGCGGTGGTACATCCCTTTGCCGGATGGGTGCATCGGGCGTGGCCGATCCAGCGATACGGTGATCTAGCGGAAGCCCTCGCTGCCGGAGGGGGAATCGAGGTGGTTCTGCTCTGCAGTCCCGAAGAGCGTCCTCTCCTGCGTCCCCTGCGCATCAGGTTCCGGGGCTGGCATAGGGTGAAGTTCTTCGCCCCCGAAGACCTGATCCACGCGGCCGTCCTCATCCGCGGGGCTTCGCTCTTCGTCGGGGGAGACTCGGGCCCTCTCCACCTGGCCTCGGCGCTCGGGGTGCGGGCGGTGGCCCTCTTCGGGCCCGCGCCCCCCGGCCTGACAGCACCCGCCCTGGAACCCGGCTCTGCAATCCACTACCACAAGATGGCATGCTCCCCCTGCGATCAGGATGTCTGTGTGCGTCCCCAGGACTCCTGCATGCACCAGATCCACGCCGAGGATGTGATCGCTTCGGCCGTGGAAGTCCTGGGGACGAGGCGCAGCGCACCGGTGCCCGTGCATGCCTGATGTGGAGATTCTGGGGGTGCCGGTCCGGGATGTGGACCGCCCGACACTGGAAGGCAGGATCGAGGAATGGGTCCGGAACGGGAGCAGGTGTGTCCTCGCCTACGTGAACGTGCACACCGTGAACCTGGCCGCCGTCGACCCGCGGTTCAGGGCTTTTCTCCGCGAGAAGGCTTTCACCTATTGCGACGGCGAGGGAATGCGCCTGGCTGCCCGGCTGCTGGGAAGCCGCCTTCCTCCCCGCATTGTGCTGACCTACTGGATCTCGGATCTCTGCCGGCTCTGCCGTCGCAACGGCTTCTCCCTCTTCCTCCTGGGGGGGAGGGAGGAGACCGTGGAGCGGGCGGTGGAGAACATCCGGGCCCGGCATGCGGGGCTCCGGGTGGCGGGATGGCACCACGGGTACTTCCGGAAGGAGGGACCGGAAAACGAGGCGGTCCTGGACAGGATCCGGCGGGCAAGTCCGGACCTGCTCTTCGTGGGATTCGGGATGCCCCTGCAGGAGGCGTGGATCGAGCGGAACCTGCAGGACCTGGGAGCCCGGGTCATCTTTTCGGCGGGGTCCATGATCGACTACACGGCCGGCTCCAAGAGCTTTGCCCCGCGCTGGATGGCAAACCATGGACTGGAATGGCTCTACCGGCTCCTTCAGGAACCGGGCCGCCTCTGGAGGCGGTATCTTCTCGGAAATCCCCTCTTCTTCCTGAGAGTATGTGCCCAGCGCGTGCGCGGGGGGGGCCCAGCCGGGTGAGGAACAGAGCGGGCACCTTCCGGGGCCTCCTGCGGGTGCTGGTTCTCCTCCTCATCTCCGGGGGGGATGCGGCTGCGGCCCTCCGCCTGCTCCGGACGGAGCCCGGCGGATGGGTCTTCGCATATGAACAGACTCCTGGTGCGGTCTCCTCCGTGGACATCGGGGGGATTCTGCATGAGATGTTTCCTCCGCCGCATGCCGGCTCGCCGGGAGATCCGCTCCTGCCTGTGGAATCAGTGTGCCTGGGCATTCCGTGGGGGGGCTCCCTGGATGTGTCCCTGCGTGATCCCCTCTATGAGATCCTGGAAGACAGGGAGGTGGCTCCCGTCCCCCGTCACCTGTGGACCGATGAGGGGGAGGCGGTGGAGGTCTATGAGAAGGACCCGCGCGCCTACGCATCCGGCGCCTTCTTTCCGGGGAAGACAGTCGAGGCGGACCCGCCGGTCACGATCCGGTATCAGCGGGTGGCCACGGTGCGTCTGCATCCGGTCCAGTACAAAGCTGCGGCGCGGCAGCTTCGCCGCCTGGTCTCTGCCGAGCTTCGGGTCCGTCTGAACGGCGCATCCGGCCTTTCCCCCGGAGGGGGGCCGGTGGACGACCCCGCCTGCGAACCGATCCTGCGGGGACTGCTGGCCAACTACGAGCAGGCGCGGGCCTGGCGGCGGGCGGCGGGTCTTCCGATGGGGGTGCGGGATCCGTCGCGTGACTGGTTTCAGACGGGAAGGACGTACTACAGAATACCGGTGGCGGTGGACGGATGGCGAAGGGTCACAAAGGCGGACCTTGCGGCGGCGGGGGCCGACCCCGGCGGGATCGATACGGCTTCCCTTACCCTCTTCTTCAACGGTGTGCAGGTGCCTGTGCATGTCCTCCCCGACAGCTCCGTGGAGTTCATGGGCCGGCGGAACGCCGGTGACTCCTCCTGGAGCGATCCCTATACCGATACCAGCGCCTACTGGCTGACATGGGGGGGGGAGGCGGGAGCGCGCTTCGCGCCGGTCCCTGCATGTCCGGATTCCGCGGCCACCGAACGCACCTCGGCCGGGTCGCGCGCGCATTTCGAGACCAACACAGGCTATTTCACGGGGACCACCCAGCTGGAGGTGATCCAGAACGGACCCGTGCCCGGGGAGGGGTGGTACTGGGAGCGGCTGTTCCCGGGGACTTCGGTGACCCGGGGCTTCCGGGCGGATGATCCCGACACATCGCACGGTCACACGTCCGTTCTGAGGGTCCGGTTCTTCAGCATGACGCCGGATTCCCCCTCGGTGGATCACCAGGCCCGCATCTGGCTGAATGACTCCCTGCTGGGAGATGCCCTCTTCGAGGGAAGAACGGGCATCACCTTCGCGGACACGTTCCCTGCGTTCTGGCTGCGGTCCGACACAAACCGGCTCCGCGTGACTTCCATCCCCACGCCATCCGTTCCCAATCTCTTCTATCTCGACTGGTGTGAGCTGGATTACGATCGGTTCCTGACGGCCTCATCCGGACAGTGCGAGTTCACGGCCGCCCCGGATCCCCTTGGATCCCCCATCCGGTTCTCGGTCGGGGGCTTCACCCGCCCGGAGATCGGCGTGTGGGATCTGACCCACACCAGGAGGATCACGGGGGGGACCGTGGAGGGGGATTCCGTCTCGGGGTTCCGCATCCTGTTTGCCGACACGCTCAGCGCTGCGCGTACCTACCTGGTCGCGACGGAAGGCGCGGGCTTCCCCGCGGGGAGCATCCGTTCCAAGCGCTTCGCCGATATCCGCTCCAGCCAGACGGGGGCGGACTATCTGGTGGTGGCCTACGGGGGATTCCTGAGCGCCGCGGCGGAGCTGGCTTCCCACCGGTCTGCGGCCCCGGGGGTGCGGGCGCTTGTGGTTCCCGTGGAGGATATCTACGATGAGTTCAACTACGGAGTCACCGATGTCGGGGCCCTCCGCGAGTTCCTCCGGTACACATGGGAGCACTGGCCCGCCCCCGCACCCTCGTCGGTGCTCCTGTTCGGGGATGCCTCCTGGGATTTCCACGCGTATTTGCCCACGACGGTGAAACGGAATTTCGTCCCGGCGTACGGTGTTCCCGCGGGGGACAACTGGTACGGATGCCTGGACAGTCTGAATCCTTCCCTGCCCTTCTTCTTCATCGGCCGGATTCCGGTCCAGGATTCCATCCAGGCCCGCCGGACCGTTGCCAAGATCATGGCCGCCGACATGACGGCCCTGGGGGAGTGGAACAAGAGCTTCATGATGATCACGGGAGGCACCACCCCGGGGGAACAGGCCACGTTCAATGCCCGCACCGAGGCCACGATTGCCGCCTACATTGCCGGCCCCCCCGTGGGGGGGACCCCCCACCGGGTGTACAAGTCCACGCAGGCCGTGATCGACGGGGAGCACAGGCAGCGGATGCGGGATCTGGTGGGAAGAGGGCTGGTGTTCGTCAATTTCCTGGGCCATTCGGGAGGCCGCATCTGGGGTGTGGACATCGGGAGCCCGTATGATCTGCCCAACACGAACGGCATGTTTCCGTTTGTCTCCTCGGTGAGCTGCAACGTGGGGGCCTTTGCAGAGCCCTCCAACAACGTCCTGGCCGAGGATTTTCTCCTGGCCGACGGCAGGGGGGCGATCGGGGCCTGGGCTTCCTCCTCCCTGGGATACCCCACACCGGGGACGCTGATGCTGAACTACTTCCTGGACGGGGCCGCGCACGACACGCTCAGGTTCCTGGGTGCGCTGACGAGCGCGGCCCGGATCCGCCTTCTTCTGGGTTCTCCCGCCGACCCCGTCTACCGGGCAATGGTCAATCTCAACCCCCTCCTGGGGGATCCGCTTTCCCGGCTGGCCCTCCCCCTTCATCCGGACCTTGCAGTCAATGCGGGGGACATCGCGGCGATGAGCGCGACCCCCACCCCGGCGGATTCCTCCGTCACCCTGCGGGTGCGGGTGCACAACTGGGGCCTCGTCCCGGCCGACAGCGTCGAGCTCCTCCTCACCGACACATGGAACGGCGCATCCGGTCTCCTGATCACCGGAGGCCGGATGGCTCCGCCTCTGCACCACGATTCCCTCCTCCTTCCCTGGGAGGCCCTCCATCAGCCGGGGCTGCACACCCTGGATCTCCGGTTGGACCCCCGAGACCTGATTCCCGAAGAGGATGAAACGAACAACCGTACGCTGGCGGACATCCCCATCTATCCCACGACCCTTGCCCCCGTGCGTCCCCTGAACGGGCAGGTCACGGGGCCGGGGCCCTGTCTGCTCGTGGCTTCCAGTCCGGTGGGGAGGGACACCCTCGGATTCGAGTACCTCTTTGAGCTGGATACCCTGGACACGTTCGATTCCCCGTTTCTTGTCCGCTCGGGCCCCGTGGCGCCGGGACCGGTCTCGGGGGAGTGGACCACCCCCCCCCTGCCGGAAGGCGGGGTTTTCTTCTGGAGGGTCAGAACATCGGAAGACAGCGTGTTCGGAAGCTGGAGGGTTTCTTCCTTCAGCACGGGGGCCTCGGCTCCCCCGCCTCCGGCTGTGCGGCTCCACGAGTTCTCCCCGAAGCAGTTCTCCCGGATGGCGGGGAGCGGAGTTGCTGCCACCCCCGGGGGGGTCACCATTGCGCCCACTCCCCCCGCGCAGCTCTCCGTCCGGTCGCTGGGATATCGGGCGAACCTGAACCGCGACTACTACAGCGTCATCCGCTTGAATGACCTCACCATGACGGGTCACTGGTGGGTCCTGGGCAGCAGCTTCATGGCGCTGCGTGTGGATGCATTCTCCGGGGCCTACGATTTCAGGGCATTCAACGTGGCCGGACAGCCGGCACAGCGGGACACCATGGTGCGTTTCATTCAGGACACCCCCCCCGGGAACTACCTGGCGATCGCGGTGATCTACGACGGCCGGACCAACGTGCACGAGAGTCTCTACGTGGCCCTGGAGTCCCTGGGCAGCACGCAGATCCGGCAGGTGACGCCGGGGCAGTCCTGGGCCTTCATCGGCCGGAGGGGAGATCCGTCCGCTGCCCTGGAGAGCCGGACCAATGACAGCGCGCTCGTGAGTCTCCAGATTCCGAACGTGTATGCCGCGGGTTCCGGAAGCATCCGGGGCGCCACGATCCCGATCCCGCTGGCCTGGGATTCGCTTTTCTGGAGCGGTGTCCACGACCCGCCCGGCAGTCTCCTCGCGCTGGCGCTCGTGGGGGAGCGGAGCGGAGGGGGAACAGACACCCTGGGTCTCCTGGCGCCCGACAGCGCGGCAGGGGACCTGGGCGGCCTGACGGCTCTGACGGCGGGACCCACCTATGCGGGGCTCCACCTGTCGGGGCTCCTCCGGACGGGGGACGCCCGCACCTCCCCCGTGCTCCGATCCTGGGGCGTGGACTTCGTGGCGCCATCCGACCTGGCCGTCAGCGCGCGGACCATCGGACCGCCGGGAGCGTCGATCGAGCGGGGAACCCCGTTCTCCCTCTCGGTGACGGTGCACAACATCGGCTTTTCGGGCGCGGACAGCGCGGGGGTCATCATCTCCATGTACGACAAGCAGAACCGGGCCCGGCCCATCGCGTGGGGGATGCTGGACTCCATCCCCCCCGGCGGAGCACGGTCGCTGAGCTTCTCCCTGGAGACCCGGGATTTCGCGCGCCGCGTGACCCTGGAGGCGGCGGTCCGTCCGTCCAAGAAGAACAAGGACCTCGTCGCCGCCAACAACACCGCCTACTACACGCTTCTGGTGAACGGTCCGGAGCTGGGCGTCCTGCATCTGTATGCCGACGGTGTGCGGCTGATGGAGGGGGACTATCTGGGGAATCGTCCGGCGCTTCTGGTGCGCCGGTCGGCCCCCCTACCCGAAGGGGGGCGACTGACGGCACTGGGCCTGCTGGTGAATGGCGTGTCCGCACCCCCCACGGAATCCATCCCCCGCAGGGCACACGCAGCCGGTCGGTCGGGGGCGACACCGGGTGACGAAGCGAGGTTCGCCCCGGAACTGGCCTCCGGCCGGCACGAGCTGACGGCGTACGCCGTGTTTCTTGACCGATGGGGGGAGGCGGACACCGTGAGGGAACACGTGGGGGTGCAGGTGGAGCCGGCACAGAGAATCCTGGATCTGTACCCCTTCCCGAATCCCTTCCGGGACCGGACGGAGTTCACCTGCATCCTTACGGGGGCAGCGGAGCCGGTGGATCTCAGAATCAGAATCTACACGGTGGCGGGGAGGATGATCCGGGAACTTGCCGTTGCAGATGGTGGACTCCGCCTCGGGTTCAACAGGATCCCGTGGGACGGGAGGGACGCCGAGGGGGATGAGATCGCCGGCGGTGCCTATCTCTACCGGGTGACGGTGCGGGCATCCGACGGGAGAGAGGTGCAGGCCACGGGGAAGATCGCCCGCCTGCCGTGAACCGCCCGTGCGGCGGCTCTCAGGGATGCAGAACGATGAAGCCTTCCGACGAGGTCTTGACCCAGTAGGCCCGTCCCGGGAGGAGGGCGGAGGCGGGGATGTAGCTCCCGTTGAACTCGTAGAACTCCGTCAGGATGATGCCGGGAGGGATGGAGGCGACGCTCCCGGCAGGTACCGTATCCGACACCGAACCCATCAGATTCCAGCCCGCCGCCACCTGCAAGGTGTCCGAGGGGCGGAGGTTCCCCGTGATGGCCACCGTGTCCACCGCATCAAACTTCAGCCAGTAGCCCGCCCCCTCCCGGAGGGAGTCCTCCGCCACATAGCCCTGGGCCGCCTCGAAGCGGTATGCGTTGGAAATCGCCTGGGGAAAGACAGAAGCCGGGCGCGGATCCGATACATCCAGGGGAAGGGAGACGAGGTTCCATTCCTCCCCGTAGGCGTACAGGTAAGTGTAGGCGGTGGTGGTCCTGAACCGCCGGCTCGGGGAAAAAGACCCCTGGCCGGCTGCGTTGACGGCGGCAACCCTCCAGAAGTGGGGGCGGTCCCTCTCCAGCGGGCCGATCGCCGCCACGGTGTCAGCCATGCCGGAGGTGTCGACACGGACGGAAGCAAACAATGAATCCACGGCCGCCTGGAGACGGTATGATGTCGCGCCCGCCGAACGCCTCCAGGAGAGAACCGGGTTGAGCGGCACGCCGGTTGCCCCGTCGGAAGGAGCGGCCAGGGCGGGGGCAGCGGGGGGTGCCAGCGGGCCCCGGAACAGGATCGAGGCCGTAACCGGGATGTGATCCGAGGCGTAGTGCAGGGCGTGGGCTACGGCGGGGGGAACCGAGGCGTTGGGGAGCGCACTCACCGAGTCGTCGTAGTGCGCTCCGTCGTTTCCGACGTTGACAATGGACGATGGGAGAATCTGGGCCCCGGAGCTTTCCGAGAGCCCGCGTGAATAGAGAATCAGGTCGAACCTGTCATCAAGACCCCCCGTGGAACCCCCATCGGGGAGGGAGCGCAGGCGCGTGGACTGCGTGTGGTGCGCGGCGTAGGCCGGGGTGTTCCAGGTTCCCGGCAGCGTCACAGCGTCCAGAGCGTGGCCGTCGTTCCAGGGATCATCCGCCAGCAGCTTGACATAGGCGGATTCGGTCGAGGCGTACATGTTGAAATCCCCCGTCACCAGAAAATTGGAGCCGGATCTGAGGAGGTTTGTCACGCGCCGGAGGCTGTCCACCTCGGCCGCCCGCTTGGCCCTGTCGGAGGCGGTGTTGCTCGCCTTCAAATGCACGGAGTAGACGCGGAGGGTCTCCGCCGAGACAGGGTGAAACAGGGTGAACTCGTTGATGTCCCGGAGAGCCGTCCGAATCGCCCTGTTCCCCAGGAATGTGAACCGGCCCGTGCGGAAGAGAATGCCGTTGTCCGTGTCGGGTCCGTCCAGAAAGATCCCCCTGGTGAACTGGCCCGGAAAGACGGCGTTCAGCACCCGCGTGTGAAAGGAATCGAGACCCGCAGGCGATGCGATTTCCTGGACCACAAGGATGTCCGGCTCCACATGCCCCAGAACCGTCCGGTAGTAGGCATCCCGCGAGCTGTTGCCCTGCTGGTAGTTGAGGAGGTTGTAGGTGCAAAGGGTGACCGTGTCGACGCCCTGGGAGAAAGCAGGCGTGCACACCAGAAACCCCGTCCAGAGCAGCATCAGCCGGAGAGGCCGGCGGAGGACATGGTCCGAAAATCCCGCTTCCGCGCAGGACTTTCGGGCGAATCTTAGAAGGGAGTTCTGTTTGCTACACTCGAAGAATACGAAACGGGGCGCAGAAAAGCAAACCTCAGTTGTTCCGGAAGGCCGGTCCGACGGAGGTCCGCCTCAGCACCATGTTCTCCAGAAACACCGACCGGAGGGACCGGTATTCCCGGTAGAGGGCAACCGAGTACTCCCGGAGGATCTCCAGCTCCTGGTCGGGTCCCAGGTCTTCGATGTTCCCGGTCCCGCGTCCCTCCGTCTCCCCGAGTCTCCGGAGAGTCGCCACCACAAGGGAATGAAACAGCGGATCGAGCGTGTTCAGGTTTCTGAAATACTCCTGCATCGGACGCAGCCCTCCTGTGGGTGCCTGATCTGATCGCCGGGGCCGCGCACCCGGCCGGGGGATGGAGACCGTCCCGGCTGTGGAGGCCGGGACGGCATGCGGCATGAGTTTGCGGGGGATGGGACTACTTGAGCAGGGTCATCTTCCTCGTCAGCGACCGCCCGTTGCTCGTGAGCGCATACAGATACACCCCGTTGGGGAGTGCGTCGGCTTCCAGAACGGCCTCATACCGGGTGCCCGCGTGGGCTTCTCCGGCGAACAGGACGGCCACTTCCTGCCCCAGAAGGTTGTAGACCCGGAGTTCCGCAGGGCCGTCTTCACGGACACCGAAGGCAATCCGCGTGGAGGGATTGAATGGATTGGGGTAGTTCTGCCCCAGCTCGAATGAGGCGGGCAGTCCCTGTGCGGGGACGCCGGTGGGGCTTTCCACCGTCACCTGTACGGGATCGGCGTAGCGGACCGTCCCGTCCAGGTCCGTTTGCCGAAGCCGGTAGTCGTACTGCCCGGGAGCCATGGGGCCGTCCGTCCAGGCGTATTCCTGGGGAAGGATCGTGGTCCCGGCCCCCGCCACAAAGCTCCCCGCCAGGAGCGCGTAGTCCGGCGACCCGTGCGGGCGGCGTTCCACCCAGAATCCGTAGTTGTTCACCTCGCTCATCGTCCTCCACTCCAGGCGGACCCGGCGGTCGTTCAGGGGGGTTGCGCCGAAGAAGGAGAGCTGGACGGGAAGCGGGGAATCGCCCGCCGAGCCCACGACATACTGCCCCTCCTGTGCCACGCCGTCGAAGGTGACCGAGGACGAGCTGGCAGAGCTCCCCGCCGCCACCTCCGTCCATGCGCCGTCGGCGTTGCACTCGCGCCGGAACAGCTTCAGGTTGGCCGGCTGGGCCTGGTCCCCGGAGCCGATGGTGTTGGGGCCGGTGGTGAATGTGAAGGATCCCGTGAACGAACCCGGCCCGAATCGCCGCACAACCCAGCAGACTGGATACAGTGTGTTGAGGCCTCCCGGGAGCGTCCCTCCGGGGGTGCCCGCCAGATGCGACACCACCATCTGATCGGTTCCCGACTTCACCTGGAGGTTCATGCCGAGACCCGTGGCGGGGAACTCCACCACCCCGGGGGAACTCACCGTCCGTGCGCAGCTCGTTCCGGCGCCCAGGGGAGCGGTGGATTCCTCCCAGAGGGTCCCGTTCCGCAGGATGCCCGTGAAGCCATGGCCCGTCAGGTCTCGGGTGGTTGCGCCCGCTCCTTCGTTGAATGCCCAATATGCCACCATGTCCGGCTCGCTTCCGCCCCGGGTCAGGTGCATCTGGAGTCTCACCTGCTCCGCGGTGAGTCCCGTGCTCAGGAGGCGGACATCCTCGATCAACCCGTCAAAGGGGCGGGAGTCCGCCGTGGGGGGATTGTTCCCGATCATGGCTGCAAGGCCGTTGTTGACCGCGATGGTCCCCGTCTTGGATGCGCGGCCCACCTCCAGCCCGTCCTTGTAGAGGACCATGCTGGATCCGTCGTACACTGCGGCGACGTGCGTCCAAACTCCGGGAACGAGGTTTCCGCTGGAGGCAATGAGGGTCCGGGTGCCTCCCACGGAAGTCTTCAGGCGGAATCGCAGCTTGATGCCGCCGCTGTTGAAGGTGCTGAGCATCCAGTAGTGGTCCTGTTCGGCCACGCCGGAGGTCTTGGAGAGAATCCTCCCCATGTCCGACTCGAAGTCATCCGCCTTGATCCAGGCGGCGATCGTGAGACCGTTGTTGCCGCCGCCCGATGCAATGACATCCGGCTCGCCGGCGTTCACATAGTCATCCACTCCGTCAAAGCGGAGCGCCGATCCGGTTGCGCCCCCTTCGTGGAGCGGCCCGAACGAAAGAACCAGTCCGCACAACAGTATGCGCCAGCCCATGGCTGTCTCCCTTCTGATGTTCCACCTTGCGAGTAATCCATCCGGTAGCACGGATTGCGTGGGGAGCTCCCCCATTAGGCGCCCGGGGATGTCGTCCCGGGAAGGGGAGAGTCTGAGGTAATATAGCGGGCGGTGGCGCGGGGGGCTGTACTCCAGAACACCGTGCGGCTTGTTTCCTTGAAAGCCGCAGTTTACCCGTTCTTTGTCCGGAGGGCTGCACCCCCGGAAAAACAGCAAAAAAAAGGGGCTGCCCCTCGAAGGAGGCAGCCCCTCGCAGAAGGAAAAGGGGTGGTTACTTGATCAGGGTCATGGCCCTGGTCAGAGTGCGGCCCCCCGCCGTAACCCGGTAGAAGTAGGTGCCCGAGGGGAGGGCCGATGCATCCAGGCGCACAAGATAGGACTCCCCGGCCTCTGCCCAGCCGTCAAACGGGACTGCCACCTGGCGACCTGCCACGTCCACAATGGTCAGACGTGTCTGCCCGCCATGGTCCACGCTGAACCTGATGGTGGTGTGGGGGTTGAACGGGTTCGGATAGTTCTGATCCAGCCGGAACCCCTTCGCCAGCGGCTCTTCCCCCGCCGAGAGCACTCCTTCCACCACCACCTCCAGCGGGTCGTGGAAATGCACCGACCCGTCCAGGTCCACCTGCTTCAGGCGGTAGAACCAGACTCCCGGTCCCGCGCCCGCGTGTACCCAGGAGTAGTCCTGCGGCACCACCGTGGTGCCCTGTCCGGGAATGAAGCTGCCGGGGAGGTCCGCATAGTCGCCGCCGGAGGACGCCCGGCGTTGCACGAAGAACCCGTAGTTGTTCGTCTCCGAGATTGTCCTCCAGGTCAACAGCACCTGGGTGGAGGAGGGGATCTGCACGGCCGTGAAGAAGGCAAGCTGGATCGGAAGAGCGGCGTCCGACTCGGCGATTGCCCAGCTTGAAAAGCCCGTCAGCCCTCCCTGCTGGACGTAGTTCGCCGCAGGGTCGACAACGGAGGAGCCCATGTTGTTCCAGCCCGTGCCGGGATCCCGCCAGAGGGTGTAGTTGGCTTCCGTTCCCCGGGCTTCCCCCTGAAGATAGGCCAGGCGCAGTGCGAAGCTGAAGGCGCTCCCCGCCCCGGTGCCTGTGACGGCGTAGTATCGCTTGACGGTCTTCAGCGTGTCCGCCGCAGGGCCCAGGTTCGGCGGGAAGGTCCCCGGGTACTCCGCCATGGTGATGGAGGAAGGGTTGTCGGTGCCGCCCGGGATGACCAGGGTGTTGGGAGTCAGGAACGCATAGGCTGCCGTCGACCCGGCGGCGATGGCGCGGCTCACCTGCCCGAAGATCCGCCGCGTCCCGAGGTTGAGCGAAGAGGGGGCCGTGGCCTGCACCGTAAGCAAGTGCGGTCCCGTGGAGAGGTCCGCGGTGCTGAGCGTGACTCCCCCCGTGGGAAGGACCGTGACGTCTGCGGCCAAGGTCACACCGGATGACCCCGCGAGGGTGAACATGCCGGCGATGGTGAAGGGGGTTGCAGGCATGGTGAGCGTGCCCGTCCCGCTCACGAGGAGATTCCCGTAGCTCGCGGCTCCCAGACTCTGGCTGGAACCGGCGTACTCCACGGTGCTTGTTGTCCCGAAGGTCCGGGTGGAGAAGCCCGCAGGCAGGGTGGATGTGCCCTGCAGCCGGAGGGTACCCCCGTCGGTGACCTCAAGGGTCCGCGTGGCTCCTCCCGTGATTGTGTAGGATCCCGTCTGGAGCAGCCCCGGGATCCTCAGGTCGCCCGTGAGGTTCGCGGTCGTGAGATTCCGGTTCATGGTCACCCCGGCCGCATTGCTGATCCAGAGGGACCCATACACGACATTCGCACTAAACGAGAGAAGCTGAGACGCAGTCCCGGCATAGTTGAACACCACCCCCGGCACCCCTGCCACCGCCCCCGGCGTGAGGAAGGGGTAGTCTGCCCCCGTAAGGTCCACCCGAAAGGAGGCCCCCGTGACAAAGGAGAGGGTCTTGTAGTTCAGCTCGATGTACGCGATGCGCCATGTTCCCCCCGTGCCACCCCACTGGGAGGATTTGTTCAGCTTCACGGTCCCTGCGGAGGCGCCGCTGAACTCGAGAAGCCCGTCGTTGGTGAAATCCTCACCCCCGTCCTTTCCTACCACAAGATACCTGTTGGCTCCGTCCGTCGTGAGAGTCGCCCCCGACTGAATCAGAACGGAGCGGAGGGATCCGGAGTTGGTATTGAGGGTCACGGTGTGGCCCCTTGCGATCACCACGTCGTCGTTCGTCCCGGGCGCCCCCGCGGGGGTCCAGGTGGCCGCGTTTGTCCAGGTCCCGGAACCCGCACTCGTCTTGAGTCCTGCCTCCGCACCCTGCGGTAGTGTCGCCGCCAGGGTGATTCCAAGAAAGCAGGCGATCCAGAACCTCCAGTCGCTCGACACCGGGTTCGGTCGGGTTGAAATCATGGTGGATCCTCCGGATAATAGGGTGATTGAAGTTAGGAGCGGCATTTCAAGTCCTTGCTTCTCTTGGTGGGCCATACATACTGAAATATGGTGAGATTGTCAAGACGGCGGGTGGGTCTGCCTCTTCCCGTCAGGGGGGGTTTGACAATGGTGCCGTTTTTTC
>JBAVEL010000053.1:0-2368 GCA_049587715.1 Bacteroidota bacterium
CGGTTGATGAACGGGACGATCGCGATGGCCAGGAGCAGCAGGATGAAGGGAGCGACCATCCACGCCCGCACCGGCGGGATGTGATGCGAGGCGGCCTGGACCGAAACCGGAAGGAGGAACCAGAACAGCAGGGGCAGCGCGCGCGTGCTCATAGCGGGGTGGAATCATAGCAGCCTTGAGCGGCGGGACGAAGGGTCTTCCGCGCCTGCCGTGACTCTTTTGGGCAAACCCGCGGCTTGGCCGCGGGACTCAGTGCGCCTGTGAGCGCAATGATCAGAGAGGTGGAAGTCCTCTTCAGGCATACGCTCTCCGGCCTGTAGCCGAATGCAACTGCGTCGTCGTGAGACGAGGTGGGGAGCAGCAGGAGGCGAACGATTCATCCGTAGGCTAACGAACTCGATTCGGCCGGTCATGATCGGCGAGCCAGCTGAGTAATGGCGAAGCCTGGACCTGGGAAACCGGGAGACCCGACGAGCTGAGGGGTAGCGTGCAAAAGCGGCGTCGAGGGACTGACAGGTGGTTGGAGACGGAGGGATCGGAAGGTCAAGTGCGTGAAACAGGGAGACCTGTCCGGGACAGAGGTGGTGTTCATGTTGCCTTCAAGCAACCGAAGAGCCGGCCGGGCAGGAGTCAGAGCGTCCATAGTAGCGAAGAAGTCCCTTAATGGGGATGGAGCGAAGGGAACGCAGGGAGGTGGAGGCGTGACGGACAGGCCGGCGGAAGAACAACCGGCGGGAGTGTCGGAAACGACTACGCAAGCTGGAGACATCCGAGCCCGATGGGCTTGGGTGGAACCGAGTGTCTGGACGGAACGGATGCTGACGGCCCTCGAAAAGGGGGTTAAAGGCGGCAAGTGGTACAGCTTGATGGACAAGGTGAACACGCTGGCGAACCTGCGGGCAGGCTTTGCGAAAGTGAAGGCGAACCGAGGGGGAGCCGGGATAGATCACCAGACGATCGAGATGTTCGAGCGCTGCTTGGAGGAGAATCTGGAAAAGCTGTCGCAGTCGCTGAAGGACGGCAGTTACCGTCCGCAGGCGGTGCGGCGGGTATGGATTCCGAAGCCGGGGAGCAAAGAAAAGCGGCCTTTGGGAATCCCGACGGTTCGAGATCGAGTGGTGCAAGCCGCGCTGCTGATGGTGCTGGGGCCGATCTTTGAGCGGGATTTTGCCGAGCAGAGTTACGGATTCCGGCCCAACCGCGGGTGTAAGGACGCCTTGAGGCGGGTTGTAGAGTTGCTGAGGGCGGGCTACACGGTGGTAGTAGACGCGGACCTGAAGAGCTATTTCGATACGATTCCCCACGAGCCGCTGGTTGGGCTGGTGGGAGGAAAGGTATCGGACGGTGGTGTGATCGAGGTCGTGCGGGCGTACCTGGAACAAGGGGTCATGGACGGGATGGATCTATGGGAGCCGGAGGCGGGAACGCCACAAGGCGCGATTATCAGTCCGTTGCTATCGAACATCTACCTGGACCCACTGGACCATGCAATGGACCGGAAGGGGTACGAGATGGTGCGATACGCCGATGATTTCGTGATCATGTGCCGGAGCCAGGCGGAGGCCGAACAAGCGCTGGAGGAGGTGCGGCAATGGACGGCGGCAGCCGGACTAAAGCTGCATCCGGACAAGACGCGGATTGTGGACGCGACGACAAAGGGGGGCTTTGATTTTCTGGGATACCACTTCGAAAGAGGTATGAGGTGGCCACGGAAAAAGAGTCTCACGAAGATCAAGGACGCGATTCGGTCGAAGACTCGACGTAAGAACGGTCAAAGTCTGCAGGCGATCATCGCCGATGTGAATCGCACATTGGTGGGCTGGATGCAGTACTTTAAGCACAGTCAACGAAACATCTTCCGGGCTCTGGACGGTTGGATCCGCATGCGACTGCGGAGCATATTACGCAAACGCAGCAAGCGGCGGGGACGCGGCCGTGGCCGGGACCATCAGCGTTGGCCGATTGCCTTCTTTCGCGAGCGTGGGCTGCTCTCTCTTGTGGCTGCCCGCGTGGAAGCCTGTCAGTCCTGATTCAGGTGAACCACCAAACGGAGAGCCGGATGCGGGAAATCCGCCCGTCCGGTTCGGAGGGAGGGGGAGCCGAACTCAATCGGCTCTTCCTACCCCTATCAGAGTTTGACAGTTCCGGGAGTCCAGGTCTCCGGATGTGCTGGTGCTCGGGGCATGATTTGAGGAGAGGGATCCAAACTCAAAGACTCCAAGATAGGCTCGAAGACTCGAAGGAGCTTTCAGAGAGGAGCGGGTTAGTGGGTGCGGCGCTTGCGGCCCTTCGGGCCCCGGCTCTGCCGGGCAGCAAGCGCCAGCCCGGCCGCAGGCGAAAGACCCTTTGGAGTCTTCGAGCCTTGGAG
>JBAVEL010000054.1:0-23613 GCA_049587715.1 Bacteroidota bacterium
ACCCTACACCTGACCCCCATCCACTTCATCCCTTGGTCGAGCGAGGCACACGGTGGACACCCCACGGAGAGTCACCTGCTTATGGCTCGCGGCATCTCTGGCTGCCGCCGCAGGCGCACAGGCGCAATTCCAGAATGTGCGCGTGAACAACCCTTCCTCCACCGATCCCGAGGAGGTAAGCATCGCCATCAACCCCGTCAATCCGCTGAACCTGGTGGCGGGGGCGAACCTCCACTACTACTATTCCTCCACCAACGGAGGGCTCACCTGGACCCAGGGCACCCTCTCCTCCACCTACCGGGTGTGGGGAGATCCGGTGGTGGTGTTCGACCATCTGGGGAACACCTACTTCGGGCACCTCTCCAATCCCCCCTCCCCGGGATACTGGATCGACCGGATCGTGGTGCAGAAATCCACGGACGGAGGGCTCACCTGGAACAACGGGGTGGGGGTGGGCTTCAATCCGCCCCTCCGGAACCAGGACAAGGAGTGGCTGGCCGCCGACATGACCCTCTCTCCCTGGCGGGGGAACGTGTACATGGCATGGACGGAGTTCGACAGGTACAACAGCTCCAGCACCACGGACAGCACCCGGATCCTTTTCTCCCGGACCACCGATGCCGGGGCCACCTGGTCGGCTCCCGTCCGCGTGTCCGACCTGGGCGGGGACTGCCGGGATGGAGACAACACCGTGGAGGGGGCGGTGCCGGCCGTGGGCCCCGACGGAGAGGTTTATATGGCCTGGTCGGGGCCCGCAGGGATCATGCTGGATCGCTCCACCGACGGGGGGCAGACTTTCGGCGCCGACGTGTTTGTGGCGGCCCAGCCGGGCGGCTGGGACTTCAACGTGCCGGGGATCTACCGCTGCAACGGCATGCCTGTCACCGCCTGCGACGTGAGCGGGGGACCCTACCGGGGCCAGTTGTACGTGCTCTGGTCCGACCAGCGGAACGGTCTATCCGACACGGACGTGTTTCTCTCACGATCCACCGACGGGGGGCTGACCTGGGACGCCGCCCGCAGGGTGAACAACGATCTGACCGGCACCCACCAGTTCTTTCCCTGGATGACCGTGGACCAGTCCAACGGCTTCCTCTACGCGCTGTTCTACGACAGGAGGAACAGCACGGGGAACGCCACAGAGGTATTTGTGGCGCGTTCCACCGACGGGGGGGAGACCTTCACGAACTTCCCGGTGAGCCAGAGCGCCTTCACCCCCAGCGCGGGTATCTTCTTCGGGGACTACACGAACATCGCGGCAGCGGGAGGGAAGGTTTACCCCATCTGGATGCGTCTGGACGGCTCCGTTCTGAGCGTCTGGACGGCCTTGGTGAGCGATTCCGCGGAGGTCACCCGGTCGTACGCCGTGGAGGACGGCTGGAACCTGCTCTCGGTGCCCCTGGCGGCGGAGGACATGCGGAGGGCCGCGCTCTATCCGGCGGCCGCCTCGGACGCCCTGGCCTTCGTTCCGGGAACGGGCTATGCGGCAAGGGACACACTGGAGAACGGAGCCGGGTACTGGCTCCGGTTCCAGGGGGACCAGACCGCCCAGATCACCGGCGGGGTCCGGATGGCCGACACCCTGCATGTGGTGGAGGGGTGGAACATGGTGGGGTGTCTGAGCGAGCCGATTCCGGCCGCGGGGGTGGTGCAGGTGCCGTCCGGGATCCTGGAGGGAGACTTCTTCTCCTACTCTCCCGCGGGGTATGCGACGGCGCCGGTGCTCCAGCCGGGAAAGGGATACTGGGTCCGCTCGAACGGCGCCGGCATGCTGATCCTGGACGCCACCGTTCCACCCGCCGGGACAGACACAGGGGGGCCCGACAGGACGAAGCCCCCCTATACACGCTGGCATTGACACTCACCCAACGAGGAGTCTCTCATGCGCCGAGTGTTTGTTGTTCTGTGCATTCTCACGAGTACGGGAGCCGTCCAGGCCCAGGGAACCGAAGAGAAGGGGGCGGCCATGTGCTCCCGGAAGAAGAGCTCCGCCGTTGCGCTCATGGATCCCGCCGCCTCCGCCTCCAGTCCCCGCCACAGCTATGACGTACTGGACTACTGGCTGAACCTGGATCTGTACTCCTGTTTCGTGAGTCCGTATCCCCGCTCCTTTGCGGCGGAGGAGGTCATCACATTCCGGGTGGACACGGCCCTGGGGAGCATCGCCCTGAACGCGGTCAACACCTCCCTGACGGTGGACTCGGTGGGACTGAGGGGGGTGTCCTTCACGCACACATCCAACATCCTGACGGTGACGCTCGACCGGGCGTACGCCCCGGGGGAGACGGCCCAGGTGCGGGTGCACTACCGCCACAACAACGTGAGCGACAACGCCTTCTACGTCAGCAACGGCATGGTGTTCACGGACTGCGAGCCGGAGGGGGCGCGGAAGTGGTTTCCCTGCTGGGACAGGCCTTCCGACAAGGCCACCGTGGACATCACCACGAAGGTTCCCGCCACGGTGAAGCTCGGGTCGAACGGGCGTCTGGCCGATTCCACGCGCCTGGGAGACACCCTCTGGTACCGGTGGATCAGCCGGGATCCGGTGGCCACCTACCTCGTGGTGCTGAGCGGGAAGGTGAACTACAACCTGGACATCGTCTCCTGGCCCCGTCCCTCCAATCCCGCCGACGCCCTCCCCATCCGGTTCTACTGGAATGCGGGGGAGAACCAGACCAACCTGAACAACGTGAAGGCCAAGATCCTGCCGATGGCCACGGAGTTCTCCGATCTCTTCGGCGAGCATCCGTTCGAGAAGGACGGCTTTGCCACCCTGAACAGCCAGTTCGCCTGGGGGGGGATGGAGAACCAGACTCTCACGAGTCTCTGCCCCAACTGCTGGAGCGAGAACCTGGTGTCGCACGAGTTCGCGCACCAGTGGTTCGGGGACATGATCTCCCCGGCCACGTGGGCTGACATCTGGCTGAACGAGGGCTTTGCCACGTTCAGCGAGGCCCTCTGGTACGAGTACACGGGGGGCTGGACCTCCTACAAGAACGACATCAACAACGACGCCAGCTCCTACTTCTCCGGCAATCCGGGCTGGCCCATCTACAATCCCTCCTGGGCGGTCACCACGCCCCCCAACGGGACCCTCTTCAACTATGCCATCACCTACGCCAAGAGCGCCTGCGTCCTGCACCTGCTGCGGTACGTGCTGGGGGATTCCGTGTTCTTCGCCACGGTGAAGACCTATGCCACGGACACCGTGCAGTTCAAGCACAAGACGGCCGCCACCTCGGATTTCATCGCAGCCGTCAGCGCATCGGCCGGGGAGGACCTGTCCTGGTTCTTCAACCAGTGGGTCATGCAGCCCAACCACCCGGTGTATGCCAACTATTACAACATCACCCAACGGCCCGACGGCGCCTGGATGGTGGGGTTCCGGGCGCGGCAGACACAGACCAACACGGTGTTCTTCCGGATGCCCATCGAGATCAAGGTTTCCCGGTTGAACGAAGCCGACACCACCCTGCGGGTCACGAACGACGCCAACGAGCAGTCGTTCGGTTTCCTGTTTGCCACCCAGCCCACGCAGGTGCAGTTCGATCCGTCGGGCATGATCGTGCTGAAGCAGGCCACGCTTTCCACGGGCCCCACGGTCACCGCGCCCGTTCCGCACCTTCCCGGGGCCGGCTCCACGGGGCACGGGGTCTATACATCCGTCCGGTGGTTCCCGGGGATCTCCGCGGCCAGCTACCACCTGCAGACGGCATCGGACTTCGCCTTCTCCAACATCCTGGTGAATGATTCCACGCTGACCGACACCGTATTCACCCTGGGTCCCCTGGCTCCCAACACACGCACCTACTGGAGGGTGCGTGCGAAGAACTCCGGATCGTCCAGCGCCTGGTCCTCTTCCTTCTGGTTCAACACGGGGACGGAGACCATTGTGCAGGTTCCGGTGGAGGCGGGCTGGAACATCGTCTCGCTTGCGGCGGATGTCGAGGACCGGAGCGTGGCGGGCGTCTTTCCCGGGGCATCGGCATGGCACCGGTATCTCCCCGGGTCCGGGTATGCGGGGTTCGATTCTCTTTCCCGCGGGGAGGGATACTGGATGAAGTTCGACGCCGCGCAGGTCTTCTCCCAGACGGGCATTCCCTTCGCCTCCGACACGACCCTCCTGGCGGAGGGATGGAATCTGGTGGGAGGTCTCTCGGCCCCCGCCCAGGCATCCCAGGCCTCCACCATTCCGCCGGGACTCGTGGCCTCCCCCTTCTTCGGGTTCGGAGAGGAGTACACGACGGCGGCGGTGCTGAGTCCCGGGAGGGGCTACTGGGTGAAGATGGCGGGATCGGGAAGCCTGATTCTCCGTTCGGCCGCCCCTGCAGAGCGGGAGGGGGAGGCCGGGATGGGGAAACCGGGAGAGACCCGCGGGGGGAAACGGGACTGAGCCGGCAGAGAGGAAGATCTTCACAGAGCCCCCGCCCGCGAGCGGGGGCTTTGTGTTATGCCCGGTTCACCCGGACATAGTCCGCAAAGACGTATCCATCGTGCTGCTCCCGGAAGGTCCGGCGGAACTCCGTCCGGAGCGCCTCCTCGCAGTCGGGGAAGAGAGTGTCCCCCTCCACATCGGTCTCCAGCAGGGTAAGATAGAGCAGGTCGCAGGAATCGAACAGGGCCCGGTAGAGCTCCCCGCCCCCGATCACAAAGACCGTCTCCTCCTCCCGGAGGGCCGAGAGGGCCGCTTCCACGGAGGGGTGGCACTCCACACCGGGGATGGGGCGGGAGGTGACCACCACGTTCCGGCGGTCGGGAAGGGGCTTCCCGAGGGATTCGTAGGTTCTCCTTCCCATCAGCAGGGCATGCCCCGTGGTGAGGGCCTTGAACCGCTTCAGGTCGCCGGGGACGCGCCAGGGGAGCCGCCCCCCCCTCCCGATCACCCGGTTGCGGGCGACGGCGGCGATGAGGGCCAGCTTCACCTTCCGTGCCTCATACGGCCACCTCGAACCTGATGGGCTCGTGGGACCGGTATCCGGTGAGGGTGAAGTCGCCGCATTCCAGGGAATCCAGGGGCTTCGGGGCGATCGCCACATGCGGGAGAGGAAAGGGGGCGCGCGTGAGCTGTTCCTTCAGTCCCTCCACGTGGTTGACGTAGATGTGCGCGTCCACCAGGATGTGGCTGAACAATCCCGGGGCGAAGCCCGCCTCCTGCGCCAGCATCTGCGTCAGAAGGGCGTAGGCCGCCAGGTTGAAGGGCACCCCGATGGCAATGTCGCCCGATCTCTGGGTGAGGTGGCAATTCAGCCGGTCTTCCTGCACGTTGAAAACGAATGTGTAGTGGCAGGGGGGAAGGCGGCTGGCCAGCGCGTTGCCGGGTTCCCAAGCCGTCACCACCATGCGGCGGGAGGAAGGATCGGTTTTGAGAATCCCGAGCACCCGGGCAATCTGGTCCACCTCCGTCACCTCCCAGGCGCCGGTGACGGGATCGATGCGCGCGCTCGGGAACCGCCGCCAGTATCTCCCGTAGGCGGAATCCAGCCGCCCTTCCGCATCGGCCCAGGGATCCCAGATCTTCGTGTGCCGGCGGAGGTTCCGGATGTGGTCTTCCCCCGAGAGATACCAGAGCACCTCGTGCAGCATGGCGCCGAAGTTCACGCGCTTGGTGGTGAGGAGCGGGAATCCCCGGGAGAGGTCCACGGTGTAGTGCTCCGCAAAGGAGGAGATGGTGTCCACACCGGTCCTGTTCCTCTTCAGGCGGCCGCGGGCAAGCACCCGCTCCACAAGGTCAAGGTATTCCCGCATCGAATGGTCTCTCCGGAGGCGCACGAAGCGGAATCAACATACGCACCGCGGGCCCCAAATGCAACGCGCCCCTACCGCAGAATCAGGATCTTTCGTACCGCGTGGAGGGACCCGGCGCGCAGGCGGCAGAAGTACACTCCCGTGGCGAGTCCCGAGGCGTCCCACCGGACACGGTGGCTGCCGGAAGCCCGGAATCCCTCGGCCGCGACGGCCACCTCCCGCCCGAGCAGATCGCAGATGCTGAGCCGGATGCGGCCGGCTTCGGCCAGCCGGAACACGAAGTGGGAGACCGCATTGAAGGGGTTGGGGTAGTTGGGCTCCAGGATCAGGCCGGAGACGGGCACACCCGGGGGCGGTTTCCCTGCGGCGGAAGGAGGCACGGTCCAGAAGGCAATGGCCTCCACCGCGGAGGTCCCCAGAGGTCCTATCCGCGTGCCGGCGGCACTGAGAGTGTCGATGCGTATCAGGGTATCCATCACAGAGCCGGATCCCTTGAGCCCGTAGAGCACGCCCCCCTCCGAGAAGGTGAGGGAGGGGGTGTCCCCTCCTCCCGAGTTCCCCACGAGGGTCACACTGCCGTCCTGGGGGCTGACCCGGTAGATGCTTGCGTTCACGAAGGGGGCCTGCTTGAGGGATCCCCAGAGGGAGCCGGAGAGGGGGCTGAAGGCCAGGCCGCCGTAGCGGATGACGATCTGGGCGGATCCCACGAAGGCGGTGTCTCCCGAGGCGACATCCAGCCGGTACAGACGGCCGCGGGTGGAACCTCCCCAGAGATTCCCGCTTCCGTCAAAGGTGATGGCCCTCAGGGAGGGAAGCCGGAGGGCCTGCAGGTACGACACGGGCGTTCCCGTCGAGCCGATCCGGCAGAGGAAGGACCCGGAGTCCCCCGGGACGATGCCGTACAGCTCGCGGGTGACGGGGTGTGCGGCAAGCCCCTGCACCCCGCGGCCGAGCGGGCCGAGACGCTCCAGAATTGATCCCGTGGATGCGTCCACCGTGAAGAGGGACTCCCCGGCCGCGTAGAGGGTCCCCGGGAGCACGGGGGGGAATGACTGCGGGGCGGAGCTTTCCAGGAGCGCGCGGTAGAACGCCATGAGGTCCCGCTTCGTGCGGGCGCTGTCCAGAAGGCCTCCGAACAGGGATGTGACCCCGAGCGCGGTTCCCCTTCCGTAGGTCCGGCCGAGAACTCCGCAGGCGGCCCCGGTCTCAGGGTTCTCCCAGACGACCGTGGAAGAGAGAGGGACGAGGGGGTCCTGGGAGTGGAAGGGACCCGCGGAGGCGAAGGAGAAGCCCGCGAGGGTATCCCGCCCCGCGATCCGGTACACGTCCCCCCCAACGGGGGCCGCCGAGGGGCTCAGGCCGAACCAGGGACGGATGTCGAACGCCCCCTGGCGGGGATGCGTATGGAATGCCCCGCCCCCCTCCAGATACAGGGCCCCTCCCGAGAGGAGATACCAGTCCAGGGCATACGGCTCGGGCGCCGTCTTCCGGAGGGTGTGGTGATAGGGATCCACCCCCAGGACCGCGAACACGGCGCGGAAGGGGAGAAGACTCGTGCCCAGCTCGAAGAGGTTGCGCGTCAGGTGGACGGAAGCCCCCGCATCCGCCAGGGCCCGGAAGAGGGAGTCCCCGGAAGCGGCGCCGGAGGGTCCCGCTTCGGGTCCCACCCAGACAAGGTAGTCGGGAAGTCCTCCCGGGAACAGGGAAACCCGCGGTGTCGGGACACTCAGATGGGGCGGGGTCTCGTTGTCGGCGGCGCACAGAGTATAGAAGACGGATCGTCCCGCGTTGGGAGGCGTATCCGCCGAGAGGCCTGCTCCGGGGGCAACGCTGTCGATGAGCGCGCCGTCCCGGTACACCAGAATCCAGGCCAGGTCATCCAGAGGGGTCCCGTCCGCCTGCGTGACGGGATCGATCCAGCGGAGGAGGGCCGTGCCCGAGGAGAAGGACGCCTCCAGACGGGAGGGGGGGGAGGGGACGGGGGATCCGCCCGCGTGGCGGGCAATCGAGCGCGGCGCGCTCAGCGCTCCCGTCTGGTGCCGCTCGGTCCTGAGGACATACTCGTAGAGGCGTCCGTCGGTGAGACCCGTGTCGGCGTAGTACTGGTTTCCTGCGGGCACGGAGACAAGGGGCTGGCCGTCCCTCCAGATCCGGATGCTGAAGCCCGTCAGGGTGTCGCCGTTCACCAGGAACCGGGGGTCGGTCCAGGCCAGGGAGATGAGCGTCGGGGAGATGTAGTCGCTGTAGGCGAAGAGCCCTTCGGGAGGCCGGGGGTCCAGCAGAGAGGCGTTCTCAAGCCAGGCCCGCTCCACGTCCACCAGGCCCATGCCGTATTCGTTCTCCTCCCCCGTCGGGCCCAGATCCCGGGCGGAGCGATAGAGCATGTCCCGGAGCTCCGTGCCGGTGCGTGCGGGGAAGGCCTGCTTCAGGAGCGCGATGGCTCCCGCCAGGTGCGGGGCGGCCACATCCGTGCCGCTTGCATAGCGGTATCCCCCCTGGAGGTGGGCGGAGCGGATGTCCACCCCGGGGGCCATCAGCTCGGGCTTGATGCGGTCCGCCCCAAGGTCGCAAGGGGTGGGTCCCCTCCCGCTGAAGGGGGCGCGGGGAAGGCCGGGTGCGCCTCCGTCCACCGCCCCCACGGCCATGACGTGGGAGGCGCTGAAATTGAGCTTGGCGGGCCAGGCGGGGAGTCCCTGGGCGGGACCCGTGTTCCCCACGGGGAAGATGACCGCGATGCCTGCCGCCTCCAGCGCCTGCAGAGGACCCCAGCCGGTGCAGGATGAGGAGGGGGCCTGCGTCCAGGAGTTGTTGACCGCCACGGGCCGGTCGTCGCTTGTAGCCGCATTCCCGTCGGGGTCCAGGGCCCACTGGAGGGAGGCGAGGAGCTGCGGCGTGGTGAAGCTCGTGCGCGCGGCGATCCACTGGGCGCCGGGCGCCACACCGATGGTGTCGCGGGCGGAGGTATCCGCTCCCACCATGATTCCCATGACGGAGGTGCCGTGCCCGTCCAGGTCCACCGGGGCGAGGGTCTGCTGGTACGGATCGAACCAGGCATATGCGCCGGGAACCGAGTTCCCCCTCCACGAGGAGGTGAGGGCCGGATGTGTCCAGTCCACTCCCGTGTCCAGGTTCATCACAAGAACGCCGGCTCCCGTGAACCCCCTCTCCCACATCCGGTGCGCGTTGATGAGCCGGAGTCCGCCCTCCGCCCCCGGCGGCACGGTGGAAGGGGCGGGGAGGGTGGGGAGAGCGCGCGCGGGTTCCCCGGGGGGCACGGCCTCCACGGAGGCCACGTCCTCCCTCCCTGCGAGTGCCTCCACGACCCAGGGGGCGGCCTCGCATGTCACGGCGTTCATGATCCAGAAAGACCGGACGGAGCGGATGGTCCCGGGAGGGAGGGCCGCGCACCAGGCGAGGATCCCCTCCTGGGTGCGGGAGGCGGTCTCTCTGAGAACGGTGAGGACCGCCGTGCCCCGCTCCGCGGGTGTGGCGGCGGAGCGGGAGAGAAGCTCATCCAGGGCGCGCAGGTTTGCCTGTTCCCTGAGCGTGACGCAACACGGGACGAGGGGCCGGGCGGAGGTGTCCGCGGCGGCGCCCGGGGGCGCCCCTGCAAGGGAAGCCGCATGGAGCAGGAAGGCGGCGGCCGGGAGCAGAAAAGGGGATGCCTTCATGGGTGACCTCCATTTCCCCCTCCCTGATACGGGGGGGGGACGGGAATGTTCACTGGGGTCCGCGCCGCAGGGTGTGCAGGGCCAGCAGGAACGAGCCCAGGAGAAAGACCCCGAAGGCGGCCCCCTCGGCCAGCACGCGGGTCGGCTCCCCCACGCCGACGGTGAGAAACCGGAGGACGTCGGTATGCCAGGTGAGGGGATTGCCGAGCGAGATCACGCGCAACCAGCGGGGCATGCTCTCCAGGGGATAGAACATCGAGCTGGCGAACATCAACACGAAGTAGATGACGTTGATGAACGTGTTGAACATGTCGTTCCGCCGGATCCGGAGGGCAAAGGAGCCCAGGAAGAAGAACCACCCGGCGGTGCCCAGCATGACGGCGGGGAGGGCCCCCGGGAGCAGGTCCGCCCGGAACGTTATGCCCATCACGAAGAAGCCCGCCGCCAGCGTGAGAAGCGCCTGGACCAGGGCCAGGAGGGCGTTGAAGAGGATCTTCCCCACAAGAAACTGGGCACGGGTCATGGGGTAGGTGAGGAACTCATAGAAGAGCCCGTTCTCCCTGTCCACAAAGAAGCCGTAGGCGGTGTTGATGGCGATCCCCAGGCCCGCCATGGAGAGAACCCCTCCCAGGAAGAAGGCGTCGTAGGGTACGGTGCGGCCGGCCACCTGCAGGCCCTGTGCGAAGGCGCGGTCCAGTCCGATGCCGAACAGAAGGAGGTAGGAGAGAGGCACCACGAGATCGAAGAACGTCCAGGTCAGACTGCCTGCCCGGATGCGGAACTCCCGGTAGAGGACTGCCAGCACCATGTTCACGGGGGAGGCGCCGCCTTTCCCCCCGGGTTCGACGGATCGGACAACAGGGCCAGGAATGCGTCCTCCAGGGTGGCGCCGGATGCCTCGAAATGAAGGAGGCGCCCCATCCGTGCAACCGCGGCAATGCGCTCCAGGGCCGGGGCTTCCTCCCCCTGAAGACAGAGCTCCACGGTGTTGTTGACGCGGGCGAACCGCGTATGCGGTATCCGCCTCAGCGCCTCCTCCATGTCCGGGGTGATCACCTCGAAGGTCATCGCCACATCCAGGGCCCCCGCCGCCAGGGCCTTGATGCCGTGCACGTCCCCCGTCCGGAGGATCCGCCCGCGGTCAATGATGGCGATCCGGTCGCACAGCTCCTCCGCCTCCTGCAGAAGATGCGTGGTAAGAAGGACGGTGCGCCCCCTGCGGGTCTCGCCCCGGATCGCGTCCAGCGCGGCGCGCCTGTTGACGGGATCCATGCCCGTGGTGGCCTCATCCAGAAAGATGACGGGGCGGTCCACCATGAAGACCTTGGCCACCTGGACCCGCCGCTTGAGACCCCCGCTCAGGTCTATCACCTTCCGGTTGCGGTGCTCCGCAAGACCGAACCTCTCGAGGGCCTCCTCCGCCCGGCGCCGCAGCTCCGGCCGGGGGACCGACTGGAAGCGCCCGTAGGTCTCCAGGTTGTCCCGGACGGAGAGGAAGAGCTCCACCGCCGTCTCCTGCAGGACCATGCAGATGCTCCGCCGTATCTCCAGGGGGGCGGATGCGAGGTCATGTCCCATCACCGAAACGGAGCCGGCATCGGGGGGGAGGAGGGTGGTCAGGATGCGGAGGAGGGTGGTCTTCCCGGCTCCGTTTCTGCCTAAGAGTCCGAAGATCTCCCCCCGGCGGACCTCGAAGGAGACCCCGTCCAGGGCGCGCACCGGCTCGCCCCGCCGGGGGCTGTACACCTTGACAAGATTCCGAACCTGAATGGCTTCCCGCATCATCGTATCCGGCCCAATGTAGCAGGGTGATGCGGGAGAAGCAATAGGGAGCAAGTGACGAGAGGTGACAACGAGCCCCGTGATTCTCTTTCTGTCGCGAATGTCGATTGACTTCTGCGCCGGGCTCGTGTATATTGGCTCCAAAGCCACCCTCTTCCGGGTTTGCCAGACTTGCCAGCCATTCCGGGCCGGCCTGTTGCGAGGATCTCCGCACCAACTGCGGGGTTGTCCATGCGTGCCTACGGGAAGCTCCTTCTTGTGGGAGCCTTCTTTCTGAACGGCTCCGGAAGTTCCCTCTCCATCTCTCCCAAATCCCAGCTCGAGCTTGATGCACTTGTCAGGCGCGGCTACACGTACCGCTTTCTTCCTGATGAGGTGATCGAGCTTACAGATCCCTTCACCGGGGAGAAGCGACTGAAATCCCTCCGCGAACCCGACGAGGCAGAGATACGGGCCTGGGCTGCGGGGAGAGGCATACCCATTCTGGAGATTGACCCAAACACGATCGATACTACCCGATACACTGGTTGGTATAGCTTCTTTGCATCGGTACCACTTTCATCCGCATCCGGCGTGCCTGTCGTAGTGGGGGATCTGAATGGAAACAACAGAATGGAGATCTACGGGAGTTACCATGATTCCACTTCGGATCACATGACCAAGGCCTACGAGGTGGACAGCACTGGGAACGTGGCGGAACTATACACCTATCTTCCTCGTCCTGGGGTTGCCCGTCAGGTGACTGACGCAGACAGGGATGGCCTCATGGAGGTTGTGTTTACATTGGCTGGAAACGCCTACGACTACGAACAGGCGACTCCCACCGCTATTCCGACCGACCTAGAGTTTGTCCACAATCGCCATTGGAGCGGTCTAGATCCTGGCTTCACCGGGGTTTTTCTTGGAGATCTTGATGCGGACTCGTTGGTGGATTTCCTCTACAAGGGCTCTGAAGCAGACTCCTCGGGTGACCCCCGAAACGGCATTGAGAAGATCTATGTTGCCGAGTTTAACCACGATTCAAGCAACTTCGTACGGGTGTGGTCCACGCGCTTCGTTCCCGGCGCTCAAAGCGGAATCGCCGGCTTTGCGGTGGACGATTTTGACCGCGATGGTCGGGAGGAGTTTGTCGTTTCGGACCTGTTTTCGGGAAAAGTGTTTGTCGTCGAGAATACTTGTGACAACGCCTACCACTTGACCTGGACGGACAGCACAGGCCTGAATAATGTCTACCACCTGGGATCGGGAGATGTAGACGGGGACGGCCCGCCGGAGTTCTTCATCGGAGCAACAATGTCCTCGGGGAACTGGACGGTTGTGTACGAGGCAACTGGAGACAATGCCTTCTCGCCGGTTTTGATCTTCCATATTCTCTCGGCGGGTATTTTTGACAACCCCTTCTACCTGACCTCGGATGTGGATGGAGATGGGGGTCTGGAACTCATCATCTTCAGTGGTGCGGACCTCTATATGTTCAAAGCCAGGGAGAATGACACATACAGTCTGTGGTTCTACAAGAGGGTGCCATACCGTGAGGCCATTTGCATTTACGACTTCAATCTTGACGACAGGAAAGACCTCGTGATAAACAAGAGCTTTGTAGACCCCCTGGGTCGGCTCTACTTCTACACTGACCTTTACACGGCGAACCCTGTTGTCTCAGTCAGCGAATCCACTCCGAGTATCTCGAGTTCCTCGTTGACATTCGAGGCCTTCCCAAATCCATCGCATTCGACGTTTCAGATCTCTTCTCTCCCCACACTTCAACGGAGGCTGATCTTCGAAGTCTACTCAGTAACCGGCCAGCTCTTGTTCTCACAGACTCTTGGGGAGGGGACGAACTCCCAGACCCCCGTGAGGTGGGATGCTTCAGGTTATGCAAGCGGTGTATATCTCCTGCGTCTGTCAGATGGAAAGGACCAAGTGGTGAGAAAGGTTGTACTTCTCGGACATTGGGGGGGCCACTAACCAAACACCAACAGCCCTCTGGAGGTGTTCATGAAGAGCCGTCTGCTTCACCTGCCTCCCGCGGCGAAGTTTGTCATTGTGATGTCGCCGCTTCTCCTTCTGGGAATCTCCCATGCCCAGGTCCCCGCATGGGAGCCGACCATCTCACTACCCTATGCCGCGAACGCCGGGACGCAGAGTGCCTTCTCAAACGGCTACGGGCAACATGTCTTGACCTCGCATGATTCCCTTGTGTACATGCTCCTGGGGAATGATGGCGCGGCTCTTTACGGACACGAGGATGCCGATTTCCAGTATGGCGATTTGGGAGCCGCTGTCACAGCGTACAATGGATCCGTATTTCTTGTAATGGGGCACCCCATCCCAGGCAGTCCCAACGATCAGATCTATCTCTTTCAGAGCACCGATGGGGGACAGACTTGGCCTGCCGACCCCTTGTGGCGTAATGTTGGCACGGAGGTCCACAGTCTGGACGCTTTCGCTGATGTCCTTGGGGTTCATATCGTATGGGACATCAGTGGTCCGGCATCGGAGGTCTACTACGTGCGTTTTGATCCGCCATCTCAACAGTGGTTCGACACCAAACACGTTACGGAAGGTTCTCCCACTGGGACTTTTCCCAAGGTCGTGACTTCCCCACAGAGGGCCCACGTCGCATTTGTCCGTTACGACACCTCGCCGGATGTCGGCGCCACGCGGAGCGTAGACTTCTCGACTAATCCACCAACATGGGGTAGCGTCACAGATGCGAGCATAGGGGGAAGTGGAGAGGTCGCTGACCACGGTATTGCCCGGAGGGGGGATTCTCTGGACCTCGTTCTCTTTCGGAGCTCTACACCGAGGGGAATCTATGCCACTCAAAAACACGTTGATGGGGTTTCTTGGCCTACTGCCACCTTGTTGTCGAACACAAACGATCTTTCGTTCAGTGAAGCATCGAATAGACGTCGGCGAATAGCTATTCTGAACGACACACTCTATGTACCCTACGCCACGGGAGGGACCTACTACGGAGTCAAGTTACTCACCCGGACTCCGTCAGGAGGCTGGTCGAACTCAGGCAAAATCGACTCCAGCACCACTGAATATGGGAACACTACGGTTTCAGCTTCGCGGACGGGGGTTTATCTCTATTGGAACAAGGGGAACTGGTTGAATCCGCAGATGAAGAGAAAGGTATACCCGCTTGGCGGATCAATCGCGGAGAACACATTTCTCACAGGCAACAACTGGATCACAGACATCCTCTACATACCCTCGGGGAAAACCGTCACGGCCAAGGCAAACTGCAACACGTACGTACTTGCCAACAAGAAGATCGTGGTCCAGAGCGGCGGGACTCTCGTCGTCGAGCCGGGGGCCAACTTCTACTTCGAGTCCGGGGCTTCGCTCGAGGTAGCCGGCACCTTGACTGTCCAAAGCGGCGGAACCCCCGCCGCGTTCACCCGCTACGGCGGAACATCAGAAACCTGGGACGGTCTCTACATCACCGGCACCGCCTCCCTCAACAATGCCTCCATCTCCTATGCCACAACCGGCATAAGCGGCGGTGCGACGGCTCTCACAGTATCGGGCGGCAACATCAGTAACTGTACGGTGGGCGCCAATGTCGTGAAAGCAGGCTACTTCAGTGGTGTGACATTTGCCAATAACTCGACTGCAGTGATTGTCAACTCCAAGAATACGTTCGACATGGTCGGTTGCAACGTGACCAACGCATCCATCGGAGTAGAGATCCTCTGCAAATCCCCGCAGTATTCCCGGCGCATACGGAACTCCGACTTCTCGGGGATCTCGGCTGCCGCCGTTCTCGCCACGAACTACTCCTGGATTGACATCACGGATTGCTCGTTCAGCGGGACAGACGGGGAGGGGATTGCCCTCGTCGGCTCATCGCCCACGGTTCTGCGCAACACCATCGAAGGTTTCAAGTACGGCCTGAACTGCGCGAGCGGGAGTCTCCCGTTGCTCCAGACCGACTTCGCACAGGGTGCAAACACTATCACGGGCAACGGAACCGGCGTCCAGTGTGAGGACGAATCACACGCCCTTCTTGGGGTCTTTGACCAATGGGTGGAAGGGGGATACAATCGGATTCTCTCCAACGCCGACTATGATGCCGCCATCCACAGTGGTAGCATCGTTCTGGCTGAGAACAACTGGTGGGGCTCACGCGAGGATCCTCCCGGGGTGTTCGACATTGACGGAACATCTGAGCTGGACTATGATCCCTGGCTTGAGGAAGATCCGCTCCCCGGCAATGCGCGTCCCGAAGGCGGAGGGGGCTATGTCTATGAACCCTCCTCGGCCATGAGGCAAGCCCTGCGCGAGCGTATGGAGGGGCGCTATGACGATGCCGCCAGGACATTGCAGTCGATCATTTCGTCCGAGGAGTCCCCACCACACGAGAAACGATGGGCCATTGTACAGCTTGGGACAGTCGACCAGCGTGCACCGGAGATGAGGCTGTCAGAGTATGTGAACAGCATCGCTTCGACGGACCCGGCAGTCATTCGCTCCGTCCGGTTGATCATGCCTTCTCTCTATCTTGCCGAAGGAAGAGGGACAGCCGCGCTGTCTGCGCTTGAGAGAAACATCCAGGATTACCCAAACAGTGGAATGCAACGTTCCTCGTTCTACATGAAGTTCCTCTCTCTTCTCTACGAACAGGAGGATGCAGGTTCTGCCCAGACGGTGCTGGCCGCTCTGGCGGCTGGCTATCCAGAAAGCCGGGAATGCCGTCTTGCCCGAATCCAGATGGCCAATTTCCTTGCCGCTCCGCCACCTCCCCCGGATGCCGGCCCGCAGCCGGGCTCGCCGACGGTGTGCACAACTCCCATGCGGCTCAATCTACTTCAGAACTACCCGAATCCGTTCAATTCCAGCACAACGATCAGCTACCAGCTTCCAACAGGCGGCCACGTCACACTCGAGATCTTCGATGTGCTTGGCAGGAAGATTGCGACTCTCGTGGATGATCGTCGCGAGGCCGGCCGATACTCGGTCACGTGGGGTGGAACAAGCCAGACAGGTAGTCTGATGGCGAGTGGAATATACCTGGCCCGATTCAGTGTGACCAGTGAGACCGGGGAAGTCCTCTCCATGAAAGTGAACAAGCTTTTGTTGATGAAGTAGTGGGGAGGGGGAGTGTCTGACTGAAATGGCCTGCGATGTTTTCCTGACAAACCTCTGGCCTTGTCGTGGCATCGCAGCCGGATGAGAGGCCACATGGCCCAAGTGAGGCAGAGGCGACCCAGCTCGTATCGCAAGACCGAGCGAGTTTGAGGCCAATGTTCGACCCCGCAAGAGGCAGCCGGCAGGACGGTCGAGTCTTGGCCTCTCTTTTGTCGGCGGGTGACCGAAGGAAGGCGAAAACGAGGCCAGAAGCAGGGATACGACGATGGAGCTGATCTCCTTCCGGACAGGGTGATGGCCGCGGTCCAGGGGACGCAACATCGGGGGGGGGTAGACGTATCAACCCCTGAGACAGCAACGACATACCCGGCTTGAGGGGAACGGCTATGAACCGCATCGGGGTGCTGGCGGCCGCCGCCATTCTTGTTCTTCCCGGCCTGCGGGCCGCAGAGAAGACCGTTGTCTCCCTGAGGGACTTCTGCGACAGGGAACTCCGCTCGGAGGGGATCGAAATCACACACCCCCTCCGCGTCCGCATCACGGCCACGGGCGGCGGGGGGGAAAAGGGATGGGGGGCGGAGGGGAAGAGCCTCTCCGCCTACGGCTGGATCCTGGACGCGCGGACACGGCGCCCGGTCTGGGAGATGGACAGACGGAACACGCATCGGGACGGGGAGTTCCGGAAGTGCGAGGAGGAGCTGGACCTTCCGCCGGGGCGCTACGAGGTCTACTTCGCCGCGCCTGTCTTCTCCTTCTCCTCCTGGTCGTCGCACATCATCATGAACGTGGACCACAGGCAGAAGCCCCTCTTCGGAGGGGGGGGGAAGAAGGGGCTCTTTGAGTTCTTCAAGGGGTGGTGGGCGGACGACGCCGCCAAGGCGTGGGAGAAGCAGTGCGGGTCCTGGGGGCTGGAGATCACGGCGGAAGCGGGCGAGGCCGCGCGCGTGAAACGGTTCACCCCTCCGGCGGGCATCCCGGGCACCCTGCTCCGGGTGCAGGGAAAGGGGGAGGGGGACTACATCCGGAAGGGCTTCACCCTCAGCGGCCCGGCCTCGCTCTTCATCTATGCCCTGGGAGAGGGGGTCGAACAAACGGACCTGGCGGACGGCGCCTGGATCCTGGACGCGGTGTCCCGCCGGAGAGTCTGGGATATGGCGGACCGCCGTCTGGAAGGGGCGGGAGGGTCGGCAAAGAACCGCCGGTGGGAGGGCACCGTGCGCCTGGAGAAGGGGGAGTACGAGCTCGTGTACATCAGTGACGACAGCCATTCCCCTCTGGACTGGAATGCGCCTCCTCCGCCTGACCCCCTCTTGTGGGGGGTGACCATCGCGGCGGTGGACTCGGAGGGCGCGCGCCGCTTCGCCGTTTCTTCCGTGCGCGGGTTCGCCAACGTGATTGCGCAGCTTGTGCAGATGAGGGACGACGAAAGCCGCTCGGCCGGATTCACCCTCAAGCAGGAGACCCGGCTCCGCATCTATGCCCTGGGCGAGCGGGGCAGCTCGCGGCGGCGGATGGCGGACTATGCCTACATCACGGACGCCAAGACCAGGGAGAGGGTCTGGACGATGGAGGTGGATGAGACCTCCCATGCGGGCGGTTCACCCAAGAACCGCCTCCTGGACGAGGTCATCACGCTTCCGGCGGGAAACTATACGCTGACCTACACCACGGATGATTCCCATGCCTACGGAGACTGGACCGCCGATCCCCCCTTCGACCGGGAGAACTACGGGGTCACGCTCATGGGGGCGGGGGAGCGGTTCAGCCCGGCGCAGGTGGCTCCCTTCCGGGACGAGGCCGACCGGAACGTGATCGCCCGGATCGTACGGGTGCGGGACAATGCCCGGAAGGCCGAACGGTTCACCCTGGACAAGACCACACGGGTGCGCATCTATGCCATCGGCGAGGGGCAGAACCGGGAGATGTACGACTACGGCTGGATCGAGGACCTCGCGACGGGGCACGTGATCTGGGAGATGACCTACGGCATGACCTTCCACGCGGGGGGGCACAGAAAGAACCGGATGGTGAACACCACGTTCCTGCTGGAGAAGGGTTCCTACAAGCTGCACTTCCAGAGCGACGACTCCCACAGCTACGGGGACTGGAACGTGGATCCCCCCGACGATGAGGAGTACTGGGGCATCACGCTCTTCCGGGACAACGGGGGGAAGGTCCCCGCGCCCCCTCCGCCGCCGCGGGAACCGGATTAGCGGCTCCAGGTCTTCTACAACCGGGGTCGCGAGAGTCGCGGCCCCGGATGTTCTGACTGCGCGACCCAGTCGCGCAGGGTCTTCCATTCGCCGGTCCCCAGGGGCCGGCTCTCCCCCGGAGCGAGTCCTTCCAGCGTCAGGGGTCCCAGCCCCGTGCGCACGAGGCGGAGGGTGGGATGCCCCACCGCCGCGGTCATTCTCCGTACCTGCCTGTTGCGCCCCTCCGTGAGGGTGATCCGGACCCATCGCACGGGAATGCGGGCCCGGAAGCGGATCGGGGGCGTGCGGGGGGGGAAGTCGGGATCCTCTTCCAGCATCTCCACCGCGGCCCTCCGGGTGCGGGTGCCGCGGATCACCACCCCTTCCGCAAGCCGGCTGAGCGCCTCCTCGGACGGGATCCCCTCCACCTGCACACAGTAGGTGCGGGGGTGGGCGAAGCGCGGATGAGTCATCCGGTGCCGGAGCCGGGAGTCGTCGGTGAGCAGGAGCAGACCCTCACTGTCGGCATCCAGCCGGCCCGCCGGATAGACACGGGGCGGGAAGGGGCCCAGGGAGGCGAGGGTCCTGTGCCCCCCTTCCGGGGTGAACCGGGAGAGCACCCCCCACGGCTTGTACACAAGGATGGCGTTGTGCAAGGGGACACGTTTCCTGATCGCCCGGGGAATGTACGGGACACCGGCCCCAGAGGCAAGCACCCGCATTTGCATTTACCGGCGGGCCTTGCTACCGTGTGCCCCATGGGCGCCCCCTCCATACCGGAGAACTCCCCCGCGTCAGGCGGGAGCACACACGCCGCCACAGGGCGCGCGCTTGTCCTGGCGGAGGGGCAGCTGGGGGACCTTCTGCTGCTGGGCCCCGCGCTCCGGGCCCTCGGGGGCGCGCAGACCACCCTTCTCATTCTCCGGAGAAGGGCGGGGCGGGATGCGCCTCTCGTCGAAGAGTCCCGCCAGGGCACTCCCTTCGTCCACAGCTCCGCCGTGGGGCGGGTGATTGTTGTGAACAGGGACCGGCTCAGGTCTCTCGGAGGATGGAAGCGGCTGGGGGCGGAGCTGGAGATCCTCCGGCTCATCCGGCGGGGGAAGTTCCACACGGTTCTCTGCACGTTCCCGGAAGACAGGTTCGCGCTCTGGGCCTACGCATCGGGGGCGGGGGTGCGCACGGGGCAGAAGCGCCAGCCGTTCCGGCTTCTCCTGACCCACACACCTGACATCGCCCGGGAGGAACGAGGGGTGATGGAGTACTACGCGGATCTGGTCCGGGCCATGGGTCTCCGGGTGGATGCGCCCTTCCCCGAATTCCAGACGGGGCCCCCGGAGGAGGCGTGGGCGGAGGAGTTCCTCCGGACCCGCTGCCCTGCGGTCCGGCCCCTCGTGGCCGTCCACCCGGGCGGGAGCGGAAGATACAAGATCTGGCCTCCGGACCGGTTTGCGGCTCTTGTGCGCGGGTTGCGGAGGGAAGGGGCGGGGGTGCTGCTGCTGGCGGGAAGCGGGGACGAAGAGACCGCCCGGGAGATTCTGTCGAATCTGGATTTCACGCCGGCGCTGGCACAGACCGGCAGTGACCCGGGAAAACTGGGGGCAATCCTCCGCCGCTGCGATCTCTGCATCTCCAATGACTCGGGTCCCCGCCATGTGGCCGTGGCCCTGGGGGTTCCCTCCCTGGCCCTCTTCCGGCTTCATCACCGCCGCGCCTGGGGCATCTACCCCGAGGGGGAGAGGATCAGGATTCTGGAGGGGAAGAAGGTGTGCCCCCTCTGCAGCGGGGGGGGATGCGGGGACCGGATCCCCCGGGGGGAACGGTACGGATCGGCCTGCCTCCGGATGATCACCCCGGAGGATGTTCTCGGGAGCGCCCGGGAGATGCTCCGCGCCCTCCGAGGGACCCGCCCGGCGCCTCCGCCAGATGCAGGGTCCGGGTGGGATAGGCCAGCTCCAGGTTCTCCTCTCCCAGACGCCGGTAGAGATCCAGGTTGATCGCCTGCTGGACATCCATGGAGCGGTTGAAATCGGGGCTGAGCACGAAGTAGACCGCCTCGTACTCCAGGGCATGTTCCCCCAGCCGCTTCAGGTGCGCCCGCTCAAACCGCACTCCCGTCTGGGCTTCCACCACGGAGCGGAGCAGTGTGCTCACCCCTGCGGCCTTTGACGGAGGAGTGCCGTAGGCGATGCTCACAGAGAGGACCACCCGCCGCTCCTCCATGCGCCGGTAGTTCCGGATGCGGCTGGCCAGCAGATCGGTGTTGGAGAAGATCATCTGCTCCCCGGAAAGACTCCGGAGCCGTGTGGTCTTGAGCCCCACCTTCTCCACCGTTCCCGCGTACTCGTTGACCGTAATGAAGTCTCCGATCACAAACGGCTTGTCCAGCACGATGGAGAGGGAGGCGAAGAGGTCTCCCAGAACGCTCTGGAGGGCCAGGGCCACGGCGATTCCCCCGATGCCCAGCCCGGTAATGAGGGCGGTGATGTCCACCCCCAGGTTGTCCAGGGAGACCAGGAGAAGCACCGTCCAGAGGGCGCCGCGGATGAGGAAGCCGACGGCGGAAAGGGTGGTGGTCCCGGCGGGATGGGGGTCCGTTCCCCGGCGGAGGGTCCGGTCCAGCCAGAAGGTGACCGCGCCGCTTCCCCAGAGACCCGTCTGGAGGAGGGTCGCCAGGAGCACCAACGTGTCCCCCGCGGATCGTGCGCCGGCATCGAAGGCGAGAGTGCGAAAGCCGGCGTACAAGGAGACCGCCGCGAGGAAGAAGAAGCGCGTCTTCCGGACCAGGTCCACCCCCAGGTCGTCCAGATCGGTCTGCGTCCGTCTGGTGAGGCGGGAGAGGCGGTGCACCACAATCCACTGGAGGAGCTTGAAGAGCAGGAAGACGAGTGCAGCCGTGCCGGCGGCAACGGCCCAGCGGGAGAGGGGGTTTCCCCAGAGCATGGTATCCAGAACGGACATGGCGGTCGGGAATGAGCCCCGCGGGGGGGTACCCCAATATACACGGGCGGGGGAGAGAGGCAAGCCCCCGGGGGCCTAGCGGCTCCGCTTGATTACCACCAGCGTCTTGTCGTCGGAGAACTCGGTGAGACGGTTGTGCTTCTGGACATCCTCCAGCATGAGCTGGCAGATCTCCCGGGGAGAGCGGGCCTTCCACTCCCGGAGCCGCTCCATCAGCCGCCGCTCCCCGTACATTTCCCGGTTCTCATCGGAGGCGTCGGAGACGCCGTCGGTGTAGAGAAGGAGGATGTCGCCCTTCTCGAGGAGGGCGAACTCCGTCCGGTACCGCTCCTGGGGAAAGGGGCCGATGATCTGCCCCGTGGCCGGCAGCGTCTCCGTGCGGCCGGTGGCGGCGCGGAGGATGATCGGGCTGTTGTGCCCGGCATTCACATAGAACAGCAGTCCCTGCTCCGTGAAGCCGAGCTCCAGGTAGACCAGGGAAACGAAGTGCTCGGGTGAGAAGGTCCTGTTTACCAGGCGGTTGATGCGCCCGATGAGGGTGCTGATCTTTGTCTGGTATTCCACGCCCATGCGGAGGGCCCCCGAGACATAGAGGGCCTGGGCCGCGGCGGAGAGTCCCTTGCTGGCCGCATCTCCGATGACCACTCCCAGGCGGTCCTTGTCCTCCGAGGCCTGCAGGTAGTCGAAGAAGTCCCCCCCCACCACCCGGTCGGGCAGGGAGACCCCGTAGATATCAAAGTGATGGAAGCGGAGCTCGTGTGCCGGGAGGATGCTCTTCTGGATCTCGCGGGCCTTGTCCAGGTCCTGTTCGAGCTGCCGGGCCTTCCGTTCAATCTTCCGGTTCCGGAGAGCGGAGGTGAGGGCGTTCCCGATGATGTTCAGGGCATACGCCATCTCTTCCCGGAGGTAGTCCGCGTTGATGGCGATGACATACGGAAAGAGGATGTGCTCCTTCCAGCGGACCTTCTCTCCCGCCCCCGTGGCGGAGTAGAGCCGGATTCCCCGCCGCCGGAGGTAGCGGTCCGTTTCGGCGGCCACCACCGTTCCCTTGCGGGGGAGCTGCAGAAACATGGGGTAGGAGAGCACGTCCAGGCGGAAGCTCTTCCGGATGGGCTCGATCTCGCCTTCCTGGTGGAGCAGCCGGTAGCGCCCGGTCTGGCCCTCCAGCTTCCAGATTCTCCCCCCCCGCACCGGAATCTCCTCGTTCCGTATGATCTCCCCCACGACGTGCCTGAGGAGGTCGTCGTCCGTGCGGAACTGCCTGTTGCTCAGGGCTTCAATGGTCCGGTACAGCCGGTGCTGGTTCATCCGTCGGAAGAGGAAATGATACGGTCCGGGCGTCAATGTACGCCGAAACCCCGGGAATCACAAGCGGAGGGAGCGGTTGATTCTCTGGGCCGAATTTCCAATCTTGCCCCTGTCCCTCCACCTTCCTGCGAGACAGTCATGCGCGGCGGCCTTCTCATCCCGGCGGCGGTGTTCCTCTACTGGTCCGCATTCCTCGGCGCAAGCGCCCCGGAGCGGCTCCCCGCCCGGAGCGAATCCCGCAAGCACGCCCCCGGCGACTGGTTCTACCGCCAGAGGGCCTTTCCCCTGGGGATTCCGGACGGCTCCCTGCGGGCCCTCTCCCTGCGGCAGGCGGAGGCCCTCCGCGGAGCGAGCGGGGGCCTCGGAGCGGCTGTCTGGGTGCAGAAGGGACCCTCGAACATCGGGGGGCGGGTCACCACCATGGCCATCAGCTCCCAGAATCCGGCATGCATCTACCTGGGCGCGGCCGACGGGGGCGTCTGGAAGACCCCCGATCGGGGGGCAACCTGGGTTCCTCTCACGGACCACAGCCCGAGTCTCTCCATGGGAGCCCTGGCGGTGGATCCGTCGGACGACCGGATCGTCTACGCGGGAACGGGGGAGGTGAACTCCAGCGGGGATTCCTACGACGGGGAGGGCATCTTCAAGACCACGGACGGGGGAGGGAGCTGGCATGCCGCGGGGCTCCAGGCCACGCGGCGGATCGGGAAGATCCTCGTGGATCCCGCCGACACACGGATTCTCTACTGCGCCGCCATGGGGGGTCTCTACAGCGCCGGGCCCGATCGGGGAGTGTACAAATCCACCGACGCAGGGTCCACCTGGGCAAAGGTTCTGTTCCTGAACGACACAAC
>JBAVEL010000055.1:0-3092 GCA_049587715.1 Bacteroidota bacterium
GGGCCGGGGTTCTTGTTTGGTATGGATGTTGGTCAGGTTCCTGAAAGGGGAAGGTGTTCGGGGGGAGGCGCCTTCCGAGTAATGAGAAAACGGGGCCGGGGTTCCTTTTCAGTTCCCGGAAAGCCCCTGAGGGAGTGCGCCGGGGAATCCCCCAAAACGCCCGTTTCTGCAAGGGAAGGCGGGATCTGGCACAGGGAATGTGCCGGTTCCCTGCGGCATTCCCGCAACTTCCCCGGGCATCCCATGGCCATCGGGTTCACGTGCATGGTGGTTCTGCCGGCATCCCTGCTTCCCGCGGGTTTGAGGCACGCGGCGCCGACATGCGCCGCGCCGGGATTCCGAGCCCGGCGGTTTCCGCCCGGGGTGGACACATCGGCGACATGAAGAACATGATGTTCCGGAGCATCCGCTCGAAGGTGGTAATCTCGGTCCTGGGAGCATCTCTCCTGGGCGGAGGGGCGTTCGTCTTTTTGGCCTATACCACGGGCTCCCGGATGCTGGAGGAGCAGATCCTGGCCAGGGCCGGGGCCGTGGGGACGGTTCTCCAGGGGGTGGTGGAGAGCGAGATGGCGGCGGGGGATCCCCTCCACCTCCGCGCTCCGCTCAGGAACACCGCCTATCCTCCCGACATCCTGAACGTGCTGCTTCTGGGCCCCGACGGGTCGGTGCGCTTCGCCGCCCGTCCCGACAGCTCCATGCCCGCGTGGTTTCCTGTTCCCGGCGGGAACGGAAAGGAGGGGGAACAGGCCGCGATGCAGGGCCCGGGGGACCGGGTGCGGTATGTCCTGCACCCGATCAGGGGCGGAGATGCGTGCCTGGGGTGCCACCCGGACGGGAAAACCTCGCGCGGGTACTTCGCCATCGGGGTCTCCACGGAATCGGTGGGGGCGCCGGCCCGGGACCATCGTGCCACGAACATCCTGATGGTGGGGCTTCTGCTGACGGGGGGAGCAGGCGTGCTGGTGGGGATGCTGAGCTTCACGGTGCTCCGCCCCGTGCGCCGGCTCCACGCCTACATCCGCCAGGCGGGTGAACGGATGGAGCAGGGGGAGGGGGTGGCGCCGGTCCGGATCCCCGAGCTGGAGCGGAAGGATGAGATCGGGGACCTCTATGCCGCGTTCCAGCAGCTCCTGGGCCAGCTCCAGGAGGCGCAGGCCCGGCTGCGGGAGCTGCACAGCCGCCGGATGGAGGAGGCGGACCGGCTGGCCTCCATGGGAACCCTGGCCGCCGGGATCGCCCACGAGATCCGGAACCCCGTGGCGGGGGTGCAGGGGGCGCTCCAGATCCTGGAGAGCGAGACGGAGCCGGGAAGCCCGCGCCGGGAGATCATCGGGGAGATGATGGACCTTCTGGACCGGGTGAACGGGGCGGTGAGCGACCTGTTGAGCCATGCCCGCCCCGAGACGCCCGCAATGGACCCCGTGCAGGTGAACGACGTGCTGAGAAGAATCGCCGCCCTCATGCAGGGGCAGATCCGGGACGGGGCCGTGTCCATCCGGACCGCTCTGGCCGAGGATCTCCCCCCCGTCACGGGGGATGCGAAGCAACTCCGCCAGCTCTTCTGGAACGTGATGATGAACGGGCTCCAGGCCCTGGAGGGGAAGGGGGAGCTGGCGGTGGAGACACGCCCGCAGGAGGGATGGGTGGAGGTGGTTGTTTCCGACACGGGACGGGGGATGAGCAGGGAAGTGCTGGCAAGCGTGTTCACGCCGTTCTTCACCACCAAACCGGGGGGGACGGGGCTCGGGCTGGCCGTATCCAGGCGGATTGCGGAGCAGCACGGAGGCGGTGTGAGCATCGAGAGCACGGAGGGCAGGGGCACGACGGTGACGATCCGGATTCCCCCGGAAGGGATGGGGCGGCCGTGAGCATGAGAGGAGAGACCCTGCTGGTGGTGGAGGATGAGCGTCTGATACGCTGGTCCATCGGAGAGAGGTTCCGGAAGGCGGGATTCCGGGTGGCGGAGGCCGCCACCCTGGCCCAGGCGAGGGCCGCCCTCGCATCCGAGGAACCTGACCTTGTTCTGCTGGACCAGATACTCCCGGACGGCACGGGACTGGAGCTGCTCCGGCAGGTGAAGGAATCGGGGGAAGGCCCTGCGGTGGTGATGCTCACCGCGGTGGACCGGTCCGCGGTGGCCGTGGAGGCCATGAAGCTGGGGGCTTCGGACTACCTGACCAAGCCGGTGCGGCACGAGGAGCTGGAGGTGGTGGTGGAGAAGGTGCTGGAGGAGACCCGGATGAGGCGCCGGCTGGCCCACCTGCTCCGCCGGGAGAGAAGCGAAACGGGGTTCTGCGGCATGGCGGGTTGTTCCACCGCCATCCGGCGCGTCTTCGAGGACCTGGCCCGGATCGCCCGTACACCCAACACCACCGTGCTTCTCACCGGAGAGAGCGGCACGGGGAAAGAGCTGGCCGCGCGGGCCGTCCACATGCTGAGCCCGCGACGGGAGGAGCCGATGCTCACCGTGGCCTGCTCCGCCCTGGCGGAGACCCTTGTGGAGAGCGAGCTCTTCGGACACGAGAAGGGGGCGTTCACGGATGCCTCGCAGCGGAAGAAGGGGACGTTCGAACTGGCCGACGGGGGAACGATCTTCCTGGACGAGATCGGCGATGTCTCCCCCCGGATACAGGTGCGTCTTCTGAGGGTGCTGGAGCAGAAGACATTCCAGCGGGTGGGGGGAACGGCCGAGATCAGGGTGAACGTGCGGATCATAGCCGCCACCAACCGTCCCCTGGAGGAGAAGACGGCGGAGGGGAGCTTCCGGGAGGACCTGTACTACCGGCTGAACGTGGTCCGGGTGCACCTTCCCCCCCTCAGGGAGCGGGAGGGGGACGTGCTGCTTCTGGCGGATATGATCCTGGCCGAGATGAACGCCCGGTTCAGGAAGAACTTCAGGGAGTTTGCCCCCGGGACCCGGGAGCTCCTTGCCGCCTACCGCTGGCCCGGGAATGTGCGGGAGCTGAGGAACGTGCTGGAACGGGCGGTGCTGCTGAAGGAGGGGGATGTGCTGTCTCTGGGGGAGGCGGAGCTCCCGGGGGCGGCGGCCCGGCGGGCGGACAGCGCCGGCGAGCCGGGAGGCGGGCCAAAGG
>JBAVEL010000056.1:0-17493 GCA_049587715.1 Bacteroidota bacterium
CGCCTGGCTTCTCCCGGCGGCCATCTACGTGCTGACGGCCGCCCTTTGCGCCCAGGTCGTTCTCTCCCGGCCCGGCCCGGCGGCGGAGCTGCGCGCGGCGGTGGAGGTGGAGTTCTCCCCCCGCATCGAGGAGTACATCCGGGAGGGAACGGTCAGCCGGGAGCAGGGGGAGTGGCTGCGCCTGTTCGTTCTGCCGGGCACGCCGCACTTTCTGGCCATCCAGTCCGCGGGGACCCTGGCCGCGGCAACCCTCACCATGCTGGCGATCTCCCTCGTGCTCTGGCAGCTCGCGCGCTCCGTGCTGGGAAGGCGCATCCCGTACCGGAAGGCGCTGGAAGTGGCGGGCCTGACGTTCGTCATCGGGGCGGTGGAGCGGGTTGCCACCGCGGTGCTGGTGATCGCCACCGGCACCATCTTCGCCTCGCCGGGCCCCTCCCTGCTCCTGCTGGGAGAAAAAGAGGGGACGGCGTTTCTGTTGCTCTCCTCCCTCAACGTGTTCACCTTCTGGCAGATCTACGCGGCCGCATCGGGCCTGGCGGCCCTGACGGAGCGGGACTTCCCCAAAGTGCTGGTTCTCCTGGCGGCCCTCTGGGTCCTCTGGACCCTGCTGGGGGCCGCCCCCCTGGTGGTGGCGGGATCCTAGGGACGCAAAGATGCCGGCGCGCACATCCACCACCTCCACCCTCCCGCTCTTCGGCGAGGAGTCCGGCGGCCCCTCCTCCTATGCGGCCCGGAACCGCGAGCGGATCCGCCGCTGGGCGGGGAGGGGCGTGCTGTTCGGCTCCTCCTCCTGGAAGTACCCGGGATGGAAGGGAAGCATCTACACGCGGTCCTACCCCTCCCGGGAGGCATTCAACGCCGGGTGTCTGGCGGAGTATGCGGAGATCTTCCCCACCGTCTGCGCGGACTTCGCGCTCTACGATTTTCCCGATGCCTCGGCCATGCGGGCGATCCGCGCGCAGTCGCCGGACCATTTCCGGCTTTCCCTCAAAGTGACCGACCGGATCACCGTCGAGCGTTATCCCCGGATTCCCCGCTACGGCCCGCGCGGGGGGACGGAGAACCCGGATTTCCTGAACGTGGAGCTCTTCGAGGATGCCTTCCTGAAGCCGCTGGAGGAGCTCGGGACGAAGCGGGGAGCCGTGATCTTCGAGTTCGCGGCCTTTCCTCCCCGCGGGGGAATGACCGCGGAGAAGTTCACGGCTCTGCTGGACGGTTTCCTGGCGCGGCTGCCCCGCGGGTATGCCTACGCCGTGGAGATACGGAACGGAGAGTTCCTCACGCCCGGTTATCTTGCCATGCTGCAGGCGCACGGGGCGGCCCACGTGCTGAGCAGCTGGACCCGCATGCCCCCGCTCACGGAGCAACTGCAGGTGGAGGGCGTCCTGAGAGGGCCCTTCTCGGTGGCGCGTGCCCTGCTGCGTCCGGGAAGGAAGTATGAGGAAGCCGTGGAGCTCTTCCGCCCCTACAGCGTGATCCGGGAGGAGAACCCCGGACTCCGGATGGGGCTGGCGGAGGCGGCGCGCCGCTCTGCGGCGGAGGGCCGCACGCTCTACGCATACGTGAACAACAGGGCCGAAGGAAACGCCCCCCTGACCATCCAGGCGGTCCTGGACATCCTGGAGGGGGAGACCCCCCGATGAGCCGCGGGAATCAGGCGTGGATCCTCCGCCTCCCGGCGGAGCCCCACGGGAACCTCGTGGCGGCGGGAGACGACGCCCAGTCCATCTACTCCTTCCGGGGAGCCGCCGTGCGGAACATCCCGGACTTCCCCGGGCGGTTCCCGGGCTGCACCGCACGAACGCCGGAGGACCACTGCCGGAGCACGCAGCCCATCCTGGAACTCACGAACGAGATCCTGCGGAGGGCGCGGAAGGAGGAGGAGGCTCCTCTTCGAGTACGCAGCGGTATCCGATGCCGGAAGCGGTTTCGAACAGACGGGGATGGTCGGGGTCTTCCTCCAGCTTCTTGCGAAGCTGCCCCACGTACACGCGCGTGTACTGGGTTTCCTCCACAAAGGAGGGACCCCACACCTGTTCCAGGATGTACCTGTGCGTCAGGACCCTCCCTGCGTTGCGGATGAAGAGAGCAAGGAGTGCGTACTCGATAGGGGTCAGTTTCACCGCCGCGCCCCGTTTCCGCACGACCCGCCGCGCAAGGTCCACCGTGAGCGCGCCCGCACGGAAGATGCTCTCACCGGCCGCTGCCTGCGAGCGTCTGCACGCGGCGCGCAGCCTGGCCAGCAGTTCTCCGGTGCGGAAGGGTTTGCTCAGGTAATCATCCGCGCCGGCATCGAGGGCGGCAATAATGTCACGCTCCGCCGAGCGAACCGACACGATAAGGACGGGTACGCGGGACCATCCCCGGATGGTCCGCAGCACCTCCATTCCTTCCATGTCACCCAGGCCCAGGTCCAGCATGACCACATCGGGCCTGACGGCGGATGCCTGCCGGATACCCTCCGCACCGGTCTCGGCGCACACAACGTCGTAGCCGGCGGCACCGAGGGCAAGCTGCAGAAGGCGGCGCATCTGCACTTCGTCGTCCACCACCAACACTCGCGGCCCGGCATTCATGTTGGTCCCCCCCCGGGCCGGGCGTCGGCCAGGTCACGCCTCAGCCGTATGGCAAACAGCGCCCCTCCCCCGGGGAGATTCTCCGCCTTCACGGTTCCCCCCTGTGCTTCCACAAATCCACGTACAATCGAGAGCCCGAGGCCCGTACCCCCGGCCTTCGATCCGGGGAGCCGGTAGAATTTCTCGAAGACCCTCGCGAGCGCCTCCCGGGGAAGTCCGGGTCCGTCATCTGCAACCTCAATGAGGCAGTCCCCGCGCTCCAGGCGTGCGGCAATCCGCACCGCTGTCCCCGCCGGTGTATGGCAGGCGGCATTATGGATGATGTTTGCCAGCGCCTGCTCCATGAGGCCGAAGTCGAGTTTCACCAGCGGCAGCGCATCAGGAATGTCCACCGATATCGGATGTCCTGAGGTCTCCCGCTCCAGCTTGCCCAGGACTCTGTGGACCAGGTCCCGCAGATCCGTCCAGTCCAGGGCAGGGGCGATGTGCCCCGATTCCAGGCGGGTCATCCCCAGGAGGTTATCCACCAGCCGGTGCAATCGATCCGCGGCAATCTGGATCTCCCCGCTGAGAGTCCCCAGCAGGGCGTTGCCTTCCTTCCGGGCGGCTTCCTTCAAGCCCTCGGCGGCGTTCAGAATCGCGGCCAGCGGGGTCCGCAGCTCGTGGGACACCGAGTCAAAAAGGGTCTTGTAGAGGCGCTCCGACTCCATCGACGCGATGGAACGCTTTGTGACCTCGTGCAGCTGCTCCCGCTCGAGGGCCGAGGCGATCTGCCGGATGAAGTTCTCCAGCAGAAGTTCCTGATCCATGGAGGGCCGGGAGGCGCCCGCTAGATGCACCCCCACCACACCAAGCGGATAGCGGGGCCCGGACATCGGGTAGTATGTCGCGTGGGCGGACGGGAGGGTGTCGGTGAACCTGCCCGCCTTCTTCTCGTTCCAGTAGACCCAGGCCGCCACGCCGATCTCTTTCGCGTCGGGGGTCCAGGTGCTCGCCTGATGGGCGGCCGTGAACACATCCCCGTCGGGCTGGCTCAGGAAGACAGCCACGTCACCCGGAAAGAACTTCCTGAGCGTGACCACCCCCGCCGCCACCACCTCATCCTGTGTCCGCGCGGCCGAGACGGTCCGCGTGAGAGTGTAGAGGGCGGTCGCTCTTTCTTCGCGCGCGCGAACCGCTCTCTCGTTTGCCCGCACCCTTGCGGTAAGGATCCCGGTCACCGAGGCAATGGCGAAATAGGCCACGAGCATCAGGATGTCCTGGGGCAGGTGAATGGACAGCGTATGACGCGGCGGGATGAAGAAGAAGTCCCAGAGAAGGGCGCTCAAACCGGCCGCCAGCAGCACCGGCCCCGGTCCCATCGTCAGGGGCAGAAGGGCAACGGCCAGAAGGAGAATCAGCGATACCGTCTGGTATCCGATGATCGGACTCAGGGGATGGCAGGCCAGCGCGACGGCGCATACCACGCCGGCCGCCGTCGCGTAGTGCCTCCCTCCGGAGTGGAACCCGGGAAGACCCCACCGCACGGAGGAGTTTTCCAGACCTCCCACCGCGGAGACGTCCAGGTTCCCGCTCCGCTCGATCACCCTTTCAAGAAGGCTTTTCCGGAAGGGAAGCCTCTTGCCCGGCTTTCCCACAAGGATCTGGGTGACGTTCTGCTGGCGGGCGACCCGCACGAGCCCTTCGGCGATATCTTCATCGGCAGTGGTGATGACCTCGGCGCCCAGTTCCCGCGCCAGCTGGATGTTCTTCGCAAGGGCCGCGGCCGCGGAGGCGGAACTCGCGCGGGAGGTTTCCACATGGACGGCAATCCAGGTGGCATCGGAGGCGTAGGCCATCCTCCGGGCCCATCGGATCAGGGACACGCTGTGGGGGCTTTCCCCGATCCCTACAAGCAGGCGGTCGCCGGACTTCCACGGCCCGGTAATGCGGCGCGTCCGCATGTACTCGCGCAACTGGTGATCCACCCGTTCCGCGGTCAGGCGGAGCGCCATCTCCCGGAGAGCGGTCAGGTTGCCCTTCTGGAAGAAGTTCCGGATCGCCTGCCGGGACCGCTCGGGCGTGTACACTTTTCCCTCCATGAGGCGCTGCAGGAGCTCGTCCGGAGAGAGATCTATGAGCTCCACCTCCCGGGCCTCTTCCAGAACCGAATCGGGGACTGTTTCCCGGATCCGGACACCCGAGATCTGCGCCACCGAGTCGGCGCGGCTTTCCAGATGCTGGACATTCAGCGTCGTGTAGACGTCTATCCCGTGGTCCAACAGCTCCCGGACATCCTGATAACGCTTGGTGTGCCGGCTGCCGGGGGCATTCGTATGCGCCAGCTCGTCGATCAGGACGAGTCCCGGCTTCCTCACCAGGACGGCATCCACATCCAGTTCATGGAGGATCGTTCCGCGGTGCTCCACGGCCCGCCGCGGGACGGCCGGCAGGCCGGCCAGCAGCGCCTCCGTTTCAAGGCGGCCATGCGTTTCCACCACGCCGACCACGACATCGATTCCCTTCGCCAGGGCCTCGCGCGCGGAGGAGAGCATGGCGAACGTCTTGCCCACCCCCGCGCACATGCCGAAGAAGATCTTCAGCTTGCCCCGCTCGGCCTGCTTCTCCCCCTCCCTCAGCGCACGCAGAAGGGCATCCGGATCGGCCCGTCTTTCGTCGGAATGTCCCATGGCAAGGAAATATAGGGATTCCCGCATTCAGCAAAAAGCGCCTGCAGAGGTCCCGCCGGAACGACGGAAGGACCCCCGCACGGACCGGCACCTATCGCACCCCCATCGCGGCAATCAGAAGATCAATGACCTTGATGCCCAGAAACGGAGCCGCCAGTCCGCCCACTCCGTAGACCAGAAGGTGCCGCCTCAGGAGACCCGCCGCACCTTCCCGCCGCGGGGCGACGCCGCGCAGGGCAAGCGGAACCAGACACAGAAGCACAAGCGCGTTGAAAACGACGGCCGAGAGGACGGCGGTTCCGGGTGTCGTGAGGCGCATGATGTTCAGTGCTTCCAGCGCGGGGTAGGTTGTCGCAAACGCGGCAGGAACAATGGCAAAATACTTCGCCACGTCGTTGGCAATGCTGAAGGTTGTGAGGGCCCCCCGGGTCATCAGCAGCTGCTTCCCGATGTCCACAATCTCGAGCAGTTTCGTCGGGTTGCTGTCCAGGTCAATCATGTTTGCGGCTTCCCTGGCCGACTGGGTCCCCGTGTTCATCGCCACAGCCACATCGGCCTGGGCCAGGGCGGGAGCATCGTTCGTTCCATCCCCCGTCATGGCCACCATGCGGCCTTCCTTCTGGTAGGTGCGAATCAGCTCGAGTTTGTCTTCCGGCCTGGCCTCCGCCAGAAAGTCGTCTACGCCGGCCTCGGCGGCAATTGCCGCCGCCGTCAGCGGGTTGTCCCCCGTTATCATGACCGTCCGGATCCCCATGCCATGGAGGCGCGCGAAGCGCTCCCGGATGCCCCCCTTCACCACATCCTTCAGATGGACGATGCCCAGGACGGTTCCGTTTTCCGCCACGACCAGGGGGGTTCCCCCCCTCCTGCTGATCTCCTTCACCGCGTTCAGGACCGCATCCGGAATGACCCTCCCATCCTGAGACAGATAGACCCGGATGGCGTCGGTCGCACCCTTCCGGATCACCCGCGGACCCTCCGTCCCGGTCATGTCCACTCCGCTCATGCGCAGCCGGGCCGTGAACGGCACGAACCGCGCCCCGATCTCGTGTATCTGCCTCCCGCGCAGGCCGTATTTCTCTTTTGCAAGGACCACGATGGAACGGCCTTCCGGCGTCTCGTCGGCCAGGGACGCGGCCTGGGCTGCATCGGCCAGGCGCTCCTCCGGGACTCCCGGCGCCGGGATGAACTCCGTCGCCATGCGGTTGCCGAACGTGATGGTGCCGGTCTTGTCCAGAAGAAGGACATCGACGTCCCCTGCGGCCTCGACGGCGCGGCCGGAGGTGGCAATCACGTTGTGCCGGATCATGCGATCCATCCCGGCAATGCCGACGGCCGACACAAGTCCGCCGATCGTCGTCGGGATCAGACAGACGAGGAGCGACACCAGCACGGTGATCGAGACCGGCATGCCGCGTCCTGCGGCCTCCACACTGAACAGGGAGAAGGGCAGCAGGGTCGCACAAACCACCAGGAAGATGATTGTGCAGGCCGTCAGGAGAACATGCAGCGCAAGCTCGTTGACCGTGCGGCGCCTCTCGGCACCCTCGATGAGGCCGATCATCCTGTCGAGGAATCCCCCTCCGGGACCCGCCGTGGACCGTATCACCAGCCAGTCGGAGAGCAATTTCGTGCCCCCGGTGACCGCGCTGCGATCCCCACCCGATTCACGGACGACCGGCGCGCTCTCTCCTGTAATCGCGCTCTCGTCCACGAGGGCGATTCCCTCCTCCACTTCCCCGTCCGCGGGAATGACCTCCCCGGCCTTCACCAGAAAGAGATCCCCCGGCCTGACATCCGACGCCGGGACTATTTCGAACTCGTCCGGCTTCCGCGGATCCTTAAGACGGCGCGCGGCAGCGCCCCGCTTCGAGTTCCGGAGCGCATCTGCGTGGGCCCTGCCCCGCCCTTCCGCGAGGGCCTCGGAGAAGTTCCCCGAGAGCACCGTGCACCAGAGGATGAGGGCGATGGTCCCCGCGTACCCGGCCGAAGAACCTGTCGCATCCGGGGAGGAGGCATTTGCGGGCGCGCCGGCCAGGGCAAACACCCAGAGCACCGTCATCAGCACGCTTGCCGCTTCGACGACAAACATGACGGGGGTGCGCAGCATCGTGCGTGGATGAAGTTTCCGGAACGCCTGCAGGAGGGCTCCCCGGACCATGGGCCCCGTCATACCGGGGGACAATGGGGACGGAATCGCCATCTCAGGGATTCATCATGAGATGTTCCGCGAGCGGCCCCAGAGCGAGCGCCGGCAGATAGCTCAGGGCACCCACAACCAGAATCACCGTCACCAGCCAGCAGACAAACAGGGGCGCATGGGTCGGCAGCGTGCCCTCGCCGGAGGGCACCCGTTTCTTCCGCCCGAGAGAGCCGGCAAGCGCCAGCGTCAGGATGGCGGTCCAGTAGCGGCCCACCAGCATGGCGGCACCCCCGGCGAAGAGGTAAAACGGTCTGGCTGCGTCCAAGCCGCCAAAGGCGCTCCCATTGTTGTTCGCCTGCGAGGAAAAGGCATACAGCACCTCGCTGAAGCCGTGGGCTCCGGGAGCGTTGACGGCCGCCGTCCCCGCCTCCGTGCCCACCGCCAGCGCCGTCAGCAGGAGAACAACAAGCGGCGTGAGCAGGAGGCAGAGGGAGGCCAGGGTCATCTCGTACACCTCGATCTTGTGTCCCATGTATTCGGGGGTGCGTCCGACCAGCAATCCTGCAATGAACACGGCCACGACAACGAGCACCAGCATTCCGTACAGGCCGGAGCCCACACCTCCAAACACAACCTCCCCGAGCTGCATGAGAACCATCGCGGCCATCCCTCCCAGGGGCGTGAGAGACTCATGCGCGCAGTTCACGGAGCCGCAGGATGCAGCCGTGGTGGCGGTCGCCCACAGTGTCGAGGCCGCAATGCCGAACCGTGCCTCCTTCCCCTCCATGTTTCCGCCGCCCTGCATCGGGCCCCACTCCTGCTCCACGCCCAACGCCCCCATCGCCGGGTTGCCGCCCTGCTCCGCCAGATACATCACCGCCAGGAATGCCACAAACAGGAAGACCATGGCTGCCAGCAGAGCTCTTCCCTGCCGGGCATCCTCTGCCATGGCCCCGAAGGTGTGGCAGAGGGCGGCCGGAATGAGCAGGATGGCAAGCATCTCCAGGAAGCCGGAGAACGGCGTCGGATTCTCCAGAGGATGCGCCGAGTTTGCGTTGAAGAACCCCCCGCCGTTTGTTCCCAGCTGTTTGATGGCCACCTGTGAGGCCACGGGGCCGAGGGCGATGACCTGCCGGGCCTGCTCCCGACCTTCCGGCCCGGAGGGTTGTTCCACCACGGCGACCGACACGGACCCCCCGAGCGTCTGCACAACACCCTGCGACACCAGCGCAAGGGCGAGCAGGAAGGAAAGCGGGAGGAGCACATAGAGGATGCTGCGGGTCATATCCACCCAGAAGTTGCCCAGGGTTTGCGCCGAGTGCCTCGTCAGGCCGCGCACGGTGAGCGCCAGCACCGCCATGCCCGTTGCGGCGGAGAGGAAGTTCTGCACCGTCAAGCCCGCCATCTGCGTCAGATGGCTCATGGTTGTTTCCCCCGCGTAGGCCTGCCAGTTCGTGTTCGACACGAAGCTGATTGCGGTATTGAACGCCATGTCGGGCGCGATGGGGCCCCGCTCCCCGGGATTCAAAGGGAGAATGTGCTGCACGCGCTGGAGAAGATACACGAGCACGCCCCCCAGACCGTTCAGGACAAGCATGGCCAGAGCGTTCCCGCGCCAGTCCATCTCCCTTGCCGGATCGATGCCCGCCCCGCGGTAGATCAGCCGTTCCACCGGACCCATGAGCGGAGTCAGGAAGGTCCTCTCGCCCCGGAAGACCCGGGCCATGAAGAGACCCAGGGGCCTCGCGGCGAGGAGAAGGACGGCAAGAAAGAAAAGCGCCTGCCAGATGCCGGGGTGCATCAGTCGAACCTCTCGGGGTCCACGAGCACTGCGAACAGATACGCAAGAAGGGCCGCTCCCAGAAGACCTGCGGCGACATCCATCCAGCTCATGAGCCACCTCCGGTTCTTCTGCGGTACAGAATATCGCAGATCCAGGCAAGCCCGTGCGCCAGAACAAAGAATGCCGCCAGGAGACCCAGACAGAGGGCGTCCATGATCACGGCCCCCGACGCTCCTTCCGCATGTCGTCCAGCGCGAGGTTCAACAGGAGGACGTTGACACGCGGCTCGCCAGGTACAAGGAGGTTTCTCTCCTCGGTGTACCTGTCGACGCATGCCCGCAGCAGATCTTCCGGCACACCGCGTGCGCGGGCCACCCGCGGGAGCTGGTACAGCGCCGACGCCACGCTGATGTGCGGGTCCAGACCGCTGGCGGAGGCGGTCACCAGATCCACCGGCGCCGCGGCCTTGTTGCCGGAATCCGCGTCCGCCAGGAGACGCATCCGTTCCCGCACCCGGCGGGCCAGCGCCGGGTCGTTCGGCCCGAGATGTGAGCTTGCGGAGGCGCGACCGTCATACGGCCCCGGACGGGTGGCCGAGGGTCTTCCCCAGAAATAGGCAGGCGATGTGAAATGCTGCCCGATCAACTCCGAACCCACCACCTTGCCGTTCCGCCACAGGAGACTCCCGGCGGCCTTCGCAGGAAACAGAAGGCGGGAAAGCGCCGTGATCGAAAGGGGGTAGAGCAGGCCCGTCAGGAGCGTGAAGACAGCTATCAGAATCGAGGATGCCCTGAGCATGCTCATCATATGCAAGAGAGTCTCCTTGCCTGTTCGTTCCGAGACCAGTGTCGCGAGACTTCAGGAGAGGGGCAATGAAGGGAACATAAAGGATGCGCCCGGGCTCGTAAAGATTTCATCAAGCCCGTTCAGGGGCGGTTTTGGTTTCGGCCGTTTTTCTCCCTACGTTCCGCCGTGGAAGGAATCCTGGGAAAGGCCCTGCATGCAAGGGGAAGACTGGTGTTGGACGGCGCCATGGGCACCGAGCTTCTGCGGCGGGGGGCGGATACCGGGCTTCCCCTCTGGTCCGCCCGTGCCCTCGCCGAGTGCCCGGAGACGGTGAGGGCCGTCCACGCGGACTATGTGCAGGCGGGGGCCGACATCATCACCACCAACACCTTCCGCACCACCCCCAGGACATTCCGGAAGGCGTCTCTCCCCGATGCCTCCGCCCGGCTGACGGCCGAGGCGGTGCGGCTCGCTCGGGAGGCGCGCGCCGGGAGAGACATCCTCGTGGCCGGATCCATCGCCCCCCTCGAGGACTGCTACCATCCGGAGTGTGTGCCCCCCGATGCCGACCTCGAGCGGGAGCACTCCCTCCATGCGGAGCGGCTGGCGGCGGCCGGGGCGGATTTCCTCCTGGCTGAGACCATGACCACTCTGAGGGAGGCACGCGCCGTGTGCCGGGCCGCCTGCGCCACGGGACTGGAGACGGCCATCAGCTTCGTCTGCCGTGGGGACGGCCGCCTGTACGGGGGGGATCCGCTGGAGGACGCGGTGCAGGCGGTGGCGGACGAAGGGGCGGCGGCGGTTTCCCTCAACTGCATGCACCCGCGCCTGGTGGACACACTGGTGGTGCGGCTTCTGAAGCTGACCGGTCTTCCCGTCATGGCATACGGCAATGTGGGCCGTCAGGGCATGGAGCGGACGGGGAAGGAGCTCGAGCGGGAGGTGGGGCCCGAGGCATACGCCGCACACGCCCTGGGGTGGCTCCGGGCGGGGGCGGCCGCGGCGGGGGGATGCTGCGGAACCACGCCCGGCCACATACGCCTTCTGAGCCGGAGACTGCGGGAGGAACAGGGAGGCAGCCCGGCGGGGGCAGGGAGTCCTCATCCATGAGATGACCGTGCCGTTCCGCTCCATAGGGGGGCTGCCGGCCGATCCGGCCCGGAGCCCGCCTCGGGAAGCACCGCGGACGTTGCGCCCCCGGGGACGGAGGAAGGGATTGCCGGAGCGCCTGCTCCAGACCCGGGTGCCGGACGAGGAGTAGAGAAGGAGGGGAAAAACGGGGGCGGGAGCCCCCTCGGGAGCCCCCGCCTCGAAAAGGAAGCTATACCCGCGAGATGTTGTAGGCCCGCCTGCCTTTGGCCTCCACCTTCACCTCGAACTCGACGGCATCACCGTCGTAGAGCGCATCCCGGAAACCCGTGTTCTTCACGTTGGATTTGTGGAAGAACACGTCATCCCCGCCCTGGGTTGTGATGAATCCGAAGCCCTTGGACGCATTGAAGAACTTCACCTTGCCTTTTTCCACATCCGATCCTTTCGGGAGAGTTCCGCGCCGGGGGGCCGGAGCCCCCCGCGGAAGTACACTGAAGCGTTCAGACCTTCGACACGTTGACGGCCTGCAGCCCCTTGGGGCCCGTCTCGACCTCAAACTGCACACGGTCTCCCTCGTTCAGCGACCGGTACCCGTCGCCCGCGATGGCGCGAAAATGCACGAAGACATCCTCTCCGTCGGCGCGGGAGATGAAACCGTACCCCTTCGCAGCGTTGAACCACTTGACCATTCCCTGTTGCATGGAAAAAATCCTTTCGGTGAGATGATGGATGACGCCGGCGACGATGTGCCCCGCAAAGCTCTCTTCCCTCCGGGAGGGAAGGACGGGGCTTCTACGGGTGGAACTTCAGCGCAATTGGAGTCTTGAACTGACGATCGTCGATCTTGGAGGGACTCAACGAAAGGGCAGATTGAGGGACGTACAGTTGCAGCTTGAAGCCACCGGAACGGTGATCTGGCCTTCAGACCTCCCGCCCCGCGTGCCACACGGCATTGTTCATTGTGCGTTCATGATACGCATTCCCCGCCAGAGATGCAAGCCCCCCCCGAGGGTCGTACCCACCGTCTTCCGGCCCCCCAGGCCCGTTCTTGCCCCTGGAGGGGGTCTTCTCTATATTATGGAAAGCAGGAATCACCGGAAAGCAGGAATCAGGGAAAGCCGGGTTCTGGAAGACACGGGGTTCTTCGGGAACAGGGTTCCTCAGGGAAACAGGCGTTGCCTTTCTCCGACACAAACACACGGGGCAGATCATGCTGAAGCGGAGTGTGTGGGGCGTTCTTGGGCTCGCGGCGGTGGCGCTGGGGGCTGTCGTTTCCCTTCCCGTTGATCCCCTCCTTGGGGAGCGGCCCAGGGGACACGCCTTCGACGCGTTCGAGTGGTGGTACGCTCAGCGGTCCGCCCCGCATGAGAAGATCCCCGCAGGCGCGTTTCTGCGGGCCGCCGAGTACTCCCGCACCTCCATGCCCCGTGAGCGGGACCTGGAGAACGCCGACACATCCCGCTGGGTCTCCATCGGACCCGACAATGTGGGCGGGAGGGTCCTGGCGGTGGCCGTGGACCCCGGCACCCCGAACCTCCTCTGGGCCGGATCCGCAAGCGGAGGGCTCTGGAAGTCCTCCACGCGCGGCATGGGCCCGGCCGCCTGGACCCTTGTCACCACCGGCCACCCCACCCTGGCCGTCAGCTCCATCGCCATCAACCCCTCGAACCCCGCGGTCATCTACATCGGCACGGGAGAGGTGGGAAGCGCCTACGGACGGGGCCAGGTGGGAACCCCGGGGGCGCGGAGCACCTACGGCATGGGAGTGCTCAAGTCCACGGACGGAGGCGCAACCTGGAGCATCACGGGACTGGCCTTTACATTCCCCCAGGTGACGGCGGTCCAAACGGTTCTTCTGAATCCCCTCAACCCCGCCACCCTCTATGCCGCCACCACAGAGGGAGTGTACCGGAGCACCGATGCGGGCTTCACCTGGTCGGTTTCGCTCGGGGTTCTCATGGCCATGGATGTCGTGATCAACCCGCAGGACACCTCGGTGCTGTACGCCTCCTGCGGCCAGCGCAACTCCACCCCCGATCCCGGCATCTACCGGACCACGAACGCGGGGGCTTCCTGGACGCTCCTGGGAGGCGGCCTGCCTGTTTCGGACTTCGGCCGGACATCCCTGGCGATCGCCCCCTCCAGCCCCGGCACGGTGTATGCCAGCATCGCCCATGCGGGCACCTCCGCCCTCCTGGGCATCTACCGGACCACGGATGCAGGGGCCTCCTGGACGCTCCAGACAAACACCAACACCCTCCGGAACCAGGGGTGGTACGACAACGTGATCGCCGTACACCCCGGCAGCCCACAGACCATCCTGCACGGGGGGATCGACCTCTACAAGTCAACCAACGGGGGGTCCACCCTCGCGCAGAAGAGCTACTGGGCGGCCGGCTACGAGGGGGTCGTGCCTGCGGGGGGACCCGAGGGCCCCCCGTACTACGCGCACGCCGACCAGCACGCCATCACGTACGATCCCTCGGACCCTTTGCTGGTCTATTTTGGAACCGACGGGGGCGTGTTCGCCTCCACCGACGGAGGAGAGACCTTCGAGGGACGCAACGGGGGCTTTGCCACCACCCAGTTCTACGCGGGGTTCGCCATCTCCGAGAGCAATCCCTCGGTGGCCCTCGGGGGACTGCAGGACAACGGCACCCTGAAGTACAGCGGGGCCGTCTCCTGGGACAAAACCTACGGAGGGGACGGGGGATGGTGCGCCATCGACCCCGCCAACCCCGACATCATGTACGAGGAATACGTGTATCTGGCCCTCTCCAAGACCACCAACGGAGGGGCCTCCTGGTTCGGCATCACCACGGGGCTGGCCACCGGAAGCTCGAACGCCAACTTCATCGCGCCCTTCGTGGTCGCCCCGTCCGCCGGAGGCGTCCTGTACGCAGGGGCGAGGGTCGTGTACAAGAGCACGAACGGCGGCGGGAACTGGTTCGCCACCAACGGAGGCGTGCTGTTCAACGGCACCCAGGTCTCGTGCATCGGGGTCTCGCACCGGAGCCCCGACACGCTTCTGGCGGGAACGGGAAACAGCGGCGGCGGGCTCTTCTCCATCTGGAGATCCACAAACGGGGGAAGCTCCTGGAGCAACGTCACAGGAGGGCTCCCGAACCGCTTCCCCACCGACATCGCGTTCGACCCCTCCTCGGGAACCACCGCCTATCTGACGTTCTCGGGGTACGGCACTCCACACGCATTCCGGAGCACGGATGCGGGGCTCACCTGGAGCGACATCAGCTCCAACCTGCCCGACATTCCCGCGCAGTCCATCGCCGTGGATCCCGCCTTCCCTTCCCATCTCTACGCGGGCACCGACCTGGGGGTGTACCGGTCCACGGACGGCGGGGGGCTCTGGCACGTCTTTGACACGGGGATGCCGCCCGCCATGATCCTGGATGTGGGGATCCCCTCCACAGCCCGCATCATCCGGGCCGCCACCTTCGGCAACGGCATCTACGAGCGGGGCCTTGCGGTCCCCGCGCTCTTCGATTACAGGGCACTCGCGCTCCTCCATCCGGCGGGGGGGGCGGAGGTGATCGCCCATTCGGAGATCACGGGCATCTCGGCCCGGGTCAAGAGCGTCGGGGGAATTGCCTCGGCCGATTCCTTCGACGTCCGCTACCGGATCCTGCGGGGGGAGACCCAGCTCTATGCGGCCTCCGTGCGGACGGCCCCGCTGGGGGCGGACGAATCGCGGGATGTGCTCTTTCCCGGCTCCTGCTCCGCCGGCGGGCCCGGCACACTCAGCCTGGAAGCCCTTGTCCTGGCGGGGGATGAGAATGCCTCCAACGACACGCTCCGGGGAACGATGGAGGTTGTCGCACCGGGGAGCATTGCATCCCTGCGGGTGCTCCGCCAGGGGTGTCCCTACGGGGAGATTGTGGGGGGATCTCCCGGACCCTCGGGGGACGACGCCAGCCTGGCCGTCGGGCTTCCCTTCCCCTTCCAGTTCGACGGGTACGAGTACGATTCCCTGCAGATCAACACCAACGGCTGGGCCGAGCTGGGCGCGGGCCTGCGCGGATCGGAGCGCGGGCTGTCCACGGAGGCGCAAATCGGTCTGGGAAACCAGAACGGGAGTCTGTTCAGCCCCTCCCGCCCCACCAAGACCCTGGGCGTCTGGTGGGAGGACCTGAACACCACGGGCGGAGGCAGCATCACCTACACAACCGAGGGGACCGCCCCGGCGCGGGTCTTCGTGGTCCAGTGGAAGAACATGCTGGCATACTATGATCCCGTCACCACCACCACCCGGATCAACTTCCAGCTCCGGCTGAACGAGACGGGCAACACGGCGGAGTACCGGTATGGTCCGGTGGTACCGGGCACGTTCGGGGGCGCGGACATCGGGGCCATGATGGGCATGAAGGATCACCTGGGCGGGAACTATCATTTCTACGACATCGCGCTGGGAGGAACCGGCACAGCCGCCCAGGGCATCACAACCCTGAACCCGCTCACGGACTGGCCGGGGCCCGATTCCTGCTTCCGCATCGGCTCCGATGTCACCTCCCTCACGGTGGAGCTCCAGGAAGACTGGAACCTCATCTCGGTGCCCCTGGCAAGGAGCGACAACTCCGTGGGGGCCGTCTATCCGACGGCCGTTCCGGGGAGCGTCTTCGGCTACGACGGGGGATACAACCCGGCGGACTCCCTCCGCCCCGGCTCGGGATACTGGGCCAGATTCCCGGCGGCCACGACTCAGCCGGTGGAGGGAGCTCCCATGCCCACGGCCTCCATCTCCCTGGCTCAGGGATGGAACCTCGTGGGATCCGTGGATCATCCGGTGCCGGCTCCCGCCGGAGGAATCCTTGCGGGACCGTTCTACGCCTACACGATCTCGGGGTACGCCCCCGTCTTTGCGCTCCAGCCGGGGATGGGATACTGGGTGAAGGCCTCCTCGGCGGGGAGCATCCTGCTGGGCGGCGGCGCCCCCGGGGGAAGCCCTCCACGGGCCTGGGGGGACTTCCACCGTCTCATCCTTCGTGACAGCCGCGGAAGAACCCGGGTGCTCCGGTTCGGTCCCAACTCCCCGGAGGCACCCGAGCTGCCGCCTCCCGCCCCCGCGGGGGCGTTCGATGCCAGGTTCGGAAGCAGCATCGCGGTTGATTCCTCCCGGGGGGGACGGGGAGGATTCTCCCTCGGGGTGAGCGTCTCGGGGGCAGTCCCCCCGCTGGAGGTCTCCTTCCTCCCCGCTCCGGGAAGGGGGGCGCGCTGCATCCTGGAGGAACGGGAGGGATCGCGGGTGCGGGCCTCGCACCTGCTGGGGGAAGGAACTCCGGTTACCGTGGAGCGGACCGCGGGGCTGGTCCTTTGCGTGGAGGGGGAGGAGCATATCCCCGCCGCGTTCGCCCTGGGCCGCAACTACCCCAACCCCTTCAACGCCTCCACACGGATCGAGTACCAGATGCCCGTCCCGGGAAGGGCGACGATTGCGGTGTACGACCTGAGGGGCGCCCTGGTGCGTCTCCTCCTCGGGGAGGAGCGGCCGGCCGGGCGGGGGACCATCGAGTGGGACGGAAGAACCGGAGCAGACGGGCCGGCGGGAAGCGGTGTGTACTTTGTGCGTATGGAGGCCTCCCCCCTGAACGGGGGAGAGGGGTTCCGGGCCGTCCGGAAGATCCTGCTTCTGAAGTAGTGCGCGGGGGGCGGCCGCACGGCCGCCCCCGCCGCGCCTACCTCTCTTCCCGTTTCATTGCGGCATAGGCTTCCCGCTCCCCCAACACGACGGGAAGCTGCATCTGCTCCGCCTTCTCGCGGTCCCGGGAGGCAAGCTCCACGAACTCCCTGGACCCCGCATGCGTATAGACCTCCGCCACGGGGTGCCGGATGCACTCCACGATCGCCTCCGCCACACGATCCGCCGGGATGACCCCCTCGATGGGGGGAAGACGGAGCCCCCTCTCTTCTGCTATGCGCCGGATGGCCGGCCCCGATGCCGAGAAGAGGGGGAGCATGGGCCCCCCTTCCGTCGCCATCGCCCACCCGGTCAACACGCCCGCGGGACAGACCACGCTGGCATGGATGCCGGTCTCCAGAAGCTCCAGACGGAGCGCGTGCGTAAAGCCCACGCACGCATGCTTGGCGGCCACGTAGGCGCTGTTGTACGGATAGCCCACCTTCCCCGCAATGCTGGCCACATTGATGATGTGCCCGCTTCCCTGCTTCCGCATCCGGGCCAGGGCCGGGCGGGCGGTGTACCAGAGGGGGTAGACGTTCACGGCGAACATGTGTTCCAGAATCTCATCGGTGGTTTCCTCCACGGTCCCGAGATGCCCCCTCCCCGCATTGTTCACCAGAACATCCAGGCGGCCGAATGCCTCCACGGCATCGTGCACAAGCTGCTCGGCGTCTTCCCGCACCGACACATCGGAGCGGATGGCGAGCGCCCGTCCCCCCGAGGCGGCGATCCCGCCGGCCACCGCATCC
>JBAVEL010000057.1:0-33164 GCA_049587715.1 Bacteroidota bacterium
GGGCCGGTCGTCTCCGCCGCCCGGCCCGTTGTAGCGCGCCTCCCAGAGCCGTGTTCCATGCTGGTTGTACTTGATGGTCACGTAGTCGGACCCCGAGAGCGAGTCCACTCCCGTGCCCGCCACAATCACGTTCCTCTGCACATCCACCGCCAGTCCGGCGGGGGAATCGGTTGAGTCGGCGCTTCCGTTGTACCGCACGGCCCACTGCTGGACACCCGCCGCAGTGTACTTCACGGTGGCGAAGTCCGTCTGGGTTCCCGCACCCTCGCTGGATCCCGTGACGATCACGGAGCCCGCCGCATCCACCGCCACGGCCGCGGCCCTGTCGGAGAGACCCGCCCCGTCGTAGATCTTCGTCCAGAGGAGGTTTCCCGCGGAACCGTATTTCAGCGTCACGTAGTCCGTGCCTCCTCCCGGTCCGGTGGTTGTCCCCGCCACAAAGACGTTCCCCGATCCGTCCACGGCGATCCCCGCCGCCCGGTCATCCCCGTGCGAGGCGCCGTCATAGCGCACCACCCATTCCTCCTCCCCCGATGCGTTGTACCTGATGGCGGCAATGTCGTCTCCCGTGAGAAGGCCCCTGCTGGTTCCCGTCACGTACACATATCCCTGGAGATCCGCGGCCAGAGAGACGGCCGCATCATGGAGCCCCGCGGGTCCGTCGTACCGGGCGCTCCACTCCAGGGTCCCGTCCGATGTATAGCGGAGGGTGAGGAAGTCCGAAGAACTGTCGGCGCTCTGGCTGTGCCCCGTGATGCACACCGCGGAAGAGGGACCCAGCACGATGGCCGCGGGGGCGTCATACAGGGAGGTGAAGCCGTCGAAGCGCTCAACCCATCGCTCCCCGCCCGATGTGCTGTACTTGAGGGTGGCCCAGTCCGCCGAGCTCCCGGGTCCGAAGCTCTCCCCCGTGACGTAGGCGTTCCCGCTGTAGTCCACGGTGATATCCAGGGCCCGGCTGGAGGAGAGGAGGGGATTCCCGCCGGCAGGGTCCTCCCCGGCGGATCCTTCCCTCAGGGGGAATCCCGGAAGAAGCCAGAACAGGAGGCCCAGAACCGCCCCGGCCGCAGGGAGGGACCGGGTGAGCCGTCCGGAGAAAGTCTGTGTGCGCATACGGTGTGTGTCAATCTATGACCCCGCCGCGGGAGAAGCAAGCAGGTCCCCCGGCTGAGATACGGAAACCCGGGATGGAAGTTCGGGAGGGCGCCGCCTTGCGAATCAGGGCCTCTTTCCGTAGCATATTCAGATAGATACGATAAGCGACACACGCTGAGAGGACTTTTCATGGGGAAGATGGGAAGGAATATGGGGGGGAGGGCCGTTCTGATTGCTCTTCTGGCGGGCCTGGCGCCCGCCGCCTCACAGGCATCGGAAAAGCTGGATGACCGGCTTGCGAGGGCCCTTGAGCGGATGGGCCCCGAAGGCCGCATACCCGTCTGGGTGGTGTTTGCGGACAAGGGATCCTCCGAGAGCATGAGGGAGTCGGTTCCCCGCACGGTGGTCTCCGAACGGTCCCTCCGCCGGCGGGGGAAGGTCCGCCCCGAGGGCTCTCTGGTGGACTACACGGACCTCCCGCTGGATGAGAGCTATGTGGCGGGGGTGGAAGCCCGGTCGGAGCGGCTCCGCCAGCGCTCCCGGTGGTTCAACATGGTAAGCGTGCTTGCAGGGAGGGAACAGATCGGGGCGATCCTGGAGCTTCCGTACGTGAGCCGGGTGGAGCCGGTGGCCGCATTCCGGCGGGACCCCGGGGAAGGGGAGACCCCCGACAGCCCGGGAGGCGAACCCCCCGCGGGGAGGGGCCTCGGGCTCAACTCCCTGGACTACGGTCTCTCGTTCAGCCAGGTGAACCAGGTGGGTGTGCCCTCCGTGCACGATCTGGGGAACCGGGCCCAGGATGTGGTGGTGGGGGTTTTCGACAACGGGTTCCGGCTCCTGAACCACCAGGTCTTCGACACACTCCGCCCCCGGATCATCGCCACCTATGACTTTGTGGATCACAAGGTGAACGTGGCCCCCAACAATCCCGATCCCTCCTTCGGAGCCCACGGGGTGAACACCCTCTCCACCATCGGGGGATACCGCTCGGGCCAGCTCATCGGGCCCGCGTGGGGGGCAAGCTACATCCTGGCCCGGACCGAGAATGACAGCAGCGAGACCCCCGTGGAGGAGGATTACTGGCTGGCCGCCATCGAGTGGGCCGACAGCATCGGGGTGGATGTCACAAGCACATCCCTGGGCTACATAGACTACGATCCGCCCTGGCCGAGCTGGACATGGCAGAACATGGACGGCAACACGACCGTGATCACCCGTGCGGCCGACATGGCCGCAGGGCGGGGCATCCTGGTTGTGAACTCGGCGGGGAACGAGGGGTACAACGCCGCGCGCAACACGCTGGGGGCTCCGTCGGACGGGGACAGCGTGCTGGCGGTCGGAGCCGTGGGACCCACGGGAACACGGGCCGGCTTCAGCTCCGTGGGGCCCACCACATCCGTGCCTCCCCGCATCAAGCCCGACGTGATGGCGCAGGGAACCTCCGTGCGCGTGGCCAGCGCCACCAATCCCTCGGGGTACGGGTATTCGCAGGGGACATCCTTCTCGTGCCCCCTTGCGGCGGGCGTGGCGGCTCTCATGATACAGGCCCGCCCCACCGAACCCCCCATGGCCATCATCCAGCGGCTGAAGGCCACGGCCAGCCGCGCCTCCGCACCCGACAACCTCTACGGCTGGGGCATCCTGGATGTCCTGGCCGCCCTGAGGCCCGCGGGGGTGACGCTCGATGCCCCTCCCGACGGCTCCACAGGCCACTCCTCTCTGGTGCAGCTTCAGTGGAGGAAGAGCGCCTGGGCGACGGGCTACGGGGTGGAGGTCTCCGCGGACTCCATGTTCGGAAGCGTCTTCCATGCGGACACGACCCTCACCGACAGCTCCGCCCTCATTGGGGGCCTTGCGGGCGGCACCAGATACTTCTGGCGGGCGGCGGCGCGGAACCTCTACGGCTGGAGCGGCTGGTCGGGGCCCCGGTCATTCACGACACTCCTCACAATCCCCCAGGCGCCCGCGCTTCTGGATCCGGGAGACGAATCTGCGGGCCTGGACACCTCTGTCATCCTCCGCTGGAGAGGTGTTCCTCAGGCCGCCAGCTATGATTGCGAGATGGCCGCGGACTCTCTCTTTGCATCCCCCGTGTTCTCGGACTCGCTCATGACCGATACCGTGAAGGCGGCGGGAGGGCTGGACTTCCTGACCAGGTACTTCTGGCGTGTGAGAGGGGCAAACGGCGCGGGGAAGGGTCCCTTCTCGGCCCCGAGAACCTTCACCACCCGCATGGCGCCTCCCCCGGCGGCCGTTCTCACTTCGCCCCCCGACGGGGCGGGGGGCGTCTCCCGGCCCGTGACGCTCATCTGGCGGGCCGCGGAACGGGCGGAGCGCTACCGCCTGCGGGTTTCTCCACAACCCGGCTTCGGCTCCACCCTGGTGGATGACTCCACGCTCACGGATACCACCTTCACCCCGGCGGGACTCCTTCCCTCCGGGCACTACTACTGGGATGTGCGCGCATCCAACACGGGGGGAACCGGACCTTCCTCCCCCGTATGGGAGTTCACCCTGGACGGCCGGGTCACGCGGGACTACCCCCTGGGGGCGGGATGGAACCTGGTTGCCCTCCCGCTTCTCGCTGCGGATGCATCCGCAGGGACGCTCTTTCCCCTTGCTGTGAGCCCCGCCTACGGCTTCTCGGACTCCGCGGGCTACGCATCCGAAGACACCCTGAGACCCGGGAAGGGGTACTGGGTGAAGCTTGCCTCCCCCGACACACTCACCCTCGAAGGGGATGCGGTGCTGGAGGATTCCATCCACCTGGATGAGGGCTGGAACCTCATCGGGCCCGTCTCCGAGGAGGTGGACACATCGGCGGCCGTCACCGATCCGCCGGGCCTCTGCGGTTCTGTTTTCTACGGCTATGAGGGTGCGTACATTCCCGCCACGGTGCTGAAGCCCGGAGAGGGCTACTGGGTTCGCTCGAACGGGGAGGGGGTTCTGATACTCCGGGTGGCGGGGTCCGGACTTCTCTCGGGAAAGGGACGGAGGAGGGCGGCCGGGTCAAGGTGATGTGTTGGACCTGAGCCCCGTCACCCTCAAGGGGCGGCTCGTGAACCTGGAGCCCCTGGAGGCGGCCCATGCGGGGGAGCTCTGGGAGGCGGGGCGTGATCCCTCCCTCTGGCGCTGGACTCTTGTATCTGTGCGCACCCGGGAGGATATGGAGCGCTATGTGCGGAAGGCCCTGGAGAAGGCCGGATCGGGAACGGCCCTTCCCTTCGTGCACAGGGATCTCCGCACGGGCCGCATTGCGGGAAGCACCCGCTTCGGCTCCGTGGAGCATCACCACCGGAAGGTGGAAATCGGCTGGACCTGGCTGGGGAAGGCGTGGCAGAGAACCGGCATCAACACCGAAGCCAAGCTCCTGATGCTGAGACACGCCTTCTGCGGATGGGACTGTGTGCGGGTGGAGTTCAAGACCGACGTCCTGAATCACACATCCCGCCGGGCCATCGAGCGGATCGGGGGAGTGCAGGAGGGGGTGCTCCGCTCGCACCTCATCACGGAGGAGGGGAGGGTGCGGGATACGGTGTACTACAGCATCCTCGCACAGGAGTGGCCCGATGTGGAAGGGCGCCTGGAGGGTCTTCTGAGCGGGGCGGGGGAGATGCCTACGCCCGCCGGAAGTTCCTGAAGGCGAACACGAACTGCCTGAGATAGTGCCCGGGGAAGGGGGTCTTGAGGCCGTACTGGGCGGCCTTCTCCCCCGCGGGCAGGTAGGCCGTTCCGAACATCCAGTCCCAGACGGCCAGCTTGGTGGCGAAGTTCCTGTTCCGCCCCTTGCCCGTGGTGTGATGCCACCGGTGCATCTCGGGGCCGTTGAAGACCTTCTGGAGAGCCCCCGAGCGGATGTCCAGGTTGGAGTGGATGTACATTCCCCACACCGCGCTTACCACCCCTTTCAGCGGAATCACCTCGGGAGAAGCCCCCAGAAGCACGATCGGCATGAACTCCACCGTCTGGTTGATCAGGATCTCCAGGGCATGCGACCGGGATCCCGAGAGCCAGTCCACCGTGCGGGGGGAGTGATGCGCTTCATGCAGCCGCCAGAGGAACCTGTTCCCGTGCTGGAGGCGGTGCATCCAGTAGATGTAGAGATCGTGCGTGACCAGAAACAGAAGGAGCTGCCCCCAGAGGGGCCATCCCTCCAGGAGCCGCATCCGGGAGAGCCCCGTCCAGTCATCCACGTTCCGTATGAGGAAGGAAAAGATGAATATGCCCAGGATGTAGCTCTGGGCGATGGTGTAGAGAGCCAGGTCGTCGAAGAACCCCTCCCTGAGCACCTTCTGTCCGGGGTTGTAGGGGCGGATGCGCTCCAGGAGGATGAACACCCCTGCGGCCCCGATGATCAGGAATGCGGAGATGAGCTCCGCAGGGCTCATGCCCGCACTCTCCCCGAGGAACTCCCGCGCGGCCTCCACGATCAGGTGTTGGGATGCTGGCTCACCCGCCGGAGCTTCCGCCTCTGGCCCAGCTCCTCTTCATAGACACGCTTCACCCCGTCCCCCAGGGACTTCTCGATGTCGCGGATGTTCGAGACAAGACGGATGAAGCCGCCCACCTCCACCGAAGCCGCCTGGTCGCTTCCCCACATGGACCGGTCCAGGGTGATGTGCCGCTCCACGAATGTGGCCCCGAGTGTGACGGCCGCCCATGTGGGGGCCAGGCCTACTTCGTGTCCTGAATAGCCCACGGGACAGGGAGGGAAGAGCTCCTTGAGTGTGGTGATCATGCGGAGGTTCAGCTCGTGGGGGGGGCAGGGATAGGTGGAGGTGGCATGGGCGATGAGGAGGTCCTTGGTGCCGATGGCCGCCACGGCGGCCCGGATCTCCTCCATGGTGGACATGCCGGTGGAGATCATCAAGGGGCGGCCCGTCTTCCGCTTGGCTTTGAGGAGCTCCGTATCCGTCAGGGATGCGGAGGCGGCCTTGTAACAGGGGGGATCGAACTGCTCCATGAACCGCACGGCCTCTTCGTCCCAGCAGGAGGCGAACCAGAGGATGCCCCGCTCCCGGCAGTGCCGGTCTATGGCGCCGTACTCGGATGCGCCGAACTCCACCCGGTGCCGGTAGTCGATGTAGGTCATGCGGCCCCAGGGGGTGTCCCGCTCGATGTGCCGCTGGTCTTTCGGGACGCAGAGATCGGGGGTGCGCTTCTGGAACTTCACGGCGTCGCACCCGGCCAGCACGGCCCCGTCGATCAGCTTCCTGGCGATGGCCAGATCGCCGTTGTGGTTGATGCCGATCTCCGCGATCACAAACACGGGGTGGCCGTCCCCCACGGGTCTCGCCCCGAGTCGAACTTCCGCGCCCGCCATGGGTTACCTCCCGTCACCTGGTGTGTGCGGCCCTCCAAGCTCCAGGATGAGGTCCGCGAACTCCCTGAACGCCCCGTGCCCGCCCCGGGCTCTCAGCACCACGTGCACCTCGGCCGCAATCGGGGCCACGGCATCCTGGGGGCAGGCCGTGAGCCCCGATGCCCCCACTGCCCGGATGATCTCCAGGTCGTTCACATCGTCCCCGATGTAGGCCACCTCTTCGGGATGCCGGCCCGTCTTCTTGAGGATGGAGGAAAGGGCCGTGCCCTTCTCCTTGACGCCCATGAAGAGGTGCTTCATGCGGAGCTTCACCGCCCGCCGGCGTATCATGGGGGAGATCTCGCTTGTCACGATGGCGCACTCGATGCCCGCTCTGCGGAGCAGATCCGCCCCCATCCCGTCCCTCCGGGAGAAGCGGTAGAGCTCCTCGCCCCTCGGGGAATAGTAGATGCCCGAATCGGTCAGGACCCCGTCGTTATCGGTGAGAACCAGCCGGATCCGGCCCGCCCTCCGGGCAAGCTCCGAGGCCGCCAGCGCGGGCTTCCGCGCCTCGTGTGTGCGCTTCACCATGCCGTCCATCCTCCATCCACCACAAGGTTCGCCCCCGTCATGTAGGAGGAGGCATCCGAGGCCAGAAACACAAGCGCCCCCTTGTAGTCCGTGGGGCGGGCCATCCTCCCCAGAGGGGTGCGCCGGGAGTAGTTCCGTACGAAGTATTCATCCTGGGCGTTCTCCACGCCCCCGGGGGAGAGGGTGTTCACCCGGACCCCCGATCCCCCCCAGTATGCCGCCAGGAACTTCGTCAGGGAAATCACGCCCCCCTTCGTCACCGGGTAGGCCGCCGACTTGTAGAATGACTGCGTGCCGTCGGGTCTCCGGTAGAGGGCCTGATCCGGCGCCACCATCCCGTAGGTGGAGGCCACGTTGACGATGCTCCCCCTTTTGCGCCGGGCCATCTCGGAACCCAGGATCTGGCATGAGAGGAAGGTGCCCGTCAGGTTCACATCCACCGACTTCCGCCAGAGCTCCAGGGGGTAGTTCTCGAACTTCGAGAGCTCGGTTGCCGCCGCGGGGCTCTCGAACATGTCATTGACGGCGGCGTTGTTCACCAGCACATCCAGGTCCCCGAACCTCTCCAGCACCTTCCTGAGAAGCTCCCTCAGGGACTCCGCCCGTGTGATGTCCGCCGCCCAGCCCTCCGCTTCCGCATGGAACTTCGCGCCCAGACTCCGGGCCAGATCCCGGCAGGCCTCCTCCGAGAGGTCCACCACCGCCACGCGGGCCCCCGCCTCGGCAAGGGCCTCGCAGTGGTGCCGTCCCAGGAGCCCCGCCGCCCCCGTCACCACAGCCGTCTTTCCCTTGAGGGAGAACAGGTCGTTCATGCTTTTCCCCTGGGCTTGAAGTTGAAGTTGCCCGTCTTCCGGAAGACCGGCTCCACGGGCTCGCCCGCCAGAGACGCACGCACGGTGCCCGATTCCACCGCCTTCCTCAATATGGGAAGAACCTCTCGGTAGGAGGCGAGGGTCCAGGAGATATCCTCTTCGGTGTGGGAGAAGCACATGTTGTGGAACCCGCCCCAGAGAATCCCCCTCCGGATCAGCTCCTGCTGGACGAGGGACTTCATCTCCAGGGGATTGCCCGAGGCGGCGTCGAAGCTCACGATGGTGCGGCAGTCGAACCCCGTGCAACGGGTGTATCCCATCCCCAGTTCCGAGGCGATCCGGTTGTACCCCTCACGGAGCAGCTTTCCGCGGGAGGCAAGCACCTGCGGAACGTTCTTCTCCTTCAGCTCCCGGATGGTGGCCCGTGCGGCGGCCAGGGAGAGGGCCTCCCCTCCAAATGTGGTGAAGAAGAAGATGTCCTTCTCGCAGAGGCCCATGATCTCCTTCTTGCCCGTCAGGATGGAGAGGGGCATCCCGTTTGCCACCGCCTTGGAGAAGCAGGCCAGATCCGCCTGCACCCCGAAATACTCCTGGGCGCCGCCCAGGGCCAGCCGGAACCCCGTCCACATCTCGTCGAATATGAGCACGATGCCGTGCCTGTCGCAGAGCTCCCTCAGGCGGCCCAGGAAGTTCTCCCTGGGGGCTTCGAACACCACGGGCTCCAGAATGATGCAGGCGATGTCTCCGTCCAGGGAGTCCTCCACCGAGGCGATGTCATTGTAGTTGAATGTGAAGGAGAGATCCTGCACGGCCCGGGGTATCCCCCGGTTCCGGTCGGTGACGGCGATGTACCAGTCGTGCCAGCCGTGGTACCCGCAGCAGAGCACCTTGTTGCGTCCCGTATGGGCCCGGGCCAGCCGCACGGCCGCCGTTGTCACATCGCATCCCGTCTTGCTGTAGCGCACCATCTGGGCGTTGGGAACCGCCCCCCGCACCATCTCGGCCACCTCCACCTCCAGGGGGTGCATCTGGGAGAAGGTGATGCCCGAGCCCAGTTGTTCCCGGATGGCCTCATCCACTGCCCCGTAGCAGTATCCGAGGGAGAGGGGGCCGATCCCCATGTTGTAATCGACGTACTCGTTCCCGTCCACATCCCAGACATGGGACCCCTTTCCCCGGAGCAGGTATTTCGGGGCCACCCCCTTCGTGTACTGCCCGGGGCCTTTGGCCAGGGTCTGCGTGACGGCGGGGATGAGCCGGAGGGCGCGGGCATAGAGGGCGTCGGATGCGGCGATACACGGAAGCTGCGGGTTGGGTCCCACTCTGTTGGGCATGATGGCTTCTTTCCCCCCTCAGTCGGTTTTCCATTCCTGCATGATGCTCTCGGCGATCTGCTCCCCCGTGAACCCCTCGTAGGAGAGCACATCCGCCAGGAGCCCGGGCCGGAACCAGCGGTCCCGGAGCGCGATGGGGAGCATGCCCGCCAGGACGTCGTTTCTCTGGAGTATCTCCCCCACGATGGAGAACAGTCCCCCCGTCATGAAATGGTCTTCCACCGTGACGAGAAGGGAGGTCTCCCGGGCGGCTTTCAGGATGCACTCCTCATCCGCGGGTTTGGGCATGCGGAGATTGATGAGCCGGGTGGAGACCCCGCCTGCCTCCAGGATGCGCCGGGCCTTCTCCGCCTCCCCCAGGAGGAACCCGCAGGTCAGGATGGCCACGTCGGTTCCCTCTGCAAGCGTCTCCGCCTTCCCGATGGCAAAGGGCTCCGTGTGCTTCACGGCGGGCCTGGAGGCGTTGTACCGTATGTACACAGGGCCGGGATCGGCCACCAGCGCGGGGAGCGCCTCCACCAGCTCTTCTTCGTCGGCGGGACAGAAGACCTGCATGGGGGGGATGCCCCGCATGAGGGATATGTCTTCGATGGCCTGGTGTGTGGGGCCGTTCGCCTCCGACAGGAACCCCGGCACACCTCCCACCAGCTTCACGGGGAGGTTCCCGATACCCACATCCGTCCGCACGAACTCGAATGCCCGGAGTGTCAGGAACGCGGCCAGGGCGTGCACCACGGGGATGCGTCCCCGGAGGGCGAGGCCCGCCGCGGCCCCTACCATGGTCTGCTCCGCAATCCCCACGTCTATGAAGCGGTCCCCCAGAATGGGGGGGAGGTTCCGGATGGCAACCCTGTTTTCGGCCGTCATCACCACGATCCGGGGGTCCTCCGCTGCCAGAAGCCTGAGGCGTTCTTCGTAGGTCATGATGAGGTTCCTGTTCCTGATGCCGGTCCGCCCTAGCGGACCATGAGCGTTTCGGAGCTGAGCCCCGCCCTGGACCTTCCGTGGAGCTCATCCAAAAGCATGGCCGCCTCCTCGTGCGTGAAGTTGGCGAACCACCGGTCCGCCCGTTTCTCGATGCTGGGAAGCCCCTTCCCCCGCACCGTCTCGGCAATCACCACCGAGACCCGCCCCCGCACAAGGGGGAGCGAGGCGAACGCTTTCTCCAGCGAGGCGAAGTCGTGTCCGTTCACCCGTGTGCATGCCGCCCCGAACGCCTCGAACTTCTTCTCCAGGGGCTCCAGAGGAACCAGCTCCTCGGTGCGGATATTGGCCTGGAACTCGTTCCTGTCCACCACCACGACCAGCCCGTCCAGCTTCTGCGCGGCGGCCACCAGCATTCCTTCCCACACCGAGCCCTCGTTCAGCTCCCCGTCTCCCATCACCACGAAGACCCTGTTGGGTCCCTTCCTCAGGCGGATGTCCATGGCCACGCCCATGGAAACCGACAGGAGATGCCCCAGGGACCCCGAGTGGAACTCGATGCCGGGCACCGCCCTGTTGGGGTGCCAGTAGATGGTGTCGGAGGTGCGGAGGTGGTTCGCCAGGCGGCCCTTTTCGAAGAATCCCAGCTCGGCCAGGGTGCCGTAGAGGGCGGGCACGTCGTGCCCCTTGGAGAGAAAGAGGTAGTCCCGGTCGGGATCGGCGACCGTGGCGGGCTTGATCCGGAGCACCCTGCTGTAGAGATACACCAGCAGGTCGGCACAGGAAAGGGATGCTCCGATGAAGCACCCTCCGTCTGTGGACATCCCTATGATGTGCTCCCGCACCCGGAGGGCCGTTTCTTCCAGGTTCTTCCGTTCGGCATCGGTCATGGCATGGTTCCCTTCGCCTGCGCTCACTCGGGGTGATCCGTCCGGGTCTGGCCTTCCCCCACGGTCTTCAGCTCATGGAGGTGATGGCGGTACCAGTTCACCCCCGCGTGCATGCTGTTCGTGGCTGCAATTCCGGGCTTTCTTTCGAGAAGATCGAGGATGTCACCCATCCCGAACACCGGCCGCCCGGGGGTGCGGAGCTCGTCATAGACCCGCCGGATGAACTCGTAGTCCTCGGGGTAGTCCACCGTCCAGCGGTGGGTCATGGAGTAGTCCAGCCCCGATTCCCAGGTGACGTTCCCGATGCGGAACCGCTCGGGGTGTTCCCAGAAAAAGGGGGTCGTGTGCTCCCGCTCGAGGGGACGCTCGGCCTCGCGCCAGGCCGTCTCCAGGGCGGCCGTGTGCATCACCTCCACGTCGTTTCCGTCGGGGTATGTGGCGGGGTGGAGGTTGCTCACGTAGTCGTACTCGGAGGCATGCTCCAGAAAATACCCCAGCACACGGTCCACCACGGCCGGGTCCACCAGGGGACAGTCCGACGGTATCTTGGCCACCGCCTCCGCCCCCGTCCGGAGCGCGGCCCGGTAGTGCCTGTCCAGGAGGTCCAGCGGGTGCCCCGAGAAGCAGGGGACGCCCAGCTCCCCGCAGAGATACCGCACGGGATCATCCGCGGGCTCGGTGGTTGTGGCCACAACGATGTCGATCCTGGTCTTCACGGCCTGGAGCCGCTCCAGCATCCGTTCCAGAAGGGGCCTTCCCGCCACGGGGAGGAGCACCTTCCCGGGGAGCCGGCTGGATCCGGTACGGGCCTGCACCACGAGTGTGACCTTCATGGGGCGGGGTGCCGGGTTGCGGGTGAGGTTGCTTCGAATCCGATGGCGGGGACCGTCGGGCCCGCGGCCTTCCCTTCGGGCGCGGGAATTCCCAGAAACCGCCGGCAGATGCCGGCGATGTTCCGTGCGGCGGAGCTGTTCTGGGCGGGTGTGAGCCGCCTGAGTTCCTCCACATCGAACCGCGAATAGACCTCTTTCCCGAGGGCCAGTCCCACGTACACCACGCTGGAGTACTGCGTGATGAGCACGTCGCAGTTGGCGATCATCTGCTCGGTGTTGCCGGTTGCATACACCAGGGCTCCCGGGGCCCAGCGCCTGATCTCGGCACCGGCGCGCCGTGCGTTCTCATTCGGGTGGAGCTTGAATATGAGCTGCCGCCCCGCGGCCGTCCTGACGGCCTGGAGGATCAGCTTCCGGCGGTTCTCCCACTTGAATGTCTCCCGCGCATCCGAGGTGCAGACCAGAACATAGCCCCGGTGGGGGAAGTCATTCTGCAGGTACCTCCTGCAGTTGTCGAAGTTGGGAATGCCCGTCACCTCGATCTTCCGTGGAGAGACCCCCTTCCGGATGAAGTGGTCCCGGTACCCGTCGCTTGCCACGCAGAAGACGCTGTAGAGATGGCTCAGTCCCATGGTGCTGGTGCTGGCAAGCCAGCGGGGGAGGAGGGGGAATGTCCGTACCAGGTGATAGGCCATGTTCTCGGGGTCCGTCATCCCCTCCTGCACCAGGACTGACGGGGCCTCCCGGGCCGCCCGGGGCATGATGAGATCCGAGCAGGTCACCACCAGGTCATAGGGACCCTGCCTTCCGTGCTCATCCACGGGGAGATCGTGCAGGCGCAGGTAGGAGAGGCACCGGCGGGCCAGCTTGTTGCCCAGGATCGTGAACTCCACCAGATGCAGCCGGCGCATCAGATCCAGGAAACCGTCTGCGTAGTAGGGGGTGAACCGGGTCTCGCACTCGGGAAGCTCTGCCGCGATCTGATGCATCTGGGTGGTCTGGTTCAGCGATCCGCAGATGAAGAGCACCCGTTTGTTTCTCATGCCGAGGTCAGACTGTGCGTGCGAAAGGAGCCGCCCCGCGGCGGCGCATGGCGCGCAGACAGAAAGCTACAAAAAGGGGGGGAGAAAACCAACGAACCTGTCGTCCGGGGGCTTCAGGCCTGCTTCAGCTCCCTCATGAAGCGCTGTGCGAGGCCCTCGGCCTCCTCGGCCGTGCGGGCTTCGGCGAAGATTCTGACCACGGGCTCCGTGTTGGACCGGCGGAGGTGGACCCAGTAGTCGGGGAAATCCAGCCGCAGCCCGTCCCGGGTGTCGGCCATGGCGCGGCCCTCATAGCGCTTCTTCAATGAAACAAGGCCCCGCTCCGCGGCGGCCTGGTCCACCTCTCCCTTCGCCTTGGCGATGAAGTAGGAGGGAAGTCGGGCCTGCATCTCCGAGAGGGTGCATTTTCTCTCCGCCAGGGCCTCCAGGGCAAGCCCGATGCCCGTGAGGGCATCCCGTCCGGGATGGATGGAGGGTACGATGACGCCTCCGCTTCCCTCGCCCCCCACCACGGATCCCGCCTTCCGCATGGCCGCCACCACATTCGCCTCCCCCACGGGAGTGCGGATCACGGTTGTGCCGTGCTGCCGGGCAATGTCATCCACCGCACGGGTGGTGCTCAGGTTCACCGCCACGGGGGGAAGGGGCGTGCGGCCGCGGGCTGTTTCCTTCGTGAGCACATGCTCCACGGCGAGGGCGATCGTGTTCTCTTCCCCGAAGGGCTCCCCCTTTTCGGTCACAAACACCAGGCGGTCCACATCCGGGTCCACCGCGATCCCCAGGTCGGCTTTCTCCGCCGCCACCCGTGTTCTCAGCTCCGTCAGGTTGTGGGGAAGGGGCTCGGGGTCGTGCGCGAACACACCCGAGACCTCGCAGTGGAGCTCCGTGATCTCGCAGCCGAGCTCCCTGAGCAGATCGGGGACCACATACCCGCCCGCGGCGTTCACGCAGTCCACCACCACCTTGAAGTGCCTGCTCTGGATGAGGGAGATGTCCACATGGGGGGATGAGACCACCCGGTACACATGCCGGGAGAGCCAGGTCTCGTCGGCATGGTGCTCTCCCCACTCGTCCCAGGGAGCAAAGGGGGAGGATCCCGCCGCCGCAAGGCCCCGGAGCTCCGCAACGGCTTCCGCATCCAGAAAAAACCCGTCTGCCGAGAAGAACTTGAGGCCGTTCCACTGCATGGGGTTGTGGCTGGCCGTGATGGAGATGCCCCCTGCGGCCCCGCATCCCCGGACCGCCATGGAGACCGTGGGGGTGGGACAGATGCCGATGGCGTGCACATCCGCCCCCGCGGCGATGAGGGTGGAGCTGACCAGGTGGCCCGCCGTCCGGCCCGTGAACCGCCCGTCCCTTCCCACGATGATCAGCGGCTTGCCCGTGGCATTCCTCCGGCAGTACCCGGCGAAGGCGGCGGCATAGCGCACCAGGACGGGAGGCGTGAGACTCTCTCCCACGATCCCCCGCACCCCCGAGATTCCCACCATGAGTGCCATATGAGGTCTCCGGATGTGGTGCAGATGCGGCTTGCGGCGCACGCCGTGTGCCGAATGTACGCAAGGACTCAACCAGAAGCAAGGTAGCGGCCTTGAAACTCACCCCCCTATGTGTTAGCTTCACCTGACAACATGGAGGATGGACCCATGTTGACACAGGATGCACGGAGGGAGCTTCTGATGCTGGCCCGGGACGCCATACTGCGGTCCCTGAGGGGCCGGCTGCTTCCTCTGAGGGCCTTCCGTTCCCCCGAGCTCAACCGCCCGGGGGGCATGTTTGTGACGCTCCGCCTGGGGGGGGATCTCAGGGGCTGCATCGGGTACATCCGGTCTGACGAGCCCCTGGGGAGGGTGGTGCAGGAGATAGCCCCCAAAGCCGCCTTCGAGGACCTCCGTTTTCCCCCCGTGACGGCCGAGGAGGTGGAGAAACTGAAGCTTGATATCTCCATCCTCTCTCCCATGGAGGCGGTGGCGGATCCTGTAGCGGTGAAGCCGGGGCTCCACGGCCTCATGGTCGAAAAGGGGGGATGCAGGGGGCTTCTGCTTCCCCAGGTGGCCGTGGAATACGGCTGGACACGGGAGGAGTTTCTGAACCATACGGCCCGGAAGGCGGGGCTTCCCCCCGAGGCCTGGCGGGATCCGAATGCCGTGGTGTACACATTCACAGCCGAGATTATACGGGAAGAGGAGCTCCGGAGTGGAGACGCCGAGGGTGCGAAGACCGGCTAGCGTGAGCGGGCGTTTCTACCCCGACTCCCCCGGAGAGTTGAAACGCCAGGTGCGGTTTCTCCTGGACAGGGTGGAGTCTCCCGCGGGGGCGCCGCCCGTGGCCCTCATCTCCCCCCACGCGGGGTATGCCTTCTCGGGATACACCGCCGCCCACGCATACGCCGCCCTGGAAGGGGGAACCTACAGCGCCGTGGCGGTTGTCTCCCCCAGCCACACGGAGTATTTCGACGGGGTATCCGTGTATTCGGGGGACGCGTATACCACTCCGCTCGGCGAGATGCCCGTGGCTGCGGACCTCAGGGCCGAGATGCTCCGCCGCTCCACCCTTATCCGATCCTCTGTGGACGGACACGGGGGGGAGCATGCCATCGAGGTGCAGCTTCCCTTCCTGCAGGAGGTCCTGGGGCCCGTGCCTCTTCTTCCCATCGTGGCGGGGGACCAGCGCCGGGAGTACATGCTGGAGCTGGGGCGTGTGCTGGCGGAGGCGACATTCGGGCGGAAGGTCCTGCTTGTGGCAAGCACCGATCTCTCCCACTATCATTCCTGGACTGTGGCCCGCCGGCTGGACGCTCTTGTGGCGACGGCGATGGAAGCCATGGACTATGAGCGGTTGCTCCGGCTCCTTGCCACGGGGGAGGCGGAGGCATGCGGCGGCGGCCCCGCCGCCGCGGTCATGGCGGCCGCTTCCACTCTGGGAGCCCGGAAGCTCAGGATCCTGCACCAGTGCAACTCCGGGGATGTCTCGGGAGACACAACCCGGGTGGTGGGCTATCTGGCCGCCGCCCTCTACTCCTGAATGATCCCCTCTTCCCCGATGCCCCGCACCCGGAACTGGAATGTCGCCCTCGTGGGGGCGGGCGCCGTGGGGAAGTCCCTGGGGAGGGTTCTTTCCGATGAGGGGGTGCGGATTGCCGCGGTCATCGCGCGCACCGAGCGCTCCGCCCGGAAGGGGGCGCGGTTTGTGGGCTCGCCCCTTGCCTCCACACGCCTGGAGGACATCCCCCCCGATGCCGGCCTTGTGCTCCTGGCCGTTCCCCACGGGGCCGTGAAGGATGTGGCGCTCTCCCTCTCCCGGCTCAAGGGATGGTCATGGCGTGGGAAGGCGGTCTGTCACGCCTCGGGCATGTTGAGCGCCCGTGTGCTGGAACCCCTCAGGCGGAAGGGGGCTCTCACGTTTTCATTTCATCCGCTCCAGACATTCCCGCGGGACTACCCCCCCGCCAGGCTCCTCCCTTCGGTGCGGGGGATCTGCTACGGTGTGGACGGGTCTCCCGCGGCCCTCCGGGCGGCCCGCAGTCTTGCCCGGAAACTCAAAGGCCGTGCGGTGCCGATCCCTCCATCCACCAGGGTGTTCTATCATGCCGCCTGTGTGGCCGCCTCGGGTCACCTGGCGGCTCTCCTGGGTGTGCTGGATGAAATGCACTCCCGGTTCGGTCCGAGGGGAGGGCATTTCATGGAGATGTTCGGCCCCATACTCCGCGCCACCCTCGAGAACACCCGGGCGGGCTCTCCCTCGGAGGCCCTCACGGGGCCTGTGGCACGGGGAGGCACGGCCACCGTGCGGGATCATCTCTCATCCGTCAGACGCTTCGCACCCCCGCTTCTTCCCTACTACCGCATGATGACGCTCCAGAGCGCCGCTCTCGCCCGCAGAAAGGGCGCCATCAGTGCGCGCAAGGAAGCCGGGTTTCGCAAGCTTGTTCACTCTTTCCGCTCATCCTACCGGGAGTTCATGTGAAAGCACTCATCGCCAGCGGCGGTCGGGGCACGCGGCTCCGTCCCATCACACACACGCGGAACAAGCACCTGATTCCCATCGCCAACAAACCCATCCTCCACTATGCCATCGAGGCGGCGGTGGATGCGGGGATCCGCGACATCGGGATCGTCTACAACGCCGACAATGACGAGGTCCCCCGTGCCATCGGAGACGGCTCCCGCTGGGGGGCCCGCATCACGCACATTCCCCAGCCCACCCCGGGAGGGCTCTCGCAGGTGGTGGCCCTGGCCGAGCCCTTCATCGGGAAGGAGAAGTTCATATTCTACCTGGGCGACAACATGGTGGTGGGGGGCGTGCGGAGATTCGTGGAGCAGTTCCTTCAGAGCGGGTGCAACTGCTACCTGACACTCGCCCGGGTGAAAGACCCCGAGCGCTTCGGGGTGCCCGAGATACGGGAGGGGCGCATTGTGGCCGTGGAGGAGAAACCCGCCCATCCCAAGAGCGATTTCGCCGTGGCGGGCATTTACCTCTATGACCACCACATATTCGAGGCGGTGAAGGCCATCAAGCCGAGCGCAAGGGGGGAGCTTGAGATATCGGACGCCCACCAGTACCTGATCCAGAAGGGCTTCACGGTCGGCTACGGGGAGATCACGGGCTGGTGGAAAGACACGGGAAAGCCGAGCGACCTTCTGGAGGCGAACCGGCTTGTGCTGGACAGTCTCGAGCCGTCCATCCAGGGTCGTGTGGACGGGCAGTCCACCGTTGCGGGAAAGGTGGTGATCGGGAAGGGAACGGAAATCACCAACAGCGTGATCCGGGGCCCCATCATCATCGGGGAGAACTGCGTGGTGGAGGATTCCTACATAGGTCCCTTCTCATCCATCGGGGACCGCACCGTGATACGGGCGAGCGAGGTGGAGTACAGCATCGTCCTGAGGGAGTGCAAGATCCTGAGGGTGGGGATCCGTCTGGAGGGCTCCATATTGGGGAACGACGTGGAGGTGGTGGAAGCCACAGGAAAGCCGCATGTCCACCGGTTCATGATCGGGGACCAGAGCAGGGTGGAGGTGGCATGAATGGGGCACACCACGGCACATAGGGGAGAAAGACGAACATGACATACGAGACGCTGATTCTGGAAAAGAAAGACGGCGTTGCCACAGTCACCATCCACCGCCCCGACAGGCTGAATGCCCTCAATGCGCTGGCAAAGCGGGAGCTGGCGGATGTCTTCTCGCATCTGAAGGCGGACGGAGAAGTATCCGTGGTGATTCTCACGGGATCGGGCGAGAAGGCGTTCGTTGCAGGCACCGACATAGGGGAGCTGGCCTCCCTGGATGAGAAGACGGGCGCCGGGTTCTCGGCAGGGGGGCAGAAGGTGCTGGATGCGATCGAAGGGCTCGGGAAGCCCGTCCTTGCCGCCGTGAACGGCTACGCCCTGGGCGGGGGGATGGAGCTTGCCCTCGCATGCCACATCAGGATCGCATCGGAGACCGCACGGTTCGGACAACCCGAGGTGAACCTGGGCATCATACCGGGGTACGGCGGCACGCAGCGGCTCCCCCGCCTTGTGGGTAAGGGAAGGGCCCTGGAGATGATACTCACGGGGAGACAGATGGATGCCCGGGAGGCGCTTGAGGCGGGTCTCGTGGAGAGGGTGGTGGCGGGTGCGGATCTCATGAGTGTCGCCCGCGAGACGGCTCTTGCCATCGCCTCCAGGGCACAGCCCGCGGTGCGGCTTGCCCTTCAGGCGGTGGAGGCAGCGGGTGCCACCACACCCGATGAGGGCCTCCGGTTTGAGGCCGCCCTCTTCGGGGCCTGCTGCGCCACGGAGGATTTCAGGGAGGGGGTGGCGGCGTTTCTGGAGAAGCGGAAGCCCCGGTTCCAGGGTAGATAACGGGCATTCGCTCATGCGGGAACGGATCACGCTGCTTGTTCTGCTGCTACTCGCTGCCCTCGGGCTCTATTTCTACCCTGAGGAGGAAAAGACACCGCCGGAGCCCCCCCCCGCCGTGAAGATGGGCCTCTCGGAGGCGGTGGACACGCTCCTTGCCGGAAGCGGCATCCCGCGGGAGAAGATCCGGAAGCGGGTCGTGCAGGCGCCCCGGGGAGAGTTCTCAAGGGTGGAGCGGCGGGTGTCCGTTCCCAGGTGGTTTGCGAGCGTGCGATTCAATCGCGGGCTTGCCCATGCGGTGGAGGATATGGGGGGGCGTGTGGTGGCCACGGAGGCGACACGGCAGGGCACCGTGACCATGCACGTCATCCGGGGGGGGCTGGTTGTGGAGAGCATCACCTTTGCCGTGGACCGCAAGCAGACGGTCCCGGCGGATTCACTCATCAGATACGGAGAGCCATGAAGAACCCCAGCGGGAATCCGGGGGCCCAGGAATCGGCCCTCATGGAGAAGATCGTTTCCCTGGCCAAGCGGCGCGGGTTTGTGTTCCAGTCCAGCGAGATCTACGGTGGCCTGAACGGGTGCTGGGACTACGGCCCCCTGGGCGTGGAGCTCCTCAGGAACATCAAGGAGGAGTGGTGGCGCGCCATGACGCTCCGGGAGGACATCGAGGGAATCGATGCCGCCATTCTCATGCACCCCCGGGTGTGGGAGGCCTCGGGGCACGTGGAGAACTTCACCGACCCCATGGTGGACTGCCGGGAGTGCAAGGCCCGGTTCCGGGCGGACCAGATAGAGGATGCCCCCTGCGGCAGCCCCGCCTACAAGGGACGGAAGGCCTCCAAGTGCCAGGCGGAGGGGAAGTTCACCGAGGCGCGGCAGTTCAACCTGATGTTCAAGACATTCGTGGGGCCCCTGGAGGACGCCGGAGCGGTGGTGTTCCTGAGACCCGAGACCGCGCAGGGGATCTACGTGAACTTCCTGAACGTGCAGTCCGCCTCCCGGCAGCAGCCCCCCTTCGGGATCGCCCAGATCGGGAAGGCCTTCCGGAACGAGATCAACACGAAGAACTTCCTCTTCCGCACCAGGGAGTTCGAGCAGATGGAGATGCAGTTCTTCGTGAAGCCGGGCACCGACGACGAGTGGTTCGCCTACTGGAAGGAGGAGCGGATCCGCTGGTTCCGGGATCTGGGCATGAGTCCCGAGAAGCTCCGCTGGTACCGCCATGAGTCCGACAAGCTGGCCCACTACGCCAAGGAGGCATTCGACATAGAGTATCTGTTCCCCTTCGGGTGGGGGGAGATTGAGGGGATCCACAACCGGACAGACTTCGACCTCTCGCGCCACGAGCAGTTCTCGGGGAAGGCCCTCAAGTTCTTCGACCCCCGGACGAAGGAGAAGTACACCCCGTTCATCATAGAGACCTCGGCGGGGGCCTCCCGCTCGTTCATGGCATTCCTGGTGGACGCCTACAGGGAGGAGCAGGTGCCCGACGCCTCGGGAAACCCCGAAGAGCGGGTGGTGCTGCGCCTCCATCCGCGTCTGGCCCCCGTGAAGGCGGCGGTGTTCCCCCTGGTGAACAGGGACGGCATGCCCGAGCTGGCCCGGGAGCTTGCAGCGGGCCTCCGGCGGGAGTTCCGCACATTCTACGACGAGAGCGGGGCGGTGGGGCGCCGCTACCGCCGCCAGGACGAGGCGGGGACCCCCTTCTGCTTCACGGTGGATTCCCAGACACTCCAGGACCGCACCGTCACGGTGCGGGAACGGGACAGCATGCAGCAGGTGCGGGTTTCCATGGACGGGGCCGCGGCATACCTCCGCGAGCGGCTCTCCGCTCCTCTCTCGGGAGGAGGCGGCCTTTGAATCTGAGGTTTCCATTCCGTATCTTCCTATGCTTTCTCCGCCTTACCTCCCCGCACCCTGTCTGAACGGGAAGCAGGGAGGGCGCATCCCACGACCACAACGAGGAGACCTGTCATGAAACACACCTTCTTCTTCGCCGTCTTTGCCCTTGCAGCCGCCCTGGTGCTGGGCGTGGCGGGGTGCGACACCTCCGATGAGACCGTCACTCCACCTACCACCACCATTGCCGGCCCCACCAACTTCCGGGCCTACTCCGCGGGGGATTCCTCCGTGGGGCTTTCCTGGACCGCTTCGGTGGATGAGAGCAAGACGGAAGTCCTGAACCCGGCCTACACCGTCAGGGCAAAGGATACCTCGGGAACGCTCGTCCGTACCCAGACCGCCGTGAAGGGAATATCGGAGATCACCGTCACGGGACTCACGGGGGGGACGATCTACGACTTTGTGATCCGCATGAACGTGGCCTCGGGTGCCGTGAGCAACGACTCCCTGGTGATCCGCTGGTCCCCCGCCAGGCGGAGAGACACCGAGCTGGGAGCCCCCATCCAGGTGTTTGAGACTGCAAGCCCCACATTCCCGAGCGGGCTGGATATCTTCAGCAACTCCTCAAACGGTCCCGTGACCCTTTCCATGACCGGGGTTTCCAACTCCCAGATCGACGTTTTCGTGTTCACGGATCCGGGATCCTCGGACCTGCTCATCAGGAGCGCTTCGCTCTCCACGGTGATTCCCACGCCGCGCACCACATTCTTCTCCACGGTGAGCCGGAACGCCGAGACCCTGAACGACCCCCAGGCCACGCCTCCCGATCCCGCCACATACAGCACCCTTGTGGTCACGGTGCCCGCGGCGGCGGCCACCACGGGAAAGATCTTCTACGGGAAGACCCAGGACAACAACTACTTCCGGCTCCTGGTGACGCGCTCGGGCGCATCCCTCATCTCGGGCACAAGCCCCGACAGGTTCATCACGGTGAAGGTCTCCTATCAGGGAGAGGCGGGAAACCCCTATGCCATGCGGAATGGGGGGTGGATCCTGACGGGAGAGGCGGAATAACATCATGAAGAGAATCCTTCTTGCGGGGCTGCTGGCGGGGATGCTCATCCCCGCCTCCGCCCCGGCCCAGAAACGGGCCGCCACGGTGATCGGGGAGGTTGTGGATGTGGTCTCCTGGATGACCAGCGGCTCCAGGCCCGACACCCCCCAGGGACGGGAGATTCTGGAAAACAGCAGGCGTCTCGGAAACCCCCTCGGCATTCTGGAGGAAGGAACGGGACGGCTCTACATCGCCACCATGAAGCAGTCGGCCACGGGCGCCGGAGAGACACTTCTTCCCTGGATCGGCATCCGCATCGCCGCCAAGGGGGATGTGTTCGAGAAGGGGGGAACCCGGGTGCTGGCCATTCAGGTGGTGGGGAAATCCATCCGCTAAGCGTGAGGAGAACATGAAGACACTCATGCCCGCCCTGGCGGGCCTGCTCTCGCTGATGCTTGTCTCCTGCGGCGGGGAAAAGAAACAAGCCCCGCCGCCCGATCAGGCACTCACACAGGGAGCGCCCGCCGATACGGGGACTCCGCCGGCGCGGGAGCCCGAGCCCCGGAAACCCGCTCCCGCTCCCGCAGGGGAGACGACAACCGCTCCTGCGGCCGTCTCCGAGAAGGACGTCACCATCACGGGTGAGGTGATAGACCTTGTGAGCTATGCCGCCTCGGGCACCCGGGGCGACACGCCCCAGGGGAAAGAGATCATCACCAACAACGCCCGCGGCGGAAACCCCCTCGGCATCCTGCAGAGGGGAACGGGAGCGGTGTACCTTGCCGCACTCAAACAAACGACGGCCCCCGTTTCCGAGACCCTCATTCCCTTTGTGGGGATGCAGATTGCGGCCAAGGGGGACCTCTACCGCAAGGGAGGCCAGCGGCTCCTTGTGATTCACACCATCGGGAAGAGCATCCGTTAAGAGCTTCTTCTTCAACAGGCACGGGGAGCTCCGGGCCGGCTGGAAGCTGGTCGGGTTCACACTGCTCCTTCTCACGCTGGGCTTCACGCTGCTGTTGCCCGCCGCCGTGGCGGGGCTGAAGGGGGATTTTCTCCCCCCGGCCCTTCTCGCCGCGGCGGCGCTTCTTTCCACATGGGTCATGGTCCGGTTCGCCAACCGGAAACCCTTCGCCGCCGTGGGACTCCACCTCCACAGAGGCACCCTCAAGGAGCTGCTCGCGGGCTGCTCCCTCGGGATACTCATGATGGCGGCCATATTCTGTGTGCTCTGGCTCCCGGGTTGGGCGAGCGCCTCATGGCGTACTCCGGACGTGGGGAGGATGCTCCTCATACTCGGGAGCGGGGCTGCGGTCTTCGCCGTGGGAGCGGCCGTGGAGGAGATTCTCTTCAGGGGGTATCCCTTTCAGACACTCGTCCAGGGGATATCCTTTCTTCCCGCCATGCTGGCGATGGGGGTGTTGTTTGCCGCAGCGCACATCCCCAACCCCCACATGACTGTCTTCTCTTTTGTGAACATCCTTTTTGCCTCCATCTGGCTCTCCTTTGCCTATCTGAAAACAAGGGGACTCTGGCTCCCCTTCGGGCTCCACTGGGGATGGAACTTCGCCCAGACCACACTCTTCGGGTTCCCCACAAGCGGGCTCCAGATGGCCGATCACCGTCTGCTTTCTGTGTCTGTGGCCGGCCCCGCATGGCTCACGGGAGGGGCGTTCGGTCCCGAAGGGGGACTCCTTGCCACACTCGCACTTGCAGGGGGAACCTGGTTCATTCTCAAGTCCCGGCACCTGGAGGCCCAGGAAGGCATCATCACCCTCGATACGGTGGAAGACCTCCCCATTCCCGCACCCCCCGGGGAGACACCCGCATGAGGATGCTGATCGCGCTGGCGGTCCTTTTCTCCGCAGCGCCTCCTGCCTTTGGGGGCACGGACAGAGACCCCGAGTTCGATACCCGGGTCAGGCAGGGTATCGAGTATGTGTACAACCTGGAGTTCGAGCAGGCGGAGAGGGAGTTCGCCGAGCTTGTGCGTCTCAAGCCCGAGCATCCTGCGGGTCCTTTCTTCCAGGCCATGGTGCTCTGGTGGAGGATCCTGATAGACATAGACAACGACCGCTACGACGACCGCTTCCATGATGCCCTGGACGGGGTGGTGGACCTCTGCGACCGCATTTTGGAAAAGGACGAGCGGGATGTCACGGCGCTCTTCTTCAAGGGAGGCGCCATCGGGTTCAAGGGGCGGCTGAACGCCCACCGCTCCGAGTGGCTGGCGGCGGCCAACGCCGGGAGGAAGGCCCTTCCTCTGGTGCAGACCGCATCCGCCCTCGACCCCGCCAACTACGACATCCGCCTCGGCTCGGGCATCTACAACTACTATGCGGAGGTGGTGCCCCGGGAGTATCCCTTTGTGAAGCCCCTCCTTGTGTTCGTTCCCCGCGGGGACAAAGCACTGGGTATCCGCCAGTTGACGGATGCCTCCGAGCGCGGGAAGTACGCCGACATAGAGGCCACCTACTTCCTGATGCAGATCTACTTTCAGTTCGAGAAGAACTACCCCAAGGCCATGGATCTGGCCCTCCGGCTCCACACGCGCTTTCCCCGGAATCCCCTCTTTCACCGCTATCTCGGAAGGACCTCCGTCTCCCTGGGACAGTGGCCCCAGGCGGAGGCGGCATTTGATTCGGTGAGTGCGCGGGCCCAACGCGCCGAGCGGGGCTACGGTGCGGCCGCCGAACGGGAGGCGGAGTACTACCTGGGCCTTGCCCGCATGAACAGGCGGGAGTTCCAGCCGGCCCTTGTGCACTTCTACCGGTGCGATGAGCTCTCCCGCACACTGGACACGGAGGAACCCTCGGCGTTCATGATTCTCACCAACCTGAAGGTGGGAATGATATACGACCTCCAGGAGAAGAGGGATCTGGCCCGGAAGCAATACCGGAAGGTGCTGGCGATGCGGGAGTACAAGGACTCCTACCGCCAGGCGGAGCAGTACCTCAAGACCCCCTACGTGCAGTAGGAGCAGGGATCATGGAGCTGACCATACTTCTCTACGGCCTGATCGCCGCGGTGGCGGAGATCCTGGGGGGGGCGCTCGTTATCCTCAAGAAGCAATGGCCCGCAAAGGTGCAGGAGGAGCTTCTCGCCCTGAGCGCGGGGTTCCTTCTGGCCCTTGTGTTCCTGGAGCTCGTGCCCGAAAGCATCGAGGCCGTGGGGTATGAAGCCCCCTTGTGGATGCTGCTCGGATACTCCATCCTGCATTTCTTCGAGCACACGGTGGTGGGGCACATGCACTTCGGGGAGGAGACCCACCCCGAGATGGTGGTGTCGCGTGTGGGGGGATTCTCCACGTTTGCCGGGCTCGCCGTACACGCCTTCTTCGACGGCTTCGCGATATCAGCGGGGATGCAGTTTGATTTTGCCCTGGGACTGCTTGTCTTTCTGGCCATCCTTCTTCACAAGATTCCCGAAGGGCTCACCGTCGCATCCGTGATGATGGCGGCCTCACAGGGGCGCAGAACCGCTCTGCTTGCCTCGGTGGCCGTGGGGGTCGCGACACTGGCGGGAGCCGCCAGCGTGTTTCTGATTTCGGGGATAGGGGAGGGGACCGTAGGGGCGGCGTTTGCCCTCTCGGCGGGGCTTTCTACTTACGTAGGAGCAAGCGACCTCATTCCAGAGATCAACCACTCCCGGAAGCGGATTGTGCCCGTGCTGGTGTTCGGAGGGATGCTGCTGTTCTATGCGGGCTCGAAGCTGGTGGAGGGCTTCGCCCCGCACTGAGGAGTTAGAGGTTCGTCCCGAGTGTGAAGCGGTGGAGACTCCCGATGCCCCCCAGCGAGGAAAGGGCGTAGTCCACCCGGTACTCGCCTGCGCGGATCCCGAACCCGCCTGAGAACCCCGCAAGTCCCGAGGATGTCCCCACCTTCAGATCCCGCCTCTCCTCGTTGTTGTACCCGAAGCGAAGCTGGAATGATGGACTGAGTGTGAACTCAGCTCCCACGGAGAATGCCCTGAACCTGTCTCCGAACCCCGCCCCTTCCGCGTTCAGCTTCTCGAATGCCACACTCAGAAGGAGAGGTATCCCCCGCGGGACGACCGACCCACCCACGGCCACATCCAGCGGGAGAGCTTCCTTCACGCCGTTGTAGCTCCCGAGCTGGAACCCCAGGTTCCGCACGCTCATCCCGAGTGTCATGCGGTTCTCGGGCATCTCGTAGTAGACCCCAAGGTCTGTTCCGAGTCCCGAGGCGGAGTATCCCGCGATCGAAGAATAGATGACCTTGAGGTTCCCCCCCACCCGCAGGTTCTCCTCTACGAGGTCCGCCCACCCGAGTGTGAGGGCAAAGTCCCCCGCCCCGAAGGACCCGATGATGTTTCCGCGCTCATCCGTCTCGTCGAACTTCCCGTAGTTGTAGTACTGAATGCCCGCCGAGAGAGTCCCGATCCCCTCGAAAGGACGGGTGTATGCGGCAAACCCAGCGTTGATGTCCAGAAGGTGCTTGAAAAACCCCACCGAGGCGTTGGTGAGTCCCTGCACCCCCGCCGCAGCGGGGTTGGTGAAGAGACAGGAGGGGTCCCCCCCCACGGCGATCCCGCTACCCGCCACAGCGGCGGAACGGGCACTCACCTCCGCCCGGAGGAAGTGGAATGTGGTGGGGGTGGAGGCGCCTGCCGGCCCAGCCGCCAGCACAGCCAGCCACCCGGCCATATATGCGACGCCCTTCCCCCGAATGGTGAGCATGAAGCCCCTTTCCGTGGTGACCTGGGGAATCTATCAAGAAGGGGGGGGAGAAGCAAGGCCGATGCCTCCCCTTACACTCCGACGGGCGCCTTGACCGGCACCTTAACCGCCAGCCCGACCAGCACCCTGACCAGTGCCTCGGCCGGCACCTCGACCGGCAGCCCGACTCGCACCTTGGGCGCCCCCCGGCCTGCAAAGAAACCGTACTTGAAGGTTGCTTTTTTCGAATGCCGGAAGTAGATTTGAGGCAGATCCTCCCGGTTCATTGACACCGCTTCCCCGGCATCCCGCTCTCTCCGCAGTTGTGCCTCGCCTTGTCGGGGGAGTATGCGCTGCATCTCAGGCCGACCCATCTAATACCACTCGCGAAACCGGCCAATGTTCGACAAGCCATGCATCTCGTGCACTTGAAACCGATTCGCACGCCGAACCGAATTCATCTCGGGCTGATCCAGACCGCCATTACCGAGGAGATGGGTGGACCAGCCTAATACGAGTTAGCTCGCTGAAGATCAAGACCCGATGGCATTCGTAGAGCCGAGGTTTTCACGGAGCCAAGTCAACAGGGCCGGCGACATCCTCGCCAACCTCGCTGCCTTTTCTCTCGGTGATCAAGCATGGGCGGCCGATGTTCTTGCAAACTGGCGGGCCTGCCATGGCTATCCCATGAACACATTTCAAGCCACCTTGAGGGCCAAGCTGCGCAACGGGTATGGAAACACCATCGTCGCCCAGCGCCTCAAGCGCGCCCCTTCAATCCTCTTCAAACTGCAGCGCTTCGACGGTATGCAGCTTGCCCGGATGCAAGATATCGCTGGGCTGCGAGCAGTTCTGACGTCCATCAGGCGAGTGCGCGCGCTCGAGAAGAACTATAGAGCCTCAACGTTCGAGCACGTGCTCACCAACTCAAAGAACTATATCGACGAACCCAAGGACGACGGCTACCGCGGCGTGCATCTGATCTACAGATACGTGAACAGTCGTGCCCCCGCCTACAACGGCCTATCGCTCGAACTGCAATTGCGCACACAACGACAGCACGCGTGGGCGACGGCAGTCGAAACAATGGGGACTTTTCTCGGCCAGGCGCTGAAGGCGGGTCAAGGTGACCAGGAATGGCGCGAGTTCTTCACACAGGCAGGCGCTGCTCTTGCCGTCATCGAAGGAACCACACCAGTGCCTGGGTTCGAAAGGCAGGAACGTGCAGAGGTTTTCGCTGCTGTTGCGGCCACTGAAGCCAGATTGCGCGTCTTGCGGCGCCTCCAAGGGTTCGCAATCGCGGCGGATCGCATCACCGCTGAGCGTGGTCAGGGCGCCTATCACTTGATTGTTTTGGATTCCACGGAGCGGACCGTCACCATTCGTCCCTACGCGTTGGCCAGCCTGGAGCAGGCAACCGTCGACTACGCAAAGGTAGAGCAACGCACCAAGGCCGGCGAGCCTGTCGAGGCTGTGCTCGTGTCCGCCGGACCCATTGCCGCCCTGCGCCAAGCGTATCCGAACTACTTTCTCGACACCCAGTCGTTTGTCGCCGTGATGAACTACGTGATTGACCAGGTCGCGGCGCACCGAGCTAAGAGGCGGTTGCGGGGCAGGGCGCTAAGGCGCCACCGCTGAACCGCGGCGTTAGCACCACAGACGCGAGTGAGGGGTGAATGCCTAGTCCAAAGTACTCCGATCGTGATATCGAACGCGCCCACCACTGGATTGTTCGGGCCATCGACGCCTTGGAGGAGGCACGGGTGCTGATCCCCAGTGGGCGTACCCGGCTGGGTGCATACAGCCGGCTTTACTACAGCGCCCATCATACCGCCGTGGCCCTCCTGCGACTCATTGGGAACTCTGCCAACACGCACGATGCTATTAAGAACCAGTTTGGCAAAGCTTGGGTTACGCAAAGGGGGTTTCCCGTCAGATACGGGGCGCTTCTCAAGACATACTACGAAGATCGGCGCAAGGCCGACTATGGGGAGTACGTCCCGACGATGCAGCGGGACCTCGAAGTTCGCGTTCGCGTAGTCGACGCCCTCATTCACCGAGCCCAGAAGCAGATTCCTCCGATCTCGATGGCACGCATCATCACATTGCTCGTGCAAGACAACCCGACTATTCGCGACTTCTCCTTCGACTTCTACTGCCCGCGGTCCTACCATCACCACACCCGCTTCACGGTCTGGTGTCCCAAGGGACGCCTTACCGACCGCTGGCTGCGCCGTCTTCTCGCATCTGCTACGCGCACCGCTAAAGCCCTCGGCATATCTGACGCGACGGACTATGTGCTTGGGATCAACAGCCGCGTGAACCAGTATGAAGACGCGCATCTGCTGATGCTCGACTTCGATAACGTTAGCAGCGTGCCCTATCACATGTTTGCCAGCGAACCCGGGTTCTTCTTCCGAACACACAGTGGCTTTCATTTTCTTGGTGGCCGTCTCTACAGATACGCAAACTGGAAGAAACGGATGAGGCGGTACTCCCGGGTGGCTTCAAGGGACCATTGCGAATTGTCCCTGAAGAGAGGATACGGCACGCTCCGAATCACCGCGTCCAGAAAGAAACCGGTCGTCCCAGCCTATGTGGGCCGGTCGCCAGGGGTTGGGCGCTAACCACCACATGCACCTATTGGCGGGCGCGTGTCAGGGCTCTTGAGGGATACAGCGGCGGCGAAGGCGCGCGCCACAGGTGATGCTGTCGTTGGGCATGCGTCTTCCGTTTCAAGCATGACTTTCGAAGAAGTCATAGCGAATCGAGTCCGGGCCGCGGAGACTCTCAAGGAACTGGCGGAGACCCTCCAAGGACTCCTCACCAATCACTCAGTGTCCGAAGACGGCCATCTCCTCTCAATCCGGGCGTTGGTCGACTACATCAAGGGGCTGAAGATCGAGGTGCGCCCAAACGAACATCCTCCCGCACATTTCCATGTTCTGGGCGAGAAGATCGACGCTTCCTTTGCTATCGACGACTGTCGACTGCTTCGTGGTATCATCTCGGACCGAGAACTCAAGCTTGTAATAGTCTGGTTCAGGTTCGCCAGGCCCAAGCTCATCAGAAGATGGAACGAGACTCGTCCCACGGATTGCCCAGTAGGGCTGATTTCAGAATAGTGGGCCGCCTAACCCCTTGACAAAGGAGAGAGTCAAGAGATCGCCCTTCTTCCAATGCGGGGCGGGTTGAAGGTCCGCAGACAAGTGCGGCTGCTCTTTGTCTTGCTACCCCGGCCCGCCCCGGCAAGCCCTGCTGCATCGCGTGGTGCGGCTTTCGATCGACCAACCACCTTTTCGGACGGACGGAGGCTATGCGGTGTGCTGCAAGCCATGGACCGTTGGGCCCGTATGGAGAACCCTTCCAGATATCACGTCACCTGGACGCCCGGCTCGCAACCAAGTGGACGATGGTCGAGAGATATGGGGTAGGCATATGGGTTTGCCGGGCGCGGCCGGAGCATGTTGTTGCAGACGAGGCTACTGCACACATATACCAATGAAGAGAGTGGTTACATCAACGTCCAAGGAGGACACCATAGTGGGATCCCAGAATCCCATGCTCAACCTGGATGTGCGAGAGACCCTGCGGTTTCTTGACGAGAAGCCGGCCGGAAGTAGGTGCCATGCGACGGCTGTCACTCAGGTTTGTGGTGAGGATTTGGGGCTGGCGCTGCTGAGACGTTATCTGAGCCGTGACGGGGCAGTCGTTGAGCGGTTGATCGGGCCGTGCACCCAGGGCACGAAGAAGGGGCGACGGCTCGATGGATGGATACATCTTAGGCACGACGCGACTGAGGTTCTGTATCAAGTCGAAGTGAAGTCGTGGTCTGCCCATGCCCTCGGTGGTACCCCTCTCCCGATTGATGCTCCAAAGGAGCGGCAGAGTGAGTATCGAATCGCGCGCTGGAAGGGCGAGTGGAATGGGTTCACCTTCATCAAGGAGAATGTCCGTAAGGTGCTGACGCCCATGAGGCCTCCTGAAGGGTGCGAAGGCCTTCCCATCAAGCCCCTGGTTTGCTACTGGTGGCCGATCCACCCGGATGGTCTTGCAGACCCTTTCTTCATGATGCCTCTGACTTCTGAGCAGTTTTCAGAAGTGAGTTTCTTTTCGATGTCGAATTACCTTCGCGGTTGTGGCGAGGCGGTCATAACGCTCGATCTACCTAATACTGCCGCTCGCATGGGGTGGCTTGCCTCAATGTTTCGACCTGCTGCTGTGGCACAAGCATAGAGGGTCCCCATTGCTGTTTGGCCCTTCCTGTTCCGTTCTGGGGTCTCCGGATGCGCAGTGGCTCCAGACGAAGGAGTGTGGTGCGGGGGAGGATCTTGGCAGGTGTGTGATCGGGTGATCTGTACGACGAGATGCAGGATGGGACCCCTGAAGACATGCTACTAACAGTATCCGAGTTTCGAGAGGCGATCCACACAGATCGACCTGGCCTGATTGGTGCGCTCCAATCCGCAACCGGGCGGACCGGGGACGAGGAGCGGGAGGCATGGGAATCATCGCTCCCTGCCTTGGCGAACGCGCTTGCGTCGCCCACATACAGTGGACTGCATCTCTACTTCACCGGCCATGGTTATCTTGCGCTTGAGTACCAGCTCCCGGCCGCATCCTACTGGTGCGACGTTGTTCTGCTTGGTCGGGGCGCGGCCGGACCTTCGGCAGTCATCGTGGAGCTGAAGCACTGGATTACCCGGGGTGATCGGCCGGGGCCGACCGAGGGGCTGATGGAGCGCGGCGGCGAGATGACGTTGCACCCAGCGGATCAGGTGCGCGGCTACACGGAATACTGCCGACGTTTCCATTCTGCTGTTCAGGACCAGCGCGCAGGAGTGCGAGGTTGCGTGCTCTTCACACGCGACTACTTTGTGGACCGGTATGTGGAGCCGCCGAACGATGCGTTGGTCCGCGAGTATCCATGCTTTACGATGGCGGCGAATAGTGTGCGCGAGGCGTTGCCGGGGTATCTTGTTCCGCACCTTGATGCACCGGACGAGAGGTTCGCGCGTGCCTTTGTCGCCGGTCGCTATCGGCAGGATCGCGGGTTCATCCGCCAGATCGGGGCTCAGATTCGCGATCGGGCGAATAGCCCATTCGAGCTGCTCGACCACCAGCGTCGGGCTTTTGCCCTGGTACGGGCTCGGCTTGAGACGGGCGTCTTCGCCGGAGGCAGGCCTCGCAAGCAGGTGATTGTCATCCAGGGTCCGCCCGGGTCGGGCAAGTCTGTCCTCGCTGCTCGCATATGGTCTGCGCTGGTCACCGATAGTCGTCTGCCGGAGGGATCCGCAGTACTAACCACTACATCGACCGCTCAGACGAGTAACTGGTCAAAACTCTTCCAGGTGGCCGGTGGGTCGCGGGGGGCAGGGGGTGTGGTCAAGCGCGCAGCAAGCTATGTCCCTGTGACGACTCAGACCTTTGGGCAGCTACGCCGCAAACATGGCAGTGACTTCGCGACTAATTGCGCAGATTGGCGCAACAACGTACAGCTCCTGCGTGACTGGGCTGTGACCTTCCAAGATGGCGCGTGCGACGAGCAGTACCTTGTCTCGGTGGTCGATGAGGCGCATGCCCTCATTAACCCGGAACACGCAGAGGGGCGTGGTCAGTTCGGGTTCGCGCCGACTTTCGGGCCACTCGGGTGGCATATCATTCGTTGTTCGACCGTCTCGATCTTCCTGTTGGATGCCGAACAGGGGTTTCGAGACCGGGAGAACACCTCACTTGCCGACATATTGCGGTGGGGTGGGGAACTGGGTGCCGAGATCGGCGAACCCATCTCCCTGGAGGGGGCGCAGTTTCGATGCGCCGGATCCACCGACTACGTGGCCTGGGTGGAAGGTCTACTGCAGGGGCGATCGGCATCGGACCTTGCGGCCATCGCCCGCCGGTGGCGCAAACTCTTCGACGTACGGATCGCAGCTACTCCAACGATCTTGGAGCAATGGCTGCGAGACAAAGCGACGCATGGCCAGACCGTCCGTCTCTTGGCCAGCTACGCGCGCGAATGGAAGACGAAAGGTGCTGCACGGCCTCACGCCCTCCCGGCCGCGCAACGAGACTTCCATGAACCATACGTGGACGACTCGGGAACCCGGCGGTACTGGAGCAAGGTCTGGAACTTCATCCCTCACAACGGCAGCGACTATACATGGTTCATCCAGGCGCCCGTGGGGAGCCCCATGCACGCAGACCCGCTCTGCGAGGTCGGGTGCCCGTATGCAGTTAGAGGGTTCGATTTCGACAGCATTGGCGTACTATGGCTGGGAGATCTGGTCTGGCGCAAGGACCATTGGCGGCCCGACCTGACGCATGTGCATGATACCGGTCTCGAGCGGAGCGTCCGGGCGGCAAAAGCGGACCACGCGTTTGGGGGTGCACACGAGAGACTCCGGGCTGCTCTTGCGCAGGCATATCGAATTCTCCTTACACGCGGCATGACTGCGTGTTACCTGTGGATTGAAGACCCGGAGACGCGCGACCACGTTCGCGCGTGTCTGGGACCCCCCGGCGACTGAATATGAGATCCAGAAGACTACAAGGCAAGGGCAGAATCGTCCACCGCGAGGCGCAAGCCGGGAGAGGATGTCGCGAGGTGCACGTTCGGATAGAGGGACCCACCTCTTTGTTCCGACACGGGCCTCCCTCCGCTGCAGCCGGGCGCTTCAGAAAATGAGACCATGAATTGGTGGACAGGAATCCCCGCTTTCGTTGTGCTGTCTGCGTCCGGCTTCTTCAGCATACGGGCTTTGAGACGTCTGCACAGGATCTGGAAGAACAGCCCCGCCATGTACCGGGAGCTTGCCCCGGATGAACAGAGGGACGTCTTCTTCGTCCTGCCCACGAAGAACCGGGAGTTCATGAAGTGCCTCTACCTGAGCATGGCCTTCTTCCTGGCCGGGATGGCGT
>JBAVEL010000058.1:0-29860 GCA_049587715.1 Bacteroidota bacterium
GCGTCGAAAGGAACGCCAGGGAGGGGTTGGAGGGGCAGGGGGGGGACCGGAGGGGTGGGAGAGGGTCGCGCGCCCGTTCCGGCGGCCCGGCGTGGGGGGCTTCCGCACGGTTGCTTTTTTCCCGCGCCGGTGGTAGCTTCCGGCTGGGTTTCGGTTCACCTCCCGCTCAGCGGTTTCTCGTGCTTCTTCAGGACCCGGCTCTCTCCAGGCAGGTTGTTCCGGTCCCCGGGACCCGCCGGTGTCCTGGGACGTTTCTCCTATGTCGATGCTCAGCTTCCGCTCTTCCGCGGGGTGGGAAACCTGTTGCCGCCCTTCCGTGGGTTCACCTCCCGGCCGCGGAAGGACAAAGCCCCTGCGCGCAGGATGGTCCCGTGGAAAACCGCACACGGCAGGCACCCATCCGGACCGGTCACATCCAAAGAAGGAGATGCGCATGAACCTGCGAACGGCCCTTCTTGCGGGGTTTGTCTGCCTGTTCTGTCAGACGGGCTCCGGGCAAACCCCGGGACGGATCCTGTATCTGAACGACGGCTCCACCGTCCAGGGTAGAATCGCCGCCCGAACCGACAGCGTGGTCGTGGTTGAGACCGACTACGGCACGCTGACGATCCGGAGGGAGAACATCCTGAAGGAGGAATTCCTCCCGGCTCCGTCGCCCGTCGAGCCGAGGGTCTTCACCCTTGAAGACGGAACCGTGATCAAGGGGAGGGTTCTGGATGACGGTGTCGACACCATCCGTGTCCGGACGGCCTTCGGGGTGATGGCGATCCCGAAGGCGTGTCTGAGACCGGAAGGGAGTCCTCCGCTTCCCGATGCGAAGAGAGGAAGGACGGAAGGCCCCGTCATTCCGGGCTCTTCCTCCCCCGCAACTCCTGCGGGCGCCGCCCCGGAGAGGTTCCCCATTGCGAAGGGGGCCGTCTGGCTGGGGGGAGCCGCATCGCTTTCTTTGTTGACCTCGGAAGGGTCCACGGTGACGGCAGTGGGGCTTGCTCCAGAGGTGCTCTGGTTCGCGGGTGGGAAGGGGTTCGGACTCGGCGGCACGCTGGGGTATGTCTCGCTCAGCGCCGAAAAGGTCAGCACCTCCCAGGTGTCCATCGGACCCACCATCGCCTTTGCCTTCGGCTCGGAGCGCAGCAGTCTCTACCCATACCTGAGTCTGGGGGTCCAGTACACGAGCATGAGCCGGACCTACGAGGCCTACACCTCGGGTTCGTGGAGGGAGATGACGGACACCCAGAGCGGGAGCATCGTGGCATTCGCTCTCGGACTCATGAACAGGGTGGACAGGAACGCGGGGATCCCGGTGGAGATCGGAGTCTCGTTCACGACCCTCGAGGAGGGGTCGGCCATGACCACCTTCAGCATGAGCCTGGGGCTCGCCGCGCTCCTTTATTGAGGAGGGGGGATGGGACCGCAGCACACCGTCCGGAGACGCACCGGCTTTGCGTCCGCCTGCATCGCCGCGTTCTTTGCAGCCGACTGCGGGGGATACGTCATCCGGTACCATCTGGACAGGGAAGAGGCCCACCCCTCGGGGACCCGCCATGATCTGGATGTCATCGTGACGCTGTTCTCGGATCTGCGCCCCGAGCAGGAGCGGAGCGAGAAAGCCAGGGAGCGGATGGGGTTGGGGGACGCCGGCGACTACACGCACGACGCCGAATTCAAAGGGGGGGTGGCCGAAGGGATCTCCAGGATGGTGGCAAGGCATCTCGCATTCACGGGGTCGTTCGATACGGTCAGGTTCCGGAGGATGGACCCAGGGGACCTGACCGACAGGCGGCTGGACAGCCTGCGGGAGGCGGGCGTGGATGCGGTGCTCCTGGGGGAGGTGCGGCATTTCTGCGCATCCTACCAGACCGATGCGGTGGATGTGCTCGTGCCCGCGTTCGTGTTTGCTGCCATCGCGGTGCCCCTCATGATCAGCGCGGTGCAGAAGGAGCCACGCGCAGCGGATGCTCCGTGGGAGGTGCCGGCATTCTCCTTTGAGAAAGACGTTCTTCCCACGCTGGCGGGGACGGCCGGGATGGCGGCGGCCGCGGCGCTTGTGAACCTGCGGGAAAGGGATGTGGAATGGGAGGCCGAGACCGCCGTGGAGCTTGTCGGTACGGAGAACCGCCGGGTCCTCTGGGAGGGCACGTTCCGGTCGGCAGCCAGGGAACGCAGGTCATACGGGGGATTCGGTTCGAACAAGTTTGAACGGGCGATGGCAGCTCTCCGGGCCGTCGTCAACCAGATGGTGAGGAGTCTGGAAGCCGCTCCGCTGACGGGCGGCTGAGGAGGCGGGGTTCTTCTTCATGCTCTCCAACAATGGAGCCTGGGCCATGACCACGAAGGCGTATGTGTCCTGTGCGGCGGCGTTCCTGCTTGCCGCATCTGCCTGTTTCTCGCAGGGCGAGACGGCTGTGCCCTTCCTGCTTGTGACTCCCTCGGCGGAGGCGGGAGGGACGGCGGATGCATTCGCGGGAATCAGAACCTCCGATCCCCTGGGGCCGGTCCTGAACCCCGCCCACCTGGGCCTCCAGGCCGGGCGGCAGTGGTTCTCGTTCGGGTACAACCGCGTGAACTGGTTGCCGCAGCTCCAGCATTCGGATCTCTACCTCAGGACATACGCTTTCAACGCCGGTGTGAACCTGCGCACACTGGATGAGGGGCTTCCCCCCATCAGCATCGGGGTGGGATTCTCCAGGATCTTCCTGAACCTGGGGGAGTTCGTCCGGACGAGCTCCTCGGGGCCGGAGCCGATCGAGACGTTCGAGGCGTGGGAGTCGTCCAACCAGCTGTCGGTGGGTGCGGGGGTGGACTGGTGGATCCGGGCGGCGGCGGGCTTCACATCCAGGAGCGTGACTTCCCGCATCGGCCTCCCGGGGGAGGAGTGGCCGGGTTCCATGGCGGTTCCGGAAGGGAAGGCCGCCCTGCATGACATCGGCTTCCTGGCGGAGATCCCCCTCCTTCGCCTTGCGTCGGAGGCGGCGGGAAGACCCATCGAGATCATGCCATCGTTCGTCCCCTACCTGGATTGGAGTCTGGGGGTGGCGAAGAACAACCTGGGACAGGAGTCCATCACGTACATCGATCCGGCACAGGCCGACCCGCTCCCCCGGTACGGGCGGGCGGGGATGGGCGTGGATGTGGGACTCTGCTGGCGGAAGGGTGGAATGGACTGGAAGGTGGTCTCCTTCCGGTGGAGCACCGAGGCGGGGGATCTGCTCCTCCGGCGCTACGGGGAGCTGCGGGACTCCGCGGGGACTATCATCAGGCCCGCAGGGTGGGAGTACAAGGAGGGACTGGGGGCGATCCGATTCTATGACGAGGTGGTGCGCGGGCACACCAATCCCGAGACCGAGAAACGGAAGGGGTGGGAGCTGACCCTCCTTGAGATCTTCTCCCTGCGGGGAGGGCGCTTTGAGGAGGATCCGCAGAGGGGGAACAGGCGGTACAACACCGCAGGGTGGGGAATCCGCCTGGGCGGGGTGGTGAAGCTCCTCGCCATGCTGGAGGTTCCCATGGATGCGGAGGGAATCGGGGGATTCCTCCTGCAGCATGCCGACGTTCAGTTCGACTACGGGGCGCTGGACACCGAAGACGGGAGCAGTCCGCTCGACAGGACGCGATGGGGAGGGCTCCGGGTGGCGGTGTGGAACTGACGGGAGACGGAAAGGCGGCGGAGGCCCCGAATGCGGCATTCTTTTTCGGTCTCCCCGTAGTTCCACGAGGGGAAACCCGTAGCGGGAGGAGTTGCATCTCAGTAGAAACGCGTGTAGAATAGACGGGGCGTCCGTCCTTCCGCATTTCAAGGGGTTTCGGTTTTTCGAAACAGCGGGGGGGGGACCGCCTTCCCCGGAAACGCCCGTCCAATCCTCATCGAACCAGGGACACAAACAGGGTGCACACCGCCCCTGAGGTGTCTCTTGTCCGGCCTGCAGCAGGGGGCCGGATGACGTGCATGCGCACTCGACGCTCTTCATATCAGACTCACCCACCTCATCCATTACATCGGAGTACGCCATGACCACATTGCTCCGCACTTTGTGTGCCGGACTGCTGGTTCTTCTTCTCCCGGTTCTTGCGTTCGCGCAGGAGGAGGCAATCCCGCAGCCCATGCATCCGTCCGCCGGCCGGACCGCCGCGCCCCCCGTGGAGGGCCTTCTGGCCCCCGTGGTGGACGTGGACGATGACTTCACCCCCGCTACGCCGGGCTGGGGCGTGACCAAGTTCGCCACCATCCAGGGAGGCGTGAACGCCGTGGACATCGGCGGCACGGTGAACGTGGCCGCCGGGAGCTACACCGAGAACGTGGTGATCGCCAAGGCCCTGAGCCTGCTGGGACCGAACGCGGCCATCAACCCCAACATGGGGTCGCGCGTGCCGGAAGCGGTGGTCTATTCCGCCACCTCGGGTCCGTACGACTACACGCCGCTTCTCTTCTCGGTGATCTTCGAGATCCAGGCCGGCAACGTGACGGTGAAGGGCTTCACCCTGAACGGCAACACGCCCACCCTCACGAGCGGCTTCCTGATCAACGGGGAGGATGTGGACGCGGCTTCGGGCATCTACTGCGAGTACCGGGTGGGCGACATCACGGTCCAGAACAACATCCTGCAGACATTCTCGTACGCCGCCATCCACTTCTACAACTATACGCCGGATGCCAACGCCACCACCAACAACTACATCACCGACAACAAGCTGGACAACATGATGCCCGCCTCGTGGGGCATCGGCATCCTGATCTACAACAACTTCTATGCTTCCATCACGGGGAACGTGCTGACGCGGACCCGCGTGGGCATCCAGACGGGGAACTTCTACCAGGCGGACCCGGGTACCACGCACTCGATCTCCAACAATTCCATCGAGACGAGCCGCCTGGCCATCTTCTTCAACCTGCTGTACGGAAGCGCCTCCACCTTCGACGTGAACAACAACACGATCACCGACGTGCCGGGCTACAGCCCCACCCGGGGGATCCTGTTCTCCTCCATCGGGGGCTCGGTGGGCGTGAACGCCTCGGGGAACAACATCACGGGGCTCACGATCGGGATCGAGGTCTGGAACTGCACCACCACCAGCACCGTCACCATCACGGGGGGAATCATCTCGGGATGCGACTACGGCATCCAGATCGACAACTACGACGGGTACAGCTCCAACGGCGGCACCTCCGCCGTGAACCTGAGCGGGGTGACCATCCAGAACTCGGTGATCGCCGGGCTCTACATCAAGGACAACCCCCTGAACTCGAACGGGGCCTCGGTCTCGGCGGCCATCCTGGCGGGGACCATCTTCAGCGGGAACCCCATTGACGTGCTGCTGGACGGGATCGATGTGAGCTACACGACCGCGGTGACGGGGCTCTCCTGGTGGCACATGAACACGGGCTCCACCAACCCCATCCAGGCCATGATCGATGCCGCCGCCCCGGGGGACATCCTGGCCATTCCCGCGGGCACCTACGGAACGGGCGGCGCCACCATCAACGTGAACAAGGCCCTCACCCTCCAGGGCGTCTCGCAGACGGGGGTCATCGTGAACGTCTCGGGGAACGGGGCCTCCTGGGGGATCCATGTCTCGGTGTCGAACGTCACGATGGGGAACTTCACGGTGACCCCGGCATCGGGGGTGGGGAGCGGATACCCCATCCACGTGGCCCCGGAGCCCGTGGTGACACCCATCAGCACCATCACGCTCCACCACATCACGATTGCGGGCTCCTACCGCTCGGGCATCTCGTTCCACGGGGTGGACAACGGGACCCTGAGCTACATCACCGTCACGGGCGCGACCTACGGGGTGGGGATCGGCATCTCGGGGTGCACGAACGTGTCCCTGGATCACATCACCACGAGCGGAAACGCCTGGGGCGGGGTGGCGGTGTATGTTTCCACATACCTCTCGCGCGGATCAGATAACATCAACCTGGACAAGACCACATCCAGTCTCGGGGAGTCGGCGGCCTACTACCTGGAGAACGGGAGCGGGCTCTACAACACGGACGTGGGGGGGAACGGCTGGGCCTACCGCATCTGGAACTACGTGGACTTCCCCAACGTGGCGGCGATGGTGGACAACCTGACGAACGGCCTGCTTGCCATCTCCACGCTGCCGCATCCGCAGAACGGGGCCCTGGAGAAGACCGACGGCACGGGGTTCTTCGTCACGCCTCCCCTCAAGATTCAGGCGGCCATCGACAACTCCATCGCGGTGTTCCCCACCACGATCACGGTGGATGCGGGCACCTACACCGAGAGCCTCAACTTCACGGGAAAGCCCGACCGGACGCTGATCGGGAACCAGGGGAACCCCTCGCTGGTGGTCATCAACACCACGGGAACGGGAGGGTACGGGAGCCCGCTCACGGGCATCTTCATCCCCGTCTCGGGAGTGGCCCTGAAGGGCCTGACGGTGGTGGGAGCCGGGCAGACGGTGAGCTCCAACCCCCGCTACGGCATCAAGTTTTCGGCCTCCTTTGCGGGCGCCACGGTGGAAGACCTGGTGGTGCATGACTTCTACCGGGCCGGGCTGGAGTTCCACACGGGGACAGGGGTCTCTGTCACCGACGTGAACCTCTACAACAACGGCGGAACGGGCATGGTGGTGCGGAACATCAACGGCGCCACCTTCACCAACATCACGACCGCGAACAACACCTGGGGCGGGATCCGCGTGCAGACCGATCCGCTCTTCCCCACGGACAACATCGTGTTTGCGGGCACCAACTCCTTCGGGGAGAACGGCCAGCGGAACGGCGGGCTCTATACCGAGCAGGATCCGCCCGGCTACGCTCCCACCTACGGCTACGGACCGGGCGTGAACATCCGGATTCTGCAGGCCGACTTCGAACATGCCCTGCTGGGCCCGCAGGATGATGCGCTCCCCCGGGTGAGGTTCTACAAGACCCTGGGCCAGGCCGCCGCGGCGGCCACCGGCGTGCCCGCGCCGGATCACCTCGTCCCGGCCGGGGCCTACATCCGGAACCTGACCGACGGGCGGCTGTACGTGGAGAACCTCATGTTCATCCAGGCCGCCGTGAACGGGGCGAACGCGGTGGACACCGTGATCGTGGGTCCGGGCACCTACCGGGAGCAGGTCTATATCAACAAGAACCTCTTCCTGCAGGCCTCCGCGGGGAGCAACGCCACGTTCGTGGTGCCGCCCCTGGCCCTCATGGCCCAGCCCTTCCTGCCCGCACGGCAGGAGCGCCCCATCATCGGGGTGGACTCTCTGGGGACGAGCGTTGTGGTGGACGGGTTCACAGTGGACGGAGAGGGGGCGGGGAACACGCACGCCTACATGAGCGGCATCCAGTACTTCAAGGCCTCGGGCGAGATACGGAACTGCACCGTGAAGCGGGTGCGGAGAAACCCCTTCGGGGGAGCCGGCTGGGGGGTGGGGATTCTGGCGAACCATGACAACCCCCGCTCGTACGCCCATACGGTGGAGATCCACCATGACTCGGTGTACGACTGCGGCAAGGGGAACATCATCGTCAACCACCCCGGCAGCGTGGGGAACGTGCACCACAACGTGGTGATCGGGCAGGGCCCCGTGGGGGCGGGAAGCGACGCACAGCTCGGGATCCAGTTCGGGTGGGAGGCCACTGGCACCATTGCCTACAACGAGATCCGGGGATTCTCGTACACGGGCGGCACCTGGTCCTCCAGCTCCATCCTGGGCATCGCCTCGGGTGGGGTGCTGGACATCCACCACAACACGGTCACCGACGGGCAGATGGCGATAGACCTGGAGCAGTATGCGGGGTATCCGGGCGCCTCGAGCGCCGATGTGTATGACAACGTGATCACCGCCTCGTCGGCGGGTGTGGGCGGGGTGACCTACTACGGGAGCTACGCCTGGAGTCTGGGGAGCGCGCTCACACCTCCCGAGGGATCGCGGGAGCGTCCCCAGGCATCCCCCTATGTGACGGAGGCGGAGGAGGCCGCCAAGACGGGCGGCGGCCCCGAGGCGGCCATGACCGTCAGCTACACGGGCAACTCCTTCACCAGCAACACGCCGGGCTCAGGCATCGGCATTTACCTGCTCTCCACGGGTACGAGCTCCCTTACCGCAACGGGCGACAGCAACGACATCGCCGCATTCGAGGTGGGGGTGGTGACGGACAAGGACGCGGGCGCAACGCTCGCCAGCACCTGGCGGCGGAACGGGTTCCTGGGGAACAACTGGGGCATGTACGACCTGACCGCGAGTCTCCAGGATGCAAAGGAGAACTGGTGGAATGACGCCTCGGGTCCGCGGGACGTGAAGACGCTCCCCAACACCCCCAACTACAACAACCCCGCGGGACTGGGCGACTCGGTGAGCGCGTTCGTGGATTACAATGCCTGGTACCTGGACCAGCCCATGACCCAGCTTTCCATCTACACGATGGGCGTGAGCACGGTGGGGAACGGAAACGTGGTGGTGGATCCGGATCAGCCCACCTATCTGCACGGGACTCCCGTGAACCTGTACGCCGTGCCGGATCCCCTGAACAGCTTCGTGGGATGGACGGGGGACACGGTCACAACGGAAGACACGATCACGGTGATCATGGACGGGAACAAGACCTACACGGCCGCGTTTACCTACCTGGTGGATGTGACCGTTGCGGGCAGCGGGAGCGTGGCCAGGACGCCGGACGAGCCGCTGGGATACGCACCCGGGTCGTTCGTGGGCCTCAAGGCCACACCCCTCTACGGCTACCAGTTCCTGGCCTGGAGCGGGGACACCGTCGAGACGGCCGACACCCTCTGGGTGAACGTGAACGGGAACAAGACCTACACGGCCACATTCGGCCTGGGGCAGTTCCCCGTGAACGTGACGGTCTCGGGGAACGGCTCGGTGCAGAAGGTGCCGAACCAGACCCAGTACGACTACCTCTCCACGGTGACCCTCACTGCGGTGCCGGGCGGATCGTTTTCCTTCCTCCACTGGTCGGGGGATACCTCCACCACGGCCAACCCGATTGACGTGTTTGTGGACGGGCCCAAGAACATCGTGGCTGTCTTTCTGGGAGACAAGTTCCTCACGGTGAGCCCCGAGACCATGATCATCAAGGCGGTGACGGGCAAGCTGATGCGGCCTGCACGGCGCCGGTCGGGCCAGACGCCCAACTGGGTGAACCTGATCGAGGAGACGGTGGTGCAGGGCGGGTTCCAGCCGGGAGCCACGGAGAGCGACGCCGCCGGCGGCATGGTGGTGGGGCTCTCGTTCGTGGAGCCCTCGGGGCTCGGTCGCTGGAAGCCGATCCGGGATTCGGCGCTGACACACGGATGGGCGCGGCTCAGCCGCTGGCGGACCACCCGCAACGAGGGGTATAACTACAGGGCCATCCCGAAGAGCCTCGAAGACCAGACAGGCATGCACGACGGAACCCCGCGGGGTCTGGACATCTACACATTCAACACCATTCCCCAGCTCCGCGTCCTGAAGGGAGAGTTCCACACGCTGCCGCCCCGGCGGCACGACAACCCGCTCTTTGCAGAGATGGTGGCCCTGAAGCTGAACATCGCGGCCAGCCAGCTCGGCAAGACCCCCGTGGGCCTGGGCGAGCTGGCGTACTACCAGCCGGGCCACATCCTGCACGGCCTGATGCTGACCCAGATCTCCCGCGCGGTGGACAGCATCATGACCTACTGGCGGGGGGTGACCTTCGAGACGTACGACAGTCTGTACACGGCCCTCCACCGCATCAACCGGGCCTTCGTGGGACCACTGGACACGGTGTCCTGGTTCGCGGGAGGCACCCTGGTGCTGAACGGGACGGTGCGGGTGAGCGATGTGCCGTTCTTCACGGCCCCGCCGGTGCCGCCCGTGATGCTGGTGCGGACCACGGACGAGACGGAAAGCAGCGAGGAGTTTGACGAGGAGGAGTTCCAGGACGGGAACGGGGTGCCGGTGGCGGCGAAGCTGCTCCAGAACTACCCGAACCCGTTCAACCCCTCCACCACCATCATGTTCAAGCTGCGGGAGCCCTCCATGGTGACCGTGACGATCTTTGACATGGTGGGTCGGGAGGTGGCGGCGCTGGTGAGCGGCGAGGAGCTCCAGGAGGGAGAGCAGATGGTGGAGTTCACGGCCGCGGGCCTTGCCTCGGGTGTGTACTTCTACCGGGTGGACGCCCAGGGGCTCGAGACGGCGGACCTCCGCACCGTGGAAACGAGGAAGATGCTGCTCCTCAAGTAGGATCGAAGAACGAAGAATGAAGAGGTAGAACAAAGGGAAGCGGCCAAGTCCTGAGGGCGGGGGGGTGGGAGGGTGCGGGGAAGAGCCCACAGGGAAGGGGAAGGTCCCTCTGTGGTGACGCCGAAGCGGGGAGCCGGGGAACCGGCATCCAGCAAGGGCGGAATATCTGATGCACGCGGAGGCCTGCCGGGCCAACGGCGGGTTTCCAGTGCGGGGAAATCGGACCAGCCCCGTCCCCCGAGATGGGGGGGCGGGGCTGGTCTTCTTCAGAAGCGGGGGGGCGGCCTTGATTGTGGTGCGGGAATTCGACTTCTTTGCGCGACAAGGGATGACCAGAGGGAGGAACCATGAGGCAAGTGGTTGTCTATCCCGGTGAGGACGGATACTGGGTGGCGGAGTGCCCGAGCCTTCCGGGGTGCGTGAGCCAGGGCTCAACGAAGGAGGAGGCGATCGCCAATATCCGTGAGGCCATTGCCGGATACGTGAAAGCGCTGGAAGATGACAACCTGCCGGTCCCCGCAGAGCGGTTCGAAGCACTGCTCGTAGCGGTATGAGCAGGTTGCCGCGTCTTGCGGGGAGGGCATGCATCACAGCACTCCTGAAGGCGGGTTTCCAGGTCAAGCGGAGGGAGGGAAGCCACGTTATCCTCAGGCGGCAGGATCCGTTCTGTCAAGTGGTCGTTCCTGACCACAAGGAGCTTGACCGCGGCACCCTGAGGGCCATCATCCGGCAGGCGGGAATGAGTATCGAGGAGTTCGATCGTCTGCTTCGATAAGGCCGTGGATGGGCAGGTGTGGGGTTTCGCGAGGGTCTGATCGGCACCCCGTGAGACTTAGTCCGGGCCGAGAGGCGGATAGCCGAGAGGGCTACTTCGGATGTCGTGATACCTGCACAGCCCCGCCCCCGAGATTTGGGGGCGGGGCTGGTTTGTCTGCATCCGGCTTGGTCTTCCGATGCCGTTGATCGAATGGAGAGGGATTCAACCATTCCGTCGTCACCCCGGTTGAGGCTCATTCCCTTTTTGCACCATAGCATACAGCATCGGTATACCATAGTGTACTCGACTGCAAAATCGGCTGGGGCCGGTTTGGGACGAAGGTGGGCCCTCCGGCGGCCCCCAATCCCCGTATTATTGCGGGGATAGAAACACGTACATCCACGAGTTGCAAGTCAGGGGGGCCGGGCGTAGCTTTCGCCCGAGGCGGTGTCCGCCTGCGGCGGGTGGTCGCATCAAAGCGGCATCTGCATCGTAGCATCGTACTGACACAGGGTACGGGAGGCGGAGGAGCGGGCCGTGCAACAGCGGTCTGCGGCTCCTTTCCACTCCGGGTTCTTTCCCGCACCTCTGTCGCTCCTCCCTCAAGGAGGCATCCATATCCTGAGATCCACTTCTCCGCCGCGGCGGTCCACCCCGTCATGGAAGCGGGCGTGGAAGAGAAACGGGAAGGGTGACCTCTCTGCACCCTCTCCCGCGGCATCGGATAGAAGCATCCCTACCTTTTATTCACCCTTTCACAGGAGGCACCCATGACATCCCCCACCATGTTGAGGATCCGGGCACTCGTCCTCGTGTGCGCCCTGATTGCGCTTGCCCTTCCGGGCACGGCGCTGGCGCAACTGACGGGCGTCAAGACCATCGGCCCTTCGGGGAACTACACCACATTCACCGCGGCCATCAACGACCTGAACAACCAGGGCGTGGGCGGCGGTGGCGTGATATTCAACGTGGCATCGGGGAACACGTTCAACGAGAACCCGCCTCCCATCCGGGCCACGGGCACATCGGCCAACACCATCCTCTTCCAGAAGAGCGGCGTGGGCACAAACCCCCTTATCGCGCCCTCCGCACCGGGCGTGTATGCGCCTCCCACGACCATCGGCGCGAAGGGAGACGGGATCATCATCATCATGGGGGGAGATTACATCACGTTCGACGGGATAGACCTGCAGGATTACCCGGGGGCGAACGGAACGGAGCGCTTCGAGTACGGCTACTACCTGGTGCGGGACAGCGTGACATTCACCGATGCCTGCCAGTACGTGGTCGTGAGGAACTGCACCATCTCGCTGGATAAGTCCACGATATACTCATTCGGGATATACCAGGCCGACATAGACACGGCGGGGGTGAAGAAGCCCGTGACGGGCACGGCGGGAAGGGCGGAGAGAAACCAGTTCTACGGGAACTCCATCTCCAACTGCTACGGGGGCATCCTGCTGAAGGGATATGCGGCAAGCTCCCCGTATGACTACTATGACCATTTCACGGACGTGGGGATCACGGGATCGGGCAACACCATCAGCAACATCGGGGGCGGGGCCACCACCGCGATGTACGGCATCTATGCCATATACCAGGACAGCCTGCGGATCGGCGAGAACAGCGTGACGGGAGACGGAACCGCCATCTTCTACGGCATCTACACGGGGACGGGCATCAATTCCACGGTGAGCATATTCGGCAACACGCTGACCTATACGGCCAACGGAACCACGCAGGCCGACTACATGATCTACAACGCCACGGGGGAACGGGGCACCGTGACCATCCACGACAACATCGTGGAGAACTGCACGTACCCGGGCGCCACGAGCGGGATATGGTACATGATCTATCAGGCGGCCACGGCGGCCAACATCCGCATATTCGGAAACATCGTCCGGAACAACACAAAGGCGGGCACCGGCTCGATGTACATGATCTACAACTCCACGGCCGCCAGCACGGCCGCCGAGGAGATGTACGAGAACCAGATATACGGGAACTCCAACGGCAGCGGAACCACCTACTGCCTCTACAGCAACCCCTCCAGCGGGACAACCAAACAGATCTACCGGAACCTGGTCTATACCAACAGCGCCACGAGCACGATCTACGGCCTGAACTCCACCGACGGGAGCACGGTGGAGGTCTACAAGAACCAGATCTACGACCTGAGCTCCTCCACCACGAGCACGGGGAAGGTGTACGGGCTGTATGTGGCTTCGGGAACCGACGTGACGGTCCACAACAACTTCATCTCGGACCTGCGGGCCCCCGACGGGACAAACGCCACCCTGGGAGGGTCCGTCATCGGGCTCTACATGACCCACACGAGCAACTACCCCTACGCCGCGTACTATAATACGGTGTACCTGGATGCCTCGGGGAGCAACACGGCGTTCACCACCACGGCGCTGTATGCCTCCACGGTTCCCTCCCTTGCGCTCAAGAACAACATACTCGCCAACGCCTCCACACCGGGCGCCACGGGGAGGGCGATCGCCTACTGGCGGAGCACCACCACCCTCAGCACCTATGCGGGAAACACCAACTGCTTCTGGGCGGGCACCCCCTCGGCCAGGAACCTGATCTACTACGACGGCACGAACGCGGACCAGACCCTGGGAACCTACCAGGTGCGTGTGTTCCCGCAGGATGCTTCTTCCGTTACGGAGGCGCCCCCCTTCCAGGACGTGTCGCCTCCCGCACCCTACGACCTGCACATGCAGACGGGCACTCCCACCCAGACGGAGAGCGGGGGATTGCCCGTGACGGGGCTGGGTGACGACATCGACGATGAGTCGCGCGACCCCAACACGCCCGATATCGGAGCCGACGAGTTCGGGGGCACACCCAACGACCTTACGGGGCCCGCCGTCACGTACCTTCCCCTCGGGGACGGGGGCACATCCAACCGCACCCTCACGGCCCTCATCACGGACGCGAGCGGTGTGGCATCGGGCGGAAATTCCCCGCGCCTTTACTATAGAAAGCACAGCGACGGCGCCTATGCCGTGGACAGCAACCCCACGGTGAACGGGGACGAGTACACCTGGACCATCAACTACGCCAATGTGGGAGGCGGATCGGTGGCGGTGGGCGACACCATCAAGTACTATGTGGCGGCCCAGGATCAGGCGGGCACGCCCAACCTGCGCACCGTTCCCCCCGGAGGAGCGGGGGTGAACCCTCCGGGCACCACGGCCCCCCCCGCACCCTACTTCTACCTCATCCGGCCCGTGCTCTCGGGCACCTATACCGTGGGATTGCTGGGGAACTTCCTTACACTCACGGCGGCGGCGGACACACTCGACGGGGTGGCGCTGACAGGGCCCGTCACGTTCTCGCTCCTTGATGCAACGTATCCCTCGGAGACATTCCCCATTGTGATTCCCGTGTCGGCGGGTGCAAGCGCCGCCAACACCGTCACGTTCAGGCCCGCGGCGGGAGTGAGCCCCGTGATCAGTGGATCCTCGGCCAGCTCCATATTCAAGCTGAACGGGGCGGACTACGTGATCATCGACGGGTCCAATACGGGGGGCAGCTCCCGGGACATGACCATCATCAACACCAACAACCTCACCAATACGGCGGCCATCTGGCTGGCCAGCACGGGGGCGGGGGCGGGCGCGACCTCCAACATCATCCGGAACCTGAACCTGGCGGCGGGAGCGGACCAGAGCACGGGCGCCCTCACCACGTTCGGCATCATCGCCTGCGGCACAAGCATCAGCAGCACCAGCACCTCGGGCTATGACAACGACCGGAACACATACACCAACAACTCCATCAGCAAGGTCCGCTACGGCATCCTCTCCCGGGGAGTGACGGGAAACCCGGGCACGGGAACGGTCATCAGCAAGAACCTGATCGGCCCCACGGACTTCGGCTCCGACCAGATCGGGAAGGCGGGCGTGGTGCTGATGCATGAGGACAGCTCCCTTGTGACCGAAAACCACATCCGATCGGTGGGGGGCTGGTACTCCCTCACCTCGGCGGGAACCGACAGAACCGGGATCGGCCTCGGGAACGACTCCTGGGCCACCACCAGCACGGTGGTGACGAACGCCGTGGTGACCCGGAACAAGATCCAGGACATCATCGAGCAGCGGTCATTCTCGGCCGTGGGGATCGCGGGGCTGGGCGCCTCGGGATCGGGGAACAACCTCATTGCCAACAACGTGATCTTCAACGTCCGCGCAAACGGGACGGGTTCCGACCAGACCGTGGGGATCGGGATCGCGGGAGGTACGGGGGACGTGGTGGCGTTCAATTCCATATCCCTTTACGGGTGGATCGACTCCACGGCTCTGACGGCGGCAACGCAGAGCGGAGCGGGTATCCGCATCACCTCCACCAGCACCACCAACCTCACCCTGAAGGACAACGCCATCAGCGTGAACCTCACCTCCACCACGGGCACCATCAAGCACTATGCCGTCGTGGTCCCCTCGACTTCCTATGCATGGGGGACGGGAGGATCGGACTTCAACAACTACTTTGCCCAGCCGGCCAACGCCCAGATGGTGCTGGGAGGGATCGGCACCACGGTGCCCTACGCCGATGTGACCACGCTGGCGGCATGGAAGACGCAGTTCACGCCCAACCAGGACGGCTCATCCCTCGAGGCGGATCCTCTCTACAACTCTGCGCGGGATCCGCAGCCGCAGGCGGGCTCGCCGCTTCTGGCAGCGGGCACCCCCGTGCCGGGTGTGGCAGTGGATTACTTCGGGAACCCGCGTGGGACGCCTCCCTCCATCGGGGCCTTCGAGTCCTCGGGGGATTTCTCGGCCCCCGACATTCTCTACACGGCGCTCGGGAACACCAACAGCACGGCCAACCGGACCCTCTCCCCCGTCACCGTGACGGATCCGAGCGGGGTAAACAACGGAGTCGGGCTCAAGCCGCGCATCTACTACCGGAAGACCACCAACACCAACACCTATATTGGAAACACCAGCGCAACCGAGGGGTGGAAGTACGAGGAGACCACAAGCGGCGGCTCCCCCTACAGCTTCACCCTCAACTACTCCCGGCTCTTCCCCTCGGGCACGGTGACCACGGGAGACCGGATCGAGTACTTTGTGGTGGCGCAGGACCTGGCCCCCGCGCCCAACGTGGGCATCAACGCGGGGAGCTTTGCCACACAGCCCGTGAGCGTGGCGCTCGCGGCGGGGAACTTCCCCGTGACGGGAGGCGTGAACAGCTACCTCATCTCCCTCAGCTATGCAGGGGCCTACAACGTGGGGACGGGGCAGCTCCACACCACGCTCACGGGAACGGGCGGCTTCTTCAACGCCGTCAATGACGGGGTGGTCGCGGGGAACATCACCGTGAACATCGTCTCCAACATCACGGAGACGGGGGCCGTGGCCCTGAACGAGTGGGCGGAGGTGGGAGGGGGCCCCTACACCATGCTCATCCAGCCCGCCACAACGGCCCGCACCCTTACGGGGAGCGTGAGCGGCGGGGCCGTGATCAAGCTCTCGGGCGCCGAGCGGGTGACCATCGACGGACGCATCGGAGGGTCGGGACGGAACCTGACCATCGAGAACACCAGCACCAGCACCACATCGGCCGCGGTCTGGGTGGCAAGCGCATCCTCCTCCGACAGCGCGGCGGGGAACACGGTGCGGAACTGCATCCTCCGCGGGAATGCCTCCACCACCACCCTCATGGGCATCTTCCAGGGAAGCGGCACCAGCATCAGCACCACGGGAAGCGCCCAGTCGCGCAACTCCAACAATACCTACCAGGAAAACCTCATCGAGAGGGTGCAGTACGGGGTGTTCCTGCGGGGCACCTCCACCACCACCCTGGGTCTCAACAACCGGGTGCTGGACAACGACATCGGGGTGGCGGGGGCCCTGGAGGACGGGGAGGCCAGCGTGGGGCGGTACGGCGTCTCGTCGCAGTTCATGGACGGGGTGGTGATTGCGGGGAACGAGATTCAGAACATCGGGGGCGCCTCGGACATCCGGGGCATCAACATGGAGGACACACGGAACGCCTGGGTGACGGCCAACATCATCCACGACCTGAGCTACACGGGAACGAGCGTGACCAAGACCGACGGCATCAAGACACGGTCCACCACGTTCGACGATTCGGCCAACCCCTCGCGCAATCTCTTCGCCAACAACGTGATCTACAACGTCAACAGCACGGGGACGAGCACCTTCCACAACACGGTGGGCATCCACACCAACGGGGCCTACGCCGACTCGTTCTACTTCAACTCGGTGTACCTGAGCGGAACCGTGGCGGGAAGCACCTCGGGCTGGAGCGCGGTGTTCGCCAATGGGAACGACCTGACGCAGGGGGTGGACAGCGCCATCACGGTGCGGGACAACGCCTTCTTCATGGGCGGAAGCGCCACGGGAACGGCGGAGCTGTTCGCCCACTACGCAGACCTGACCAGCTACACGGGGGCGGTTCTGTCGCATAATGATCTGCATGTCGTGGCGGGTGGAACGGCCACGGGGCATGTGGGGTATGTGGGCGCCGCCAACCAGACCACTCTGCCGGCGTGGGTGGCGGCAAGCGGGGAGGCATCCTCCATCTCGGTGGATCCCCTCTTCAACGGCACGGCCAACCTGCGGCCTTCGCCGGGGTCTCCGCTTCTGGCGGCGGGGGTGGTGATTCCCAGTGTGCCGACGGATGCCCTTGGGGTGACCCGCGGGAGTCCCCCCACCATCGGGGCCTATGAGCAGGCGGGGGAGTTTGCGCCTCCCGTTATTTCGTACACCAACCTCGGGAACACGACCGGCACGGGCAACAGAACCCTCACCGCCACCATTACGGATGCCAGCGGCGTCCAGACGGGCGGCAACGGTCCGCGGCTCTACTTCCGGAAGTCCACGGATCCCTCGTTTGTCTGGGATGCCAGCCCGAGCGTGGCGGGAGACAACTACACGTTCACCATCAACCACGCCCTCGTGGGAGGGGGCGGGGTGACGGCCGGGGACTTCATCCAGTACTATGTGGCCGCGCAGGACATCCCGGGGAACGCCATTACGAATCCAACCGGGGGCTCCGGTTCCAGCCCGCCGGGCACGACTCCTCCGCCTGTGCCGAACTCCTACAAGATCGTGGGGGCGCCCCTGACGGGGGACTACACGGTGGGGCTGGCCCCCTTCAACGAGGCCACGGGGCGGAATCTGACCATCGCACAGGTGAAGCGCACCGTCCTGCGCGAGGTGCCCGTGACGGATGAGGAGGAGACCGCCACGCAGGCCCTTCAGGGCGAGTCGCAGGCGGCAGACGGAAGGCCCGTGGAGCACCGTGCGGCAGGGAGAGCGGGCGTGCGGGCCGAGGAAGCGGCCCCGCCCGAGGCGGTGGAAATACACGAGGCGGTGCAGACGGTGCGGATGAAGCTCGTGGAGGTGGAGGAACTGGTGCCCGTCCTTGTTGAGAACGGGAAACCCTACACGGGCGAGCTCTCCGTGCGGGCGAGGGGAGGCGAGGACGGACCCGAGGCGGTGTATCCCACCATCACGGCTGCACTGGCGGATGCCGTGGAGCGGGGGATATCGGCGTCCACGCGCTTCCTGCTTGTGGATGCGGTGTACCAGGGCGAGACCTGGCCCATCTCCATCGGGGAGATCCCCGGGGCCGGAGCAGGAAACACCATCACCCTGAAGCCCCAGACGGGCGTCACGCCCCTCATCAGCGCCAATGTCTCCCAGATGTTCGTGCTGAACGGGGTGGACTGGCTCGTGATTGACGGGTCCAACACCCCGGGCGGGACGACCCGGGACCTGACCATCCGGGACAGCAGCACCACGGGTGTCCCCATCACGCTCCAGAACGATGCCACCAACAACACCATCCAGCACTGCATCCTGGAAGGGGCCTACTCGGCCACCCCGGGCGGCGTGGTGAAGTTCGGCACGGGTGTGGCGGAGGGGAACAGCGGGAACACCCTGCTCCACAACCAGCTCCGGAACCGCTCGGATGTTACGGGGAGCAGCGTGTACAGCGGCATCTACTCCTCGGGGACAACGGGGGCCGCCAACAGGGAGAACGCGATCACCGGCAACGAGATCCTGAACTTCGCCAGCTACGGCATCTATGCCGGGAGCACGGGGAACGGGAGCGGGTGGCAGATCCACGGAAACAGCTTCTACGACAACACGGGAACCACCAGCACGACCACGCGCTATGCCCTGTACTTCCTGCCGGGCACCGGCTCGGGCGGCCACACCGTGAGCGACAACTTCGTGGGCGGAACGGCCCCGAATGCGGGCGGCTCAGCCCTGGCCGTGGGCGGGTCGTTCTACGGGATCTACGTGAGCGTGGATGCCACAGACGGGAGCACCATTGAAGGGAACACGATCCAGAACATCAACATGACGGGGACGGGGGCGTATTCCTTCTACGGCATCTACGTCTCAGGCGGGCTGGCGGAGGTGACGGGGAACACCGTGGGGCACGCCTCCACACCCAACAGCATCGTGAATGCGGGCACATCCAACACCTACTGCATCAACACGGCTTCATCTGCAGGCCCGCAGGTGATAGAGGACAACCTGGTGGCCAACGTGTCGGCGGCCAATACGGGCACCGGCGTGCATATCCGGGGCATCAGGCACACGGGCGCCGCGACATCGGTGGTACGGGGGAACACGGTGCACAGTCTGACCACCTCCAGCGGGGAGACCGGGTACACGGCAGCGGACCCGGCCGCGCTGGGCATCGAGCTTTACCCGGGGTCCACGTTCTATCTGACCGACATGTCGGGCAACACCGTGTACGACATCTCCTGCACGAACGCGGGGGCGCTCGGGAACCTGGTGGCGGGAGCCATGCTCACCAACTACAGCGGGGCGTTCGAGGGGAACCGCATCTACGACATCCGGAACGCCTCCACGGGCACCACGCCCACCACCCCCCCCATCGCGGCGGGAGTGTATCTGCGGTTCTATTCCGAGGCGGTGTTCGCCAACAACATGATCGCCGTGGGGTACGACCAGAGCTCCAACATACAGTTCAGCGGCATCTGGGGCTTTGTGGGGGAAGCGGGGAACAACATCGTGGTCGCACACAACTCCATCAGCATCGCGGGCACGGTGAGCTCGGGCTCTCTTCCCACCTTCGGAATCCTGCGGGGGGACAACGGGACGGCCACTCCGCCCACGGCATTCGCGGTGCTGACGAACGCCATTGCCAACACCCGCTCGGGAGGCACGGGGAAGCACTACGCCATCGGGAACCAGCTGCGGGGAACCGTTCCCCAGGACACGGGGTGGGTCTCCAACTACAACCTCTTCCACAACGCCGCGGCGGCCAACCTGGCCCTCTGGGGCTCCACCGACCACACGCTGGCCACCTGGCAGACGGCCACGGGCCAGGATGCCAACAGCGTGACGGGGGATCCGCTCTTTGCGGGCACCACGGACCTCCACATCACGAATCCCTCATCGCCCGCATCCAACGCGGGCATCTACGTGAGCGTGCCCACGGTCTGCGGCTGGTGGGACTATGACGGTGAGGCGCGGGATGCCCTCACCCCCGACATCGGGGCGGATGAGTTCGGTGCGGTCACGAACATGAACGTGCGCGTGCAGGTTGCCCCGGGGTGGAACATGATCTCGAGCCCGGCGGTGGCGGCGAACGACTCTGTGACCGTGCTCTTCCCCGGGAGCGTGTTCCCGTATGTCTTCAACTTCGGCCCGGGCGGCTACCAGCAGCAGTACCGCATGTTGAACGGCCCCGGCTACTGGGGCAAGTTCCCCGCATCCGACACGCTCTGCATGGCGGGAGGGGCCATCCCGGCGGACACGATCTCCGTGAACCAGGGATGGAACATCGTGGGTTCGGTCTCCATGCCCCTGGCCACCGCGGGCATCACCAGCAACCCGCCGGGCATCAATACCTCGGGGAACTGGTTCCGGTACAGCAACGGATACCTGCTGGCCGCGGAGATCACGCCCGGAAGCGCCTACTGGGTGAAGGCGAGCCAGGCGGGCGTGTTCTACTTCACGGGCGGCACGGAGCCGCCGGATGCACTGCCGGCGAAGAACCCGCTGGCAGGCCTCCACCGGATCACCGTGACCGACGGGGAGGGGACTTCGCAGACACTCTCCTTCGGATCCGATGCCACGGGCACCCTCCGGGAGGAGGCCTTTGAGATGCCTCCCGCACCCCCGGCGGGGGTCCTGGATGCCCGCTTCGAGGGACCGGGGGCAGGACTCATGGCCCGGATCCACGATGCGTCCGTGGCAGGGACGGTGGAGTTCCCCATCCTGCTGAGCCCGGGGGCCTACCCGCTCACGATTTCGTGGAGCGTGGCGCCTCAGGCAGAGGGGACGGCGAAGGCCAACCGCATTGCCTATGAACTGTCCGACGGTGTGGGCGGGGCGGCATTCGCCGCCCGGCGCATGGCGGGAGAGGGGAGCGTGACCATCGAGCGGAGCGGCCTTACCCGGATTCTGCTCAGGGCCACGGGCGGGGCGGAGCTCCCCAGGGAGTTCGCCCTCATGCAGAACTACCCCAACCCCTTCAACCCGGTGACCAACATCCGCTACGCCCTTCCCTCGGCGGCGAGGGTGACGCTGGATGTGTTCAACGTGCTGGGCCAGAGGGTGCGGACCCTGGTGCAGACGGATCAGGCGGCGGGCGTCCACACCACGCTCTGGGACGGCAGAAACGACGCGGGGCAGCAGCTTGCAAGCGGCGTCTATTTCTACCGGCTGGCGGCGGAGGGGGCGGGGTCGCCCTACCAGAGCATCATGAAGATGGTGCTTCTGAAGTAGGAGGGGATGCACGGCGGAGGCACGGGGGAGACATCCTCCGTGCCTCCGCCTTTCCTGACAATCGCTCTGTGAGACGGCTATGAGCATGCAGACGGGCATCGGGGTCCTCATTGCGGAGGACCACCACCTGGTGCGGGCCGCGCTGGCGGCCCTGCTCCGGGGGGAGCACGACATTCACGTGGCGGGGGAGGCGGCCGACGGGCTGGAGGCCGTGGAGAAGGCGGCCCAGCTTCACCCCCGCGTGGTGCTGATGGACATCAGCATGCCCCGCCTGGACGGGATCGAGGCGACGGCCCGCATCGTCCAGTCCCCGCACCCCCCGCGGGTGCTTGTGCTCTCGCAGTACGACCATGAAGAGTACATCCGGCGGGTGGTGCAGGCGGGCGCCTCGGGGTACATACTCAAGAACGGCTCGGCGGAGGACCTGAAGAATGCCATCCGGGCCGTGGCGCGGGGGGAGCAGTTCTTCGCCCCCAGCGTGTCGAAGGTGATGGTGGACTCCTTTCTGCGGCTGGCAAGCGGCCAGCCGCAGGAGCGGGTGAAATCCGCCCTCACCAACCGGGAGACGGAGATCCTCCGGTTGATCGTGGACGGATCCACAAATCAGCAGATCGCCCAGAAGCTGAGCATCAGCGTCCGGACCGTGGAGTTCCACAGGGGGAACATCCTCGAGAAGACGGGCGTGAAGGACACGGCGGGGCTGGTGAAATACGCCATCCAGCGGAAGTTAGTGGTGCTGGAAGCACTGGAGCAGTGAAGGGGGGGGAGGCCCGGGAAGGGGTAGTGCATATGCGGGAATTCCAGCGGAGAAGAGAATGAAGATCAAGGTTGTGATCCACGAGGCAGAGGAGGGAGGATTCTGGGCGGAGGTCCCCGCCATCCCCGGCTGTGTGACGCAGGGGGAGACATTCGAGGAGCTTCTCCAGAATGTGTATGAAGCCGTGGAGGGTTGTCTCTCGGTGGATGTGGACCCATCCAGGGCAGACGAGAAAGGGAGGATCCTGGAGATCGCCGTGTGAGGTCTCTCTCCGGGAAGGAACTTGGCGCCATCCTCGAGCGACATGGATGGATACTCAAGCGGGTGCATGGGAGTCACCACATATTTGCGCGGGCGGGAAGCCAGGTTCGCATTTCCCTCCCCGTGCACGGGAACAAACCCCTCAAGACGGGCCTGCTTGCCTACATTCTGAAGGCGGCAGGACTCAGGGAAGATGACATTTGAGAGCCGGAAGGAAGTCGGTCTTGCCCGTAGTTCTACGGGGTCCAAAACTGGTATAGAAAACAGTTGCAAGTGAAGGGGGGGAGGAGTAGCTTCCCTCCGGGTTTCTGTGGGCCGGAATCCCGGTCCATGTCCGCTCTACCACACCTCGGGGAGCAATCCTTCCGCTCCCGGGAGAGTTCATAGCGCACGATGTCACCAGCTCCGTGTTCCAGGGGTACGAGTTCACGCGTTCGCGCGTTCACCCGTGCAGAGGGTGAGGTGCGTGCTGTTTCCTTCCGAAGATTACAGACTTCCAACCTACATTCACACTCTCTTCTCACCGGAGGAGTTATGACACGCTTGGTTTCCGCCTCGTTCGTGCTTCTGCTTGCCGTGCTTTTCAGCGCGGGAGCGGCATTCGGACAGCAGGAGATCTACGACCTGGAAGGCGTCAACATGCCGGGCTCGTGGAACACCTGGACCAACCCCCCCACCACCCCCGTCAGCATCGGGGGCATCCAGACGGCGGGCGGCACGGTGCTCCCCGATTCGGGGCTGGCCACCATCCGCTACTCCACGCTCATCTATGTGAACACGACGGGCGCGGATTTCGTGGGCGGAAACTACGACTTCCTCTTCACGAGCGGTCCCACCACGAACTACTGGGCGAACGCCTGGAAGGACGTCACGGTAGTCATGGACTCCATGCAGACGTACAATTATTATACGTCGGGGGGTACCAACAACAACGTGACGCTGACCGACGGGAAGTACTACTCGGTGCGGTTCCGGGACGTGGAGCCCTACGGCAACACCCCGGGCGTGTGGATGGTGACCTCGGCGGCGCCGGTGAACCTGACGGGCGTCTCCCAGGCCCCTGTGGCGGGGCTCGTGAACGTGACGAGCAACGTGGTGGTGACCGTGACCCTCTCGGCGGCCAAATCCGCCGAGGAGATTATCTACGTCCGCTACACAACGGACAACTGGGCCACTTCCACACTGCTCACCGCTTCGGGAGCGGGAACCAGCTACACGGCCACGATTCCGGCCCAGACGGCGGGGACGAATGTCGCGTACTACGCTTTCTCCTCCACCAAGGCGGACCCGTCGTTCAACTACGACATGTACACCCTGAAGTACAATAATAACAACAAGACCAACTACGGCTACACCGTGCACGGCCCGCTAGCGGGCCTCTACGCCATTCCGGGGGCGTATCCAACGGGCTTTGCCACGATCAAGTCGGCCGTGGATTCCCTGAACGCCTTCGGCGTGGGGACGGGGGGCGTGACGTTCAATGTGGCGTCCGGACACACGGAAGCAACGGCGCCCATCATACTGACGGCCACGGGTACGGGCACCGATCCAATCGTGTTTCAGGAGTCGGGGACCGGGGCGAACCCCCTGATTACCCCGGGTGCGGTGGGGACGCTCGTTGCCACGAATTTCCGCGACAATGGGGACGGAATCTTCAAGATCCACGGCGGCGATAACATCACGTTCAACGCCATCGACCTGAGCGACGTCGCGTTCGTGGACAGCATCAAGGCCTACGAATACGGCTATTACTTCCTGAAGTCGGCCACCAATGCTTCCAAGAACTGCACCATCCTGAACTGCAAGGTGACGCTCAGCCGGCTCACGCGCAACTCGGCCGCCATCTATGTCTCGAACAGGGACATCGTGGGGGGAACCACCGTCACCGTGACCTCGACGGGCGGTCGGTCGGAGAACATCCAGATTTACGCCGACACCCTCACCAACACGCAGAACGGAGTGAGCGTGGATGGCTTTGCGGACGGCACCGCGCCCTACGCCCTCTACGATCAGAACATCTGGATCGGGGACGGGGGCGGGAACGTCATCACGAACTTCGGTTCCACCGTTGCCACGGCGCACGGCATCGTGACAAGGTACGCCAACGACGTGCGGATGAACAACAACTACCTCCGCAGCACGGGATCGGCAACCACCATCCGGGGCATCTACTCCTCGACCGCCAACAACGCCAACATAGACGTCATCGGGAACGACGTTTCCATCTCCAGCTCCAGCGCCACGGGCGGGAACGAGCTAGATCCCATTGCGACGCAGGCGGGCTCGACGGGCAATACGAGCAACACGATTCGGTTGATGAACAACTACGTGCATAACTGCCTGTATCCGACGGCAACGTCCGGAGGGTTCCGCGGGCTGGAGAATACGGGCACCCCCCTGAACCTCATCGTGACCGGAAACACCCTGGACTCGAACATAGTCGGAGGGAGTTCCGGATCATTCTACTGCCTGAACCTCGGGGCCCCGACCAACCTCACCGTCAAGAAGAACGTGGTCAGCCGGAACATGAAGCTCACGACCGCTACGGGCTCGTTTGACGGGATTCTCGCCGGGTCGGTTGTCACCTCCACCGTCGTGGACAGCAACGATGTGTACGGGAACATCCAGGGCGGCACCAGCGCCATGCAGCTTATCAACGCGGGCTCGGCGCCCACGGTGAAGATGCGCTGGAACAACGTGTACAACAACAAGCGGACGGGCGCAAGCAACATCATGTACTGCCTGCGCGCGTCCAACGGGGATGTGACGGCGGCCTTCAACAACGTGTACAACGACTCCATCCCCGCCACATCGGGCACCAGCTCCGCCTCGCTCTACGGGTATTACAACTCCAGCACGAGCGGCAGCAAGGACAGCGTGTACGGGAACACGTTCTCCAACCTGGTGATCGGGGGGGCGACCAGTTCCACGTCCACCCTCGTGCGGGCGATCCACTCGGACCCCGCCACCGCCTCCACGAAGGCCATCTTTGACAACACGATTTCCGGGCTGAAATCCCACATCGGGGATGTGCGCGGCATCCACACAGCCAGCTCCGCGACGGCCTACATCTTCAGAAACAACATCTACAACCTGGAGTGCGGAGCCGCGGGAGGGGTCGCCACCGGCATCTACGTGGTGTCGGGGACCACGAACCACGTGTACAACAACTTCATTTCGGACCTGCGAGCCCCTGCGGCCACGGGAACCGTCACCTCCGTGTGCGGACTGTACATCGGAGGGGGGACCAACTCCAACAACTACTACAACACGATATACCTGAACACCACGAACGGGGGCACCACGTTCGGCTCTTCGGCTCTCTATGCCTCCACGAGCCCCACGGTGGACCTCAGGAACAACATCGTGGTGAACCTCTCCACGCCCGGCGCCACGGGCGGCTGGACTGCCGCGTACAGGCGGAGCGGCACGACGCTCACCACCTACGCCAGCACATCCAACAACAACGATTTCTACGTGAACCCGGGTGCCGGCGTACGGCGGTATCACTATTCCCAGGGCCTGACTCCGGTGGACTGCGACTCGACCATTGCGGCCTTCAAGAGCCGCGTGGGCCCGACGCGGGATGCAAACTCCTTCGCCGAGAATCCGCCCTTCAAGAACGTGGCGGCCACGCCGTACAATCTCCACATGGATTCTACGATCGCCACGCAGACCGAGAGCGGCGGAAGCCCCGTCACCGCTCCCATCGCTGTGGCGGACGACTATGACCTGCAGGCCCGGAACGGCAGCACGCCGGATGTGGGCGCGGATGAGTTCAGCGGCGTGGGTCTGGACCTGACCCCGCCCGCCATCGTGTACACGCCTCTTGTGAACACGCACCTGCTGACGGACCGCACTCTGGCTGTGGCGATCAGCGACGCGGGAGGCGTACAGAGGTCTCTCGTGGGCCAGCCGCGCATCTACTACAAGAAGGGAATCGCCGGAGCGTACGTGTCACCGCCCGATTCGGCGGTGGAAGCTCCCACGGGGACCTTCACGTTCACCATCCGGGCCGCAAGTCTCCCGGGCCTTGCCACGGGCGACACGGTGTTCTACTACGTGGCGGCGCAGGACAGCAACAACAACGCGGGCACGAACCCCTCGGGCGGGTCCGGCATCAACCCGCCGGGCTCCACGCCGCCACCCACGGTGAACTCCTACAGGATCGTGGGGACGATTGCGGGCGCCGTGACGATCGGCGCCACGCCGGGCCCTGAGGGGACGCCTCCCGGCACGTTCGCCAACATAAAGGCGTTCTTCGACTCCGTGAACGCCAGCATCGTGACGGGGAACATCACGGCCAGCATCATCAGCAACATTGCGGAAACCGCCACGGCCACGCTGAATGCCGTGAACTACGACGCCTTCGGGCCCTACAGCATCCTGATTCAGCCCTCGGGCGGAAGCTGGGCCGACACGGGAAGCATCGCGGGCGCCCTCATAGACCTGAACGGGGCGGACTATGTGAAGTTCGACGGCCTCGCGCATACCCTCACCTTCCGGAACATCAACACGGGAGGACAGACATTCCTGTTCCGGAACGACGCCGTGCAGGATACCCTGCATCAGCTGGTGATCGAGGGGACGAACAACTCGACCTCAAGCGGCACGGTGGTGTTCGGCACTTCCACCGGCAGCACGGGGAACGACAACATCCTGGTGATCGATAACAAGATCCGCGACCTCTCCACCGCCACGGGCGTGCCTGTGAACGCGGTGTACAGCGCGGGCACCTCGGGCGCTCTCAACAGCGACAACGTCGTCCAGGACAACGAGATCTACAACTGGACGGGCTACGGGGTGTATGTGACATCCACGGGGAACGGGGACAGCTGGAATGTGCAGTTCAACGCCCTCTACCAGACTGCCTCGCGGGCGGGCTCGCTTGTGGGGGTTTCCATCCAGGCGGGGAGCGGTCACAACGTGTGGGGTAACGACATCGGCGGGTCGGGTGTCGGGCGGGTCGGTGCTCCCCTCACCAATACGACGGGCTATTTCTACGGCATCAGCTTAGGCGTGGGGACGGGTTCCGCCACCCTCGTGAGCGGGAACGTCATTTCCAATATTGACAACGGCGGGAGCAGTACCTCCTACATGATTTACGTCTCCTCGGGGAACGTGCAGGTGGGTGGGCCGTTGACGGGGAACACGATCGGAGGGGGCGCCGTGGCGTCCGACACCATCCGCGTGAACTACGACACCTACGGGATCTACAGCACCTCATCCGGCACGGTCACCATCCGGAACAACACGATCGGGAACGTGCGGAGCACGAGCACGGGCGCGGACTACCTGAACGGCATCCGGGCCACTGCGGGCACCGTGACGATCAGCAACAACACGGTGCGGGATCTCTCCACCTGGGCCACAAGCACGACGCAGGGGTCGCTCCTGACGGGGATCTACCTGTCGGCCTCCACCACATCGGGGCAGTCGGTGCAGGGGAACACCATCTACAACCTGAGCAGTCTGGCGGCGGGGACATCGGCATATCCGGTGAGCGGCATCTACATCGCCAGCGTCACATCCAGCCCGAACGTGACGGAGGTCGGAAAGAACAAGATCTACGGTCTCTCGGTTGCGGGCACCGGAACGGGGACCGCCTCCCCGACTGTGCACGGCATCTATATCTCGAGCGGCCGGGCCACATACGTGAACAACATGATTACGGTGGGTGCGGGAGCGGGCCTTGAGTCCCGGGTGTGGGGCATCCAGAGCGCCGCCTCCACCCGGAACTACTTCTACTACAACTCGGTGTATGTGGGCGGGGCGACGGCGGCGGGGTCGAACAACTCCTACGCCTTCAACCGGAGCTCGAGCGACACGGTGGCGCTGGTGAACAACATCCTGGTGAACGCCCGCACCACGGGCGGCACGGGATACAACTACGCCATCGGAAACACCCACACCTCGGGCGCGGGATGGCTTGCGGCCGCGTCCAACTACAACGTGCTGAACGCCACGAGCCCGAGTGCCGTGGGTCTGTGGACATCGGCGGGTTCGCCCGTCGGCTTCGCGGGCTGGAAGACGGCCTCTGCGGGAGACGCCAACAGCCAGTCGGGTGTGACGGTGACATTCGCCAACACCGGCACGGGCGACCTGCACCTGAACATGGGCACGAACCCCACCTCGCTGGAATCGGGAGGGACGGCGGTCGCGGGCTATGCCACGGACTATGACAGCGACGTGCGGCCGGGTCCTCTGGGATCCGTGAACGGCGGGGCCACGGCGCCCGACTTCGGGGCCGATGAGTTCGACGGCGTGCCGGCGCCCCTCATGGCGTACGTGTCCAACACGGCCACGCAGGGCAACACCACCGTGGTCTTCAAGAACTCCACCAACAACCAGGTGATCGGGATCGAGGTGGTGACCACGGGGAGCACGAACCCCCTGCTGGCCACCGAGTTCTACCTGAACACGAACGGGACCTCGGCGCCGCTGACCGACATCACCAACGCAAAGCTCTTCTACACGGGCACCTCTCCCACGTTCTCGGCCATCAATCCGTTCGGCGCCACGGTGGCTGCTCCGAGCGGGCAGTTCAACTTCACGGGGACCGGCCAGGCCCTCTCCGAGGGGACCAACTACTTCTGGCTCACCTACGACATCCCGTCGGGGGCGGTGACCACCAACGTGGTGGATGCGGAGCTGGAGTCCCTCAAGGTGGACGGGGTGATGCGGTATCCCGCGACGGGCGCTCCGGCGGGGAACAGGGCGATTGCGGGCCCGCTGGCGGGCGCATACAACGTGGGCGCCTCGCAGACGTATCCCTTCAACACGCTCACCAACGCCGTGTACGCGGCCAAGACGGCGGGCATCACGTCGTGGGTGACGTTCAACCTCATCGACGCCGCCTACACGACCCCGGCGGAGACGTTCCCCATCGTGGTCGATTCGATACCGGGAGCGACCGCCGGATCGCGGCTCACCATCAAACCGGCGCCGGCCACCACCGTCACGATTTCGGGATCCTCCGCTTCCAGCATCCTGAAGCTGAACAACACCGACTACGTGACGATTGACGGCTCCAATGCGGGCGGCAGCGGGCGCGATATGACCATCGCCAACACCAGCACGTCCACACTCACGGCGGCTGTCTGGATCGCCAGCCAGGGCGCGGGCCTGGGCTGCAAC
>JBAVEL010000059.1:0-6312 GCA_049587715.1 Bacteroidota bacterium
ATGCAGGCATGGGCCGGGTGGCCAGCCAGGCGGCCCAGAGGAAAAGCCCCAGCGCGGGCACCGTGCCCGCCGCGCATCCCGTGCGCATGGGCGTCAGGGCTCCCCTCCCGTCACAGCTCCGGAAGGGTGCTCCGCCTTCCGGCGTTCACCTTCCGCAGATGCTCCCAGAGGGGACGGTAGTACTCCAGCATGGCGCGCGCGCTCAGGTCTTCCCCCGTTGTTGCGCGCAGCACCGCCCGCCAGTCCTTCCGGGCTCCCGGCCGCATCATGCTCCGGAGGAACTCCCCCGCCGCAACGCTGCCGTAGTAGTTGCAGTTGCGGGGATCCTGCCTCAGGATCTTCCGGGCGATGTGATCGTGGAGCTGGAACTTGAGCACGCAGGAGAGGGCATAGTCGTAGTACTGCGCCGCATCGTCATTGATGTGGGTCTTGGTGGCCGCATCGCACTCCCGGTCCCCCCGGGGGGAGGGCGGCACCACCCCCTGGAAACGCTCCACGTAGCTCCACCAGCGCCGGTTGTATTCGGTGCGGGGCAGGTTCCGCTCATAGAGATCGAACTCGAAGTGGGACATCGTGCCTGCGGCGAAGGGAATGAAGACCACGGAACTGCCCGCCAGGGCGTCGTTCAGAAGCCACGCGAGGGAGTCCACCGGGGCGTCGGGGGGCATGATGCCCGTCTGCGCCAGATAGGCCCGCTGCGAGGAGGCCAGATCCATGAGGTCTCCGATCCCTTCGTGGTAGCTCCTGTTGGCGCCCTCCCGCAGGATCAGGGGCACATCCGGCACGGAGTACTCCATATAGTAATAGATGTGTCCGAGCTCGTGATGCGCGGTGCCGAACCACTCCGCGTTCGGGACCACGCTCATCAGGGAACGGCAGTCGCTCTGCAGATCCATGTGCCACGCGGAGGCGTGGTTGTTCTTCCTGCGGCCTGAGCCGGCGACCGCCGGGTAGAGGTCTGAACGCTTCCAGAAGCTCTCGGGGAGGCCGGGGAATCCCAGACTGACGTAGAACCGTTCCGCCTGTTCCGTGATCCACTCGGGGCTCCTGTCCCTGAACAGCCCGTCCAGGTCCACCGTCCGCACCAGCCCGGGCCAGTTCTGCCCCCACCTGTTGGGCAGCCAGTGGGCGGGAAGCATGTCGGGGACGGGCCTGCGGTACCTCCGCGCCAGCTCGTAGCGGGCCCAGGTGTGCAGCTCCCGGTAGAGGGGCCGCAGGTCGCGCAGGAGGCCCTCCATGAGGGCCATCATCTCGGGGGTGGTCATTCCGTAATCCGCAACCTGGAGATCGAAGTAGGAGGAGTACCCCATGGCGCGGGCCGCCTGATTGCGCAGCGTCTGCAGCCGCTCCAAACCGTCTCCCAGGGTCCGCCCCACCTCCTTGCTGGCGGTCCAGGCGGCCAGCCGCACGGGGGGGTCGGAGGACTCCACCAGAATCCTGTCCAGGTCGTTGGTGCTGACGGGCCCCGGTCGGCCCCCGGGGCCCGGCATGCGGTACTCAAAGCCGTACAGCAGGCTGGTCTGGCGCGTGCCGGTCCGGATCAGATCTTCCACCACCCCCGGCACCGTGCCGGGATAGCGGGCGGCGTTCAGGAGAATCTTGTTGAGCTGGAGAATCTGCAGGGAGTCCAGGTCCCCGCTCCGGGCGAGAAGCGCGCGGGCGCGCTCAATCACCTCCCGGCTTCCCACAAAACGCGAGTACTCCTTCTCGGCCAGGGTGCTCAGGCTGTCGTGGGCCGGGCTGATGTCGGTGTTGGCCAGCCACTGGGCCTCGCTCGCCCGGGCATAGAGGGGCTGGTACTCGGCGTAGTACTGGGCCAGGAACTCGTCGGCCTCGCGGCGCGGGGAACGGCCGCACGAGGCAAGAAGAAGGGCGCAGAGCGCGCCGAGGAATGCGGTGCGGAGGTCCATCATGAATGCTCCCGTATGAACGCGTGAGGCCGCCGGCTCCCTCCGCCGGCACGGGTGCCGGGGGGCGCGTCCCGGGCGGGATGCCGCAGGAGGGGTGCCGCGGTGCCAGGATACCGGGAAAAACATACAGAAGGGGGGGGGAAAAAGCAATCCGCTCCCGCGGGGTTTGCGGAAGAGAAGGCGTTGCGCTATCTTCCCGCAACCACGACCGGAGATGCCGTCCATGAAACTGAACGATCATGCCTTCGTCTGTGCGGCATCCTCCCTCTCCCTCCTGGCGCTGGTGATTGTGCTGAGGAGCGTTCTTCTGGTGAGCGGGAACATCCTCTCCCGGGATATCATCCTCCTCATCCTGCTGTACTCGGCAGGGACCGTTCTGTACCACATCCGGCGCGGGAAAGGAAGGGGGGGGTGGAGGGAGGATCCCCGGCTCTGGGGAGCGGGGTTCGTGCTGTTCTCCCTCCTGCTTGCCGTCCTCTACGCCTCCTGAGGTTTGTGCACCCCGAAAAAGACGGGGGCCCCGCACCGGCGGGGCCCCCGCGGCATGCCGGGCACACCCCTACGGGAGGATCCGGCCGAAGGGCTCGAGCTGCGGCCGTATCTTTCTGGCGTCTCCCGCCACCACGATCACCATTTCTTCCGGACGGATATAGCGCCGGGTGAGCGCGCGCACCTGCTCGGGGGTGACGGCGTAGATTGTCTTGACGAACTCGGTCAGGTACGTCTCGGGAAGGCCGTGCAGGTGCAGGTAGGAAAGCTGGCCGATGATGCCCGAGGGGCTGGAGTTCTGCAGAACGAAGACACCCGCGGCGTAGTTCTGGATGCCCCGCAGCTCTTCGGAGGAGGGCGCCTCCCCCGCCAGCCGGTCAATCTCACGGAAGATCTCCGTCAGGGCCGCCCCCGTGACCTCGGTGGTGACGCTGGCGAACTGCACCCAGTATGCGTCCCGATACCGTGCGGAGAGGGAGCTGGACGGCGAGTACGTGTACCCCTTGTCCTCCCGGATGTTGGATGTAATGCGGGAGCCGAAGGATCCTCCCAGGAGGGAGTTGGTGACCGACAGGGCCCGGTAGTCCGGGTGGGAGGGGTCGATGGTCGGGAGTCCCAGGTAGATGGTGGACTGGGGGGCACCCGGCCGGTCCAGGATATGGACGGCGCGCCCGGCCACGGGCTTCGGGGCCTGCGAGGAAGGCGCGGGACCCGATTCCCACCGGCCGAAGGCGTCCCGGACGGCCTGTTCCATGGCCTGGGGGTCGAAGGTGCCCGCCACATACACCCGCGTGCGGGCGGCGCCGAAGTTCCTCCGGTAGAAGGACCGGACCTGTCCGATCGTGTAGGACTGCAGGACCTCGGGGGTGGGATAGACCCGGCCGTACGGATGGCTGCCGTAGAGAACCGCCCGGAACTTCTCCAGGCCGATGGAGGCGGGATCCGTCTTCTCGATGCTGAGCTGGCGGAGGCGGTCGTTCTTGAGCCGGGCCAGCTCGGCCTCGGGGAAGGAGGGAGCGCAGAGCACATCCGCCACGAGGGCCAGCATGGCGGGCCCGAACTCCGAGAGCGCCTCCGCGGTGATGGACGTCTGGTCCGGGCCCACCGCGACCGTGATGCTGCCTCCCAGCCGGGCGGCATCCTGGGCAATCTGTCTGTTGGTGCGGGTGGCCGTTCCCTCCTTCAGCATGTCTCCGGTGATGTCGGCCAGCCAGGTTTCCCGATCCCCTTCGTGGATGTTCCCCGTGGCCACGACCGCGCGGATGGTGACCATGGGGATCGTGCCGAAGGGCACAAAGACGCCGGAGAGCCCGTTCTCGAGGGTGAGGGCGCTCTGCGCCGGAAGGTGGAAATCCTTCGGGGCGGATCCTTCGGGCGGCTTCTGCTTCTGCGCCCGGGCCCCGGCGACGAGGGCGACCGCAAGGGCCGCCGCCAGCACTGCTCTGCTAATGGACATATTGCTCCTCCTTCCGGCTGAGAGAGCGGGTCGGGTTCACCGCCAGGATGGTCCGGTTTCCGGGCCGCAGATACTCCTGCGCCGTCGAGCGGATCATCTCCGGCGTGACCCCGTCCAGCATCTCCTCGATGCGGTTGATGCGGGAGGGGTCGTCATCGAAGAGGGCGAAGGAGGCCAGGAGGTCCGCCTTCCCCACGCCGAAGTAGCTTCCCAGCGTCGAGTAAAGCCAGGCCCGGTATTTGACCCGCGCCCTGTCCAGGGCTGCTTCGTCCACCGGGGTTGTGCGGAGCCGCTCGATCACCTGCTCGGCGACAGCCGCCACCGAATCGGCGGGCGTGGACCCGTCGTGGAACAGATACCCCATCCAGAGCATGGGGCCGTTGTAGTTGAACATGTTCCCCAGGAGGTTGATGCCTCCGTCCACCGAGCCGGTCATTCCCCGCTCGCGCACCAGGGCCTCCCGCAGCATGCTGTCGTCCCCCTGGAGGAGCATCTGGTCGATGAGACCCATCGCGTAGTATTCCGGCGTGTTCCGCTCGGGCATGTGGTAGGCGAAGCAGAACGCGGGCTGGCTGGCCAGGGAGTCGTCCTTGGCGAACCGGCGGGGCTCCTCCTGCCGGGGCTCCCGCAGATCGGGCGCGGGCGGCCGGGCGGCCGGGGGAATGGCGCTGAAATACCGGGCAATGTGCTCCCGGGCCCGGGCCGGCTCGAAGTCACCCGTCACCACCAGCACCGCGTTGTTGGGCGCGTAGTAGGTGGTGAAGAAGCTCCGCACATCCTCCAGGGTGGCGGACTCCAGGTCGGCCAGGTCTCCGTAGAAGTTATGGGCGTTGTACCAGTTGGTATTCGCATACTGGGGCATGTCCAGCCAGGGGAAGCCGCCGTAGGGCTGGTTCAGGACGTTCACCTTCACCTCGTTGATGACCACCCCCTGCTGGTTGATCAGGTTCTCCTGCGTGATGTTCAGCCCCCGCATCCTGTCGGCCTCGGCCCAGAGAATCGTCTCCAGCTTGTGGGCCGGCACCACCTGGAAGTAGTTGGTGAAGTCGAACCGGGTGGAACCGTTCAGGATGCCTCCGTTGCTCTGCACCAGCCGGATGAACTCCATCTTCCCCAGGTTCTCGGAGCCCTGGAACATCATGTGCTCGAACAGATGGGCAAAGCCGGTGCGGTCCCGCGGCTCGATGCGGAACCCGATGTTGTAGTACACGGCCACCACCACGGTGGGGGCTGTGGCGTCCGGGGAGAGCACGACGCGCAGTCCGTTCTCCAGCGTGTAGTACTCCACCGGCACGGTGACTCCGGGCCCTCCCTTCTGCGTGGAACAGGCCGGGAGCAGCAGCGCCGCGCAGAGAAGGAGGAGGAGCCGGGCCTGCATTCTCATGGATCCTCCAGAAAGGTGTTGGACGGGGCGGGACACATCCGGGCGCGGTCCGCCCGGGCCCGCGCTCGGTGTTCATCGTATACGCATGCCGGTGCGGGAATGTTGCGGGGGCCCGGCTCAGAGCATGCCGCTCCATTTCCGCAGAAACCACTCCAGGGAGAAGCAGAGAAGCACGGCGGCCAGGAGGTGATACCCGGTCCACAGCTCGTGGCGGGAGGTTTTCTCCGCAAGCGTGGGTTCCCAGCGGGCGAGGGCGGGGAGATCCCGCGCAAGAAGATGCAGGGAGCCGGGGTTGTAGGACCGCCCTCCGGTGCGGAAGGCCAGCTGGCGGATCAGGGGCGCGTTCATGCGCGTGTCGGCCAGCTCCAGGTCCACTCCTCCCACCGAGAACCTGCCGCGGCTCTCTCCCAGCTTCCGCCCGTCCTTCAGGGCCTCCGCCCGGAACGCGTAGTCCCCCGCGGGAAGCCCCTCGAGGGATCCCTCGTACCGGCCGGGGCCGGCAGGGCGCAGTTCCAGATCGAAGCGGCCCCCCGCTCCCTCGATTGCGAGCCGGAGGAGCGCGTTGTCCGCCGGGCGCCCCGTCTGGTCATAGGCCTCTCCCTCGAAGGCGGCGGGCGCTCCTTCGGTGAAGATTTCCGTCAGGGGGGAGACCCGGACGGGACTTCCCTCATCCCGCCGGGCAAGCCAGCGGACGGCGTTTCCCAGGAACGAGGCGAGAAACCGCTCCGTCGCGGGGTTCTCCTGCCCCATCAGACGCCACTGCCAGAGCCCGTGGGCCAGGATCGCCGCGGATTTCCTTCCGTTCAGACTGCGGATCACCAGGAGGGGTTCGCCCGCGGAAGCGGGGCCGCCCCGGAGGGCGGCGATCGTGAGGGAGCCGGGTTTCGCCCGCACCCCCTCTCTGTGGCGGATCAGGGGGGGGAGACGGTCCCAGGGAGGAGGCTCTCCCCGCTCTCCCAGGAGTAGCGGGTGGTTCTCTTCGCCTCCCACGGGCCGGAAGGAGACGGGCTGCGGGGGCCCCCTCAGGCCCCGGAGGAACGGGAGGTGGGTTTCCAGGCGGGCCAGCTTCCGCT
>JBAVEL010000060.1:0-1758 GCA_049587715.1 Bacteroidota bacterium
ACTGGGGGGGGAGGCGGCGGGGGATGGTTTCGGGTTCTCGGTCGCGGGAGCCGGGGATTTCAATGGCGACGGGTACGCGGACGTCATCGTAGGAGCCCCGTACGCCGATGTCGGGGCGGCGACTGACGCAGGCAAGGCGTATGTCTACTTCGGAGGGCCGCTTTTTGCCTCGCGCGAACATGTGACCCTGGAGGGATCGTACCAGTTTGACCGGTTCGGGCGCGCGGTGGCGGGTGCCGGTGATGTGAACGGAGACGGGTATGACGACGTGATTGTGGGGGCGCCGTATTACGACGCGAGTCCCGGCGGGAATGAGGGCGCCGCCCGCCTGTTCCTGGGCAGCTCCTCGCCCGGGACAACGTATCATCGGGCCGTCACGGGGGAAGCGACGTCCGCTCACCTCGGGTGGTCCGTGGCCGGAGCAGGGGATGTCAACGGTGATGGATATGATGACGTGATTCTGGGCGCTCCGGATTTCGGCCTCTATCGGGGACGCGCGTACATCCACCGAGGGGGGAGTTCCCTTCCCAGTCCATGGACCGCCCATGCCACGTTTGAAGGAGCCGCCGACTATCGCTACTTCGGCCAGTCGGTTGCGGGCGCAAGGAATGTGAACGGGGATGACTACGAGGATGTTGTGGTGGGGGCCTACAACTATGCCTATGTGTACTCAGGGGCCCCTTCCATGGTGGGGGCTTCCCCTTTTGCCACATTCACGAGCCCTGCGGGAGCAACCGAGTTCGGGTGGTCTGTGGCGGGCGGAGGAAATCTCGAGATGGACACCTTCGACGATATCATCGTAGGCGCTCCGTGGAGCGCTCCGTCCGGGCTGACCTACATCTACCGGGGGGGGAATCCCATGAGCACGACGCCCTGGGTGACCCTGGCCGGAGAGGGATCCGGCAGCTTGTTCGGCTACTCGGTTGATTTCGCGGGCGATGTGAGCGGCGACTGCAATGATGACGTGATCGTGGGTGCGTATCTGGCGGCCAGTCCGAATCCTCCGATGACCGAAGCCGGGAGGGCGTATGTGTTTTTTGGCCGACACGAGATGCGCACCATGCCGGATATCGTGATGACGGGAGAAGCGGCAGGAGACCACTATGGGTACTCGGTGGCCGGCGTCGGAGATGTGAACGGCGACGGACTGAACGACATCTTGGTGGGGGCGCGGGACAACGACAAGGGGGGCGGTGCGAAGCTGGCGGATGCGGGGGCTGCATACCTCCACCTTTCGTCTTCTCCCGCAGTGAGGCCCGACATCAGCTCGGTGCGGGATGTGCCGGGGGATCAGGGAGGAAAGGTGACGGTGAGCTGGAAGCGGAGCTCGCTGGACCATCCGGATTTCGATGTGCTGGTGGATTACAGCATCCACAGGAGTCCGCCGCCTGCGGGCGGGGTGTACGTGTGGGAGCCGCTCGCGACACTGGCGGGGTACCAGAGTCCGACCTACAGCTACACGGCATCCACACTCCAGGACTCGACGGCTGATACCTCGGGGGTGTACTGTTTCCGTGTGGTGGCGCGGAGCTATCCTCCGCTTCAGTTCTGGTACTCCGACACGGTGGCGGGGTACAGCGTGGACAACCTTCCGCCCGCACCGCCCCTGATGCTGGCGGCGGAGGTCCAGCCGCCCCGCTGGATCACACTCCGGTGGGATGCGAACCGGGTGGACCATGATGTGCAGGGGTACCGCATCCACCGGTCGGTGACGGCGGGTTTCATTCCCGATGCGGGGAACGTGGTGGGGAGCGTGAC
>JBAVEL010000061.1:0-19175 GCA_049587715.1 Bacteroidota bacterium
ACGGGAGGCCGGACTCGGCGACGGTCCCGCCGGACACAGGCGCGGAGTTCCGGTTCCGCACCGTGCGGCAATCCGCGTTCGGCGTGGGTGAACGGCTCGTCTTCGACGTGAACTACGGTTTTATCACGGCGGGCGAGGCGGTCATGAGCATTCCCTCCTATGACTCGGTGGCCGGGCGCCGCTGTTACCGGATCGAGTTTTCGGTCAACTCCCTGCCGAGTTTCTCCTGGATCTACAGGGTGGAAGATCGCTATCTGACCTTTGTGGACGTGCAGGCCGTCGCGCCGCTTCGCTTCGAGCAGCACATCCGGGAGGGTTCCTACCGGAGGGATTTTGTGGCCGAGTTCGACCAGGCCCGCAATGTGGCCCGTACAACCGAGGGGGAGTTTCCCATTCCCGCCTACGTCCACGACATCATGTCGGCCTTCTACTTCGCACGGACCATAGACTTCTCCGGCTTCCGGCCGGGGGACGGGATCACCCTCTTCAATTTCTACAAGGACAAGAGCCATGAGCTACGGGTGCGCTTCCTGGGGCGGCAGGAACTGGAGGTGGAGGCCGGCACGTTCCGCACGATTGTGGTGGAGCCCCTTGTGCGTGAGGGAGGGCTCTTCAAGAGCGAAGGACGCATCGTGGTCTGGCTGAGCGACGACGAACGGAAGATACCCGTCCGGGTGAATACAAAGGTGCTGATCGGGTCGATCGACACGGAACTGCGCGAGTACCGGGGTCTGGCGGGTCCGCTGGATGCCCGCATTCGATGAGGACGGCAATGACATACCATATGCGTGCGGATCTCTCGCGGGTCCGGACCATCTCGGTCCGGTCGCGCAGGAGCATGGTGCGGGTGGAGGGTTTTGCCCGCCCTTTTGACGGGGCCGGGGGAACCTTCGCCGCGTTTGCCAGGAGCCTGCCGCGCTTCCTCGCGGCCCGGGACCTGCACACGCTGGTGGAGGATATCCGGCGGGCGCGCCGGACGCGAAAACCCGTGCTTGTGCTCATGGGAGCCCATGTGGTGAAGGTGGGACTGAATCCCGTTCTGGTGGACCTTCTGAGGCGGAGGATCATCACGGCGGTGGCGATGAACAGCGCGGCGGCGATTCACGACGTCGAGACGGCGCTCTGGGGGCGCACGTCCGAGGACGTGGCCGCCGGTCTGCGGACCGGCCGGTTCGGGATGGCGCGGGAAACGGCGGAGTTCATCAACTCCACGCTCCGGGAGGCGGTCGCCACCGACCTGGGATACGGGGAAGCGCTGGGCATGCGCCTGCTGGCCGAACGGGCTCCGCGGGCCGATCGGAGCATCCTCGCCGTGTGCTGCCGCCTGCGTGTCCCCCTCACCGTTCATGCAGCCATCGGGACCGACACGATCCACCAGCAGCCCAGTATGGACGGCGCCGCGACGGGCGAAATGACATTCCGGGATTTCCGCTCTCTGGCGCACACCTGCGGGGGCCTGACGGGGGGCGGGGTGGTGCTGAACATCGGTTCGGCCGTCATCCTTCCGGAGGTCTTTCTCAAGGCCCTGACCGTGGCAAGGAACCTGGGCTCCCCTGCGAGGGGTTTTACGACGGCGGTGTTCGACATGCTGCAGCACTACCGCCCCCACATGAACGTGCAGGCCCGCCCCACCCAGGACGGCGGGAGGGGATTCTACTTCACGGGACACCACGAGATCATGATCCCGTTGCTGGCGGCAATGATCACCGCGCGCAGGTGAGGGCCCCATGGCGGACGCTCCCCCGGTATTCCCCCTCTCCCCGTCGTCCCTCCCCTGGATCCGCCGGCTGGGTCCCGGCGGCTTTGTCGCCGTGGCCCTCGCCACGGTCTTTTTGCTCTATCAGATCGTGGGGGGGATCCTGACGTGGCTGTTGTTCGATGCCCGCGTGACGGAGGAGAACGTCCAGGCGGTGCGTGCGGCGACCCTGGTCAGCCAGGGGGTCTTTCTCCTGCTTCCCACCCTTCTGCTGGTGCGGGCGAGGGAGGGGAACGCCCGCCGCCTAATCCGGATGCGGGGGGCGGATCCCCGGCATGTTCTGATGCTGGGTGTGGCGGTGCTGGCCCTGCAGCAGGTTGCGCAGAGCTACATGGCGCTGCAGGATCTCATCCCCGTCCCTCCGCTGCTGGAAGAGCTGCTGCGGGAGATCCGGCGTGCGGTGGAGGAAACGTACCGTCTCCTTGTCACGGCGCATTCCCTTCCTGAGTTTCTCTTTGTGGTGCTGGTTGTGGCGCTCACCCCGGCGCTCTGCGAAGAACTCCTCTTCCGCGGGCTGGTGCAGGGGACGCTCGAGATCCGTCGTCCGGGCATGTCCGGTCCCGTCATCGCGGGGATCCTGTTCGCCCTCTTCCATCTGAACCCGTTTGCCCTGGTGCCGCTCTGTGCCCTGGGTGTGTTCTTTGGGTATGCGGTGCACAGGACGGGATCGGTGCTTCCTGCCGTCTTCGCGCATTTTCTGAACAACTTCCTCGCCTGCGCGGCCGTGTACGTCGGCCTGGATGAGGGCTTTCTCGCCCTCGCCCCTGGAGGAGATCCACCGGTGGTGCTCCTGGCCGGGAACGCACTCCTGTTCGGAGGCGTCTTTGCGTGGGCGGCGTATCTGTTCACGCGGGCGACCGCCCCGGCCCGGGAGACGGCCCCGTGACGAACCTTGCAACCCGGTCCCTGGTGGCTCTGGCAGGAATACCCCTCCTGGTGGCCGCAGGCCTGGCGGGCGGCTTCTGGTTTCTCGGACTGGTTCTGTTGCTGTCCGGCGTCTCGCTGGGGGAGTTCTACGGGCTGGCGCGCGCGCGCGGGACCTTCCCCCAGATCCCGGTCGGGATTGCCGCGGGGGCGCTCATCGTCTGCTCCTTCGCCCACGGCAGAATCCGCTCCCTCGTGGTGCCGGCGTGCGCGGCGGCGGGAGTGCACCTGCCCACGCCGTCCCTCTCGCAGACCCTGCTGATCCTGCTGCTCGCCTTCGTTCTCTTTGTGCTGGTCGTGGAGCTATTCAGAGACCGCCCCGCTCCTCTCCGGAATATCGGGGTCACGCTGTTCGGGGTCCTGTATGTCTCCCTCTTTTTCGGTTCGCTCGTGGGGCTCAGGGAGATCTTCAACCCTTCCGATTTCCCCGTGTACAGGTACTTCGGCATGCGGACCATTGCCGCGCCCGCCGGCGTTGCGGAGACGATTCACCGCTGGGGGGGCGGCACCGTGGTCTCCCTGATGGTCTCCGTCTGGCTGTGTGACACCGCGGCGTACGCCGTGGGAACGCGCTGGGGGAAGCGGCCTCTTCTCCCGAGGGTCAGCCCCCGGAAGAGCTGGGAGGGTGCCATTGCCGGGTTTGCGGCGGCCGTCTCGACGTTCACGGTTGCCGGCGCCCTCTGGCTTCCATATCTGTCCCCCCCGACGGCTGTCCTCTGCGGTGCCCTCGTGGGGATCTTCGGGCAGGTCGGCGACATGGTGGAATCCCTCCTGAAGAGGGACGCCGGGGTGAAGGACTCCTCGGGGCTGATCCCGGGGCACGGCGGTGTCCTGGACCGGTTTGACAGTCTGGCGTTTACGGCCCCCGTGTTCTTCCTCCTGTTTGATTTTGTTCTCTTCTCGATACCCCTATGAAACGGCGGGCGGGTCCGCCTGTGGTCCACGTCATCACGCTCGGTTGTCCGAAGAACGTGGTGGACTCCGAGAAGCTGCTGGCGCAGTTGTCCCTGAACGGCATCCGGACCACGCCCGCAGTGGAGGAAGCGGATGTTGCCGTCGTCAACACCTGCGGGTTCATCACGGCGGCGCGCCAGGAGTCCATTGACGTTCTCATCGGACAGGTGCGGCGCAAGGAGGCGGGGCATCTGGAGCGCGTGTTCGCCGTGGGATGTCTGCCCGAACTCCATCGGAGCGCACTCCAGGAAGCGATCCCCGAGGTGGATGGGTGGTTCGGCGCGCAGGACATGGCCGGGCTCCTCCGCGCCCTGGGCGGGGAGTTGCGGCGCAACGGGTGCTGCGCACGAGTCCTGACGACCCCTCCCCACACGGCCTATCTGAAGATCGGGGATGGATGCGACCGGCGGTGTTCCTTCTGCACGATACCGGCGATCCGCGGGCCCCTGGCCAGCAGGGCCGAGGGGGAAGTCCTCCGGGAAGCCCGGGGCCTTGTTGCGGGCGGCGTGCGGGAGCTCGTCCTCGTTGCCCAGGACACGACCTCCTACGGAAGGGACCGGGGGGGACGCCCTCTCCTTGCCGGGCTCCTGGAGCGGATCGCCCTGCTGGATGGTCTCCTCTGGGTGCGCGTGCTCTATGGGTATCCCGCGGGCTTCCCCGAGGGGGTTCTGAGGGTCCTGGGCGGTCACCCCTCCCTGTTCCCCTATCTGGACATCCCCCTCCAGCATGCCGCGGATTCCGTGCTGAGGTCCATGCGCAGGGGGATTTCCGAGGCGGGGATCCGCCGTCTCCTGGACCGCATCCGGGAGCGGGCTCCCGGCATCACCCTCCGGACCACCCTGATGGTCGGATACCCCGCCGAGGGACCGCGGGAATTCCGGATCCTGGAGCGGTTCGTGGAACGGGAGCGGTTCGACCGGCTCGGGGTCTTCGTCTATTCGGCGGAGGAGGGGACACAGGCCCGGGCTCTGGGGGATCCCGTCCCGCCGGCGGAGAAGGAGCGGAGGCGGGAGGTCCTGATGGAGATGCAGCGGGAGATCTCGCTGGGGAAGAACGAAGCCCTGGTGGGGACGGTCCAGAAGGTCCTGGTGGATCGGAAGGAGGGAACCATGTTTGCCGGGAGAACCCGGGAGGACGCCCCCGAGATCGACAACGAGGTATATGTCCGGAGCAGCCGCGCTCTCGCGATCGGGGCGATCTGTGATGTTGCAATTGAAGGTGCTTCTGAGTACGATATGTACGGCCGGGCGACGCGCAGGAAGAACTCCCGCCCGTCGCCCGCCGGGGAGCCTGCGTGAGCCGGCTCCGTGGTCCCGCCCTTCGGAACGGTGCCATGACTCTGCGAGCGCGTGTGCTTGTCCTTCTTTTTGCTGCGGGACTCGCTCCGGGCGGCGCGCATGCTCAGGACCGGACGGCCCCGCCCATCGTCTTCGGTTCTCCTGATCCGTACTTCGTGGATGTGCTCGGTTTCGCCGCCCTGCATCCGGGCCCCACACGGGTGGATGTCTTTGTCCAGGTTCCCTGCGAACGGTTGAGTTTCGTGCGGACCGAGGAGGGATACAGGGCCTCCTACGAGCTTACGATCACCCTCCAGGACTCCGCGGGATCCCTCGTCGCCGAACGGACCTGGACGGAGGAAGTCAGAGTCCCCACCTTCGACCGGACGGCCTCGTCCCAGTCCTCCAGCCTGACGCAGCGCTCCTTTGATGTCGCGGGAGGAATCTACACGGTGACCACCGTTGTCCGGGATCAGGAGACGGACGTTCCCCAACAGATGACCCGCCGGATCCGGGTGCGGGGTTTTCCCCCGGGGGAGACGGCCTTGAGCGATCTCATGCTCGTGGGCCGCCTTGCGGAGGCCGGGGGGCGGATGACGATCGTCCCGATCGTCTCCTCCAATGTGGGGTCCGTTTCCGGGGCCTTCCGTGTCTTCTGCGAGTTCTATCGCGGGCCCGGGTCCGATTCCGTGCGGTTTGTCGTCTCGCTGCTCGACGGATCAGGGGCGATCGTGCAGGAGACGGAAACGCTCGCGGTCATGCTCCCGGGGAGGAATCCGGTGTTCCTCCGTGTGGAGCAGGAGACCCTGACCCCGGGGGAATACTCCCTGCGGGTCCGGGCGTTCGCACATCCCCCGGGAGACGGTCTTCCCGCGGCCGCCTCGGGAAGGCCCTTCGTCGTCCGCTGGAACTGGCTTCCGGCTTCCGCACCCGATCTGGACCGCGCCATCGAGCAGATTCAATACATCGCCCGGGAGGAGGACTATGACCGCATCCGGAACGCCCCCACGGCGGAGGAACGCCAGCGGCTCTTCCTGGACTTCTGGCGTGCCCGCGACCCCAATCCGGGGACCCCGCGCAACGAGAAGATGGAGGAGCACTACGCCAGGGTGGCGTATGCCAACAAGCACTTCCGTCACTACCGGGAGGGATGGCGGACGGATATGGGAATGGTCTACATCGTCTTTGGCGCTCCCAGCAACATCGACCGGCATCCCTTTGACATGGATGCGAAACCCTACGAAGTGTGGTCCTACTACGACATGAACCAGCAGTTCGTCTTCGTGGACCAGACCGGCTTCGGCGACTACCGGCTCCTCACGCCGATCTGGGAGGTCTGGCAGAGGGCGCGGAAGTAGGCGGTTCCTCCGTGCCTGCGCCTTGCTCCGGATGGGGCGTCTCCGCCCGTGTCCTGGTTCTGATCCTCGCCTTCTTCCCCCATCTGCAGGCCGCCGGGGGAGGGGAGCGGGTGGACGGGGTCTCCGTTTCCGGGAACCGGGCGGTGGGAACCGCCGAGATCCTGGGATGGATGAAGACGCGCCCCGGTGATTCCTTCTCGGGCTCCCTCCTGGATGCGGATCTGCGGGAGGTTGCATCGGCCTACCGCTCCCTGGGCTACCTGGCGGTGGGTGTGGGTCCCCCCGTCATCTCCCCGGGTTCCGACAGCTCCCGGATTTCCGTGCATGTGCCGGTGGTGGAGGGAAATCGCACCCTGGTGGGGCGGGTGCGGTTCCTCGGACAGGCGGCATTGCCGGAGGAGGCGCTGGAGGCGATCTGCGAAACGCGGGCCGGAAGGCCCCTTGTTCCCGAAGTTCTGGAACGGGACATGGAAGGCATTCTGGAGCAGTACGAACGGGAGGGCTATCCCTTTGCCGCCTGCGTCGTGGAGAGCATCGGCGTGGCGAGGGAGGATTCCGCCGGTGGGCTCGACCTCCTTCTCCGGTTGACGGAGGGCCCCCGGATCACGATCGATGAAGTGCGGGTGGAGGGGAATACCGGGACACAGCCGGAGGTGATTCTCCGGGAAGTGCGGTTCGGCCGGGGAGAGGCGTTTCACCCCGACAGGGTGGCTGCCTTCCGCGCCCGGCTGCTGCGGCTGCATATCTTCTCCGAGGTGGCGGAGCCCCGTCTGTATGTCCGGGGCGGGCGGGGAGGCCTGCTGCTCTCCGTGCGGGAAGGGGCCTCCAGCACCTTCGACGGGGTGGTGGGATACGTTCCGGCGGGACCCCGCGGGGAACCGGCATACGCCACCGGCCTTGTGTCGCTCTCCATGCGCAATCTCTTCGGCACGGGACGGGGCCTGGGCCTGCGCTGGCAGCGGGAGGACCGTCTCTCTCAGGAGATCGGCATCCGGTATACCGAGCCTTGGGTGTTCGGCCTGCCCGTCAACCTCCAGGGGGCGTTCTCCCAGCGACGCCAGGACACAACATACGTCCGCCGGACCGTGGACGCGAAATGGGAACTCATGCTCTCGGAGAATCTCACGGTGAGCGGAATCCTGTCCACCGAAAGCGTCATCCCTTCGGATTCGGTGCCGCGGCGCATCGGGCGGAGCTCCACGCTTTTGGCAGGAGCCGAGCTGGCATACGATACGAGGGATGATCCGGTGGGGCCATCGCACGGGGTGCGGTACAGAGCCGACTACCGCTACGGCACCAAGAGGGTGCAGGATCCCGTGCCCGGGTCCGCCCCGGGACCCTCTGCGGGATCCTCCGTCCGGAGATTCGGTATGGACTCCGACTTCTACGTGCCGGTGTTCCGCCGGCAGGTGGCGGCGTTCGGCCTCCATCTCCGGGATCTCCGGGGGGGGGACGGCGAGGAGAGCGACCTCTACCGCCTGGGGGGAACCCGCACGCTCCGCGGCTACAGGGAGAACGAGTTTGCCGCCTCGCGGGCCGCCTGGTCCAGCGCCGAATACCGCTTTGTGCTTGCACGACGGTCCTTCGTGTATGCCTTCCTGGACGCCGCCTATTTTCTCAGGCCGGCGGATGTCCTGCTCGGGATTGGCCAGAAGGAATCGTGGAAGGCGGGCTACGGTCTCGGCCTGCAGGTCCAGACCGCTCTGGGAGTCATCGGGGTGAGTTTTGCCCTCGGCGAGGGGGATGCGTTCTCCGAGACGAAGGTGCACATAGGGCTGCTGAATGAGTTCTGAGGGCATGGGGCCCGCGTGCCCGGTGGAGGCGGCACCCGATCCGGAGCGGGAGCTCCGCGGAAGGGGGGTGCGTCTTCTGGCGGGCGTGGATGAGGCGGGGAGGGGGCCCATGGCGGGGCCCGTGGTGGCTGCCGCGGTGGTGTTTCTTCCGGGAGTCCTGATCGCGGGCGTCCGGGATTCCAAATGCCTGGCCCCCGGGGTCCGGCACACCCTGTGCCGGCGGATCCTCCAGGAGGCGGCTGCCGTGGGTGTGGGGGTGGTGGATCACAGGGTCATCGACCGGATCAACATCCTGCAGGCCACCTTCAGGGCGATGCGCCTGGCCGTGGAGGCGCTGGGCCTCCGGCCCGACCACCTTCTGGTGGACGGGGACCGGTTCCCTCCCATGGGGATTCCCCATACCGCGGTCGTGAGGGGAGACGGGCGCTGCTTCTCCGTTGCCGCGGCGTCCATCGTGGCCAAGGTCACACGGGACGGAATCATGGCGGGGTATGACCGGCTCTTCCCCGGGTACGGGTTTATCCGGAATCGGGGGTACGCGACCGCGGAGCACCGGACGGCGCTCCGGATGCTCGGGCGTTCCCCCATCCACCGGCGGAGTTTCATCCTGCACGCAGGGGAACCGGAAGGGGAAGCCGCGTGAGGAGACTGCCGGGGTCCGGGAGCGGGTCCGGGGAAAGGGGGCTGGGCCCCCGGGGGGAGGCTCGGGCGGCCGCGTACATGGTCGGGAAAGGGATGGAAATCCTGGAGGTCCGCTACAGGCGGGGTCGCGGAGAGATCGACATCGTGGCGCGCGACGGGGAGGTGCTGGTGTTCTGCGAGGTCAAGACCCGGGCGACAGGGGAATTCGGAGAGCCGGAGCAGGCAATCCCCCTCTGGAAGCAGGACCGGATCCGCCGGACGGCCCTGGCATACCTGGCGGAGCACGGCCCGGCGGAACGGATCTGCCGCTTCGATGTGGCGGCGCTGCGGTCCCGGGGGGGGAGGATGGAGGTGAACTACATCACCGATGCGTTCTGATCCGACAACGGACCCTTCGTGAACATCGCCCTGGTGCTCCCCTGAAGCGGGGATCCTCCCGGTCCCGGGATACGGGTTCTACGGCTGGTATCCGGCGTCGGTGGCGGTGATGTCCCTGCGGACACTCGCAGGGCGGCGTGCCTCGCCCGCTCGGGGAGAATCCGCCGGGGCGGCAGAGTAACGGCTTCCCTTTTCTTGCCGCAATCCATATATTGTCTACCACGAATGGGAATCCACCGCGTGTTCCGAGAGAATCTCCTCGTCCGTTTCCGGCGCCCCGGCGGGAGCACACGCTCCGGCCTCTCCCGGCTCCGGTTCCCCGTCCGGGCGTCCTGATCGGGCATGGGCTCCACCTGGGTTTTGGGGGTTTCCTGCTTCTACCATGATGCGGCGGCGGCGCTGCTGCGGGACGGGCATATCGTGGCAGCGGCTCAGGAGGAGAGATTCACCCGGAAGAAACATGACCCCGGCTTTCCCGCTCACGCGGCGGCGTACTGCCTCCGGGAAGGCGGGATCTCCCCGGGGGATCTCTCCTGCGTGGTGTTCTATGACAAGCCCCTGCTGAAGTTCGAGCGGATCCTGGAGACCACCATTGCCTACGCGCCGAAGGGGATCCGCTCATTCCTCACGGCCATGCCTGTCTGGCTGAAGGAGAAGCTCTGGATACCCTCCCTCATCCGATCCGCCCTGGACTACGACGGTCCCATCTACTTCACGGAACACCACGAATCACATGCCGCGTCGGCCTTCTTTCCCTCTCCGTTCGAGCGGGCGGCATTTCTCACGATGGACGGGGTGGGGGAGTGGGCCACCACGAGCTTCGGGGTGGGGGAGGGGAACAGCATTTCCGTGCGGGGCGAGATGAACTTCCCCCACTCTCTGGGCCTGCTCTACTCCGCCTTCACGTACTTCACCGGCTTCCGCGTGAACTCCGCGGAATACAAGGTCATGGGGCTCGCCCCCTATGGCCGGCCCGTCTATGTGCAGACCATCCTCTCCCGGCTGATGGACCTGAAGGAGGACGGCTCCTTCCGGATGAACATGGAGTACTTTGATTACTGCGCGGGCCTCAGAATGACGAACCGGCGTTTCGAGGATCTGTTCGGTGGTCCCCCGCGGCCTCCGGAGTCGGAGCTCACCCAGAGGGAGATGGACCTCGCCCGCTCGCTGCAGGAGGTAACGGAAGAAGTCATGCTCCGCATGGCCCGGCACGTGCACCGCCAGACCGGTGAACGGAACCTTGTGCTGGCGGGAGGCGTTGCGCTCAATTGCGTGGGGAACGGGCGGCTTTTGCGGGAAGGCCCGTTCCGGGAGATCTGGATCCAGCCGGCGGCGGGGGATGCCGGAGGGGCGCTGGGTGCCGCGCTCTTCGTCTGGCATGCGCTGCACGGGCAGGCCCGGAGTGTGGTTCCCGGCGAGGATGCCCAGCAGGGGTCATTTCTGGGCCCCGCGTTTTCCGACCGGGAAATCGAGGCCTGCCTGCGGCAGGAAGGGGCGGTGTTCCGCACGCTCGGGCGGGAGGAACTGCTGGAAGAGACCGCCGGCCTCCTCGCCCGGGAGCATGTGGTGGGGTGGTTCCAGGGGAGGATGGAGTTCGGTCCCCGCGCCCTCGGCGCGCGCAGCATCCTGGGAGACCCCCGCTCTGTGCGCATGCAGTCCGTCATGAACCTGAAGATCAAGTACCGGGAGTCGTTCCGTCCGTTCGCCCCCTCGGTGCTCGTGGAGCGGGCCTCCGAGTACTTCGCCCTGGACCGTCCGAGTCCCTATATGCTCCTGGTGGCCCCCGTGGTCGAGAGCCGGAGGCGGCCCATGACCCCCGAGGAGGAGGGGCTGTTCGGCATCCGGAAACTCTCCATTCCCCGGTCGGACATCCCGGCGGTGACGCATGTGGACTACTCGGCCAGGATCCAGACGGTGCGGAGGGAGGACCACCCGCTCTACTACGACCTTCTGCGCGCTTTTGAGCGCAGGACCGGGTGCGCCGTCCTCATCAACACGTCTTTCAACGTGCGGGGAGAGCCGATCGTCTGCACGCCGCAGGATGCCTACCGCTGCTTCCTGAGGACGGAGATGGACGAGCTGGTGATGGGAAGCCACGTGCTGGCCAGGCACGACCAGCCCCGGCGGGGAAAAGACGAAGCATGGAGAAGGGAGTTCGAGCTTGACTGACACCCCGGCCCCCGGGAGGGAGGTGCGGCGGTTCGGCCTGGTGTTTGGAGGCGTCCTGGTTCTCGGGGCGGCCTATCTCCTCTGGCGGGGTTCGGCCGGCTGGGGCTGGCTCCTGGCTGCAGCCGGGCTCTTCGGCGCTGCCGCCCTCGCTGCGTTTTCCGTTCTGCGGCCCCTCTACTGGGTGTGGATGCGTCTGGCGGCGGTCCTGGCCTGGGTGAACACGCGCGTGCTCCTGGGGCTGTTCTTCTATCTCCTGCTGACGCCCCTCGGCGTGCTGTTCCGGCTGGCGGGGCGGGATCCCCTGGGGAGAAGGCCCGCAGCGGGAGCCGCATCATACTGGATCCCCCGGACGCGGTCGGCCCCCGACATCAAACGCAGCGAACATCTTTTCTGAACGCGGAGCAAAGCCATGCCGTCCCGTTCCCGGTTTTCCATCCTCTCAGAGCTCTGGGCCTTCATGAGGGTCCGCAAGAAGTGGTGGCTCGGGCCCATCATGCTCTTCCTCCTCCTGCTCGGTCTCCTGCTTGTCCTGACGCAGGGGTCGGTGCTGTCCCTCGTCTTCTACACCGTCTTCTGAGGGGAGGACCCCGTCCCCCCACGGGGACGGTCGGCGGTCCGGTCCAGGAACTCCAGAAGACGCCGGTTGAACTCCCCGGGGTTCTCCAGGTTGCTCAGGTGCCCGGCCCGTCGGATGATGTGGAGCTCAGAGCCGGGGATGCGGTCTGACAGATCGCGCGCACAGGCGTAGGGAGTGAGGGCGTCCTGTTCACCCACAAGCACCATCACCGGCACCCTGATGCGGGCGAGCGAAGGGGTGGTGTCGGTGCGGGCGGCCAGGGCCAGGAGGGTTCCCGCGATGCCGAGCGGCGAATTCCTCTCGATCATCTCCCGCGCGCTGCGGACCGCGTCGGGGCGGCGGTGGAAGGACTCCTGTGCGAAGACGGACCGGAGAAAGGCGTCGGCAAACGGGCGGGTGCCGTCGCTCTTCACGCTCCGCATCATCTCCGCCCGGCGGAGGCGCCCCTCGTCCGAGTCCGCTTCGCTGCGGGTATCACACAGGACCGCTCCGCTGAAGCGCTCCGGATGTCTCTCGAGGGCGCGCAGGGCGACATATCCCCCCATCGAAAGGCCGACCACGACGGCGCGACGGATTGCCAGCTCGTCCAGGATCCCCCGCAGGTCGTCCACGTGGTCCTCGAGTGTGTACTGGCCGTCTCCCACATGACTGCTTCCGTGCCCCCGCAGATCGTAGGCGATGCTCCTAACGGAATCACCCATGGCTTCCAGCTGGGGAAGCCACATCTCGTGGCTGAAGGGAAATCCGTGGAGGAATGCCACCGGGCGGGCGCTTGCGGGGCCCTGCAGGCGGCAGAAGAGAGGGACTCCGTTGACTGTCAGAAACATGACGCACCCGTTCCCGTGGCGTGGTGAGGGTCAGGGGGCAATATCGGAAGAAACAAACCATCCATGCAAGGTGAAGCGGCACCCGGCCGGTTGCCCCTTGTGCGGGAAAACGCTATCTTTTTCTACCCTATCACCTGCGACGATTATCCCCGGACTCCCATGGAACACATCCTGCGGTACATCGAACAGAACGGCGATCGGTTTCTCTCCGAGCTGAAGGATTTCTTGGCCATCCCCAGCGTCAGCACCGCGCCGGAGCATGCCGCCGACGTGGGGCGGTGTTCGGAATGGCTCGCCGGCCACATGCGGAGTATCGGCCTGGAGAGGGTGCAGGTTTTCCCCACCGAGGGACATCCGGTCGTCTACGGGGAATGGATGCACGCCCCCGGCAAGCCCACCGTGCTCCTGTACGGCCACTACGATGTACAGCCGGCGGAACCGCTGGACCTCTGGGAATCCCCCCCCTTCCAGGCAACCGTCCGTGGGGAGAATCTCTATGCGCGGGGTGCCGCGGACGACAAGGGCCAGGTCTTCATCCACCTGAAGAGCATTGAGGCGAGCCTCAGGATGGCGGGGGTCCTGCCCGTGAATCTGAAGCTGATGATCGAGGGGGAGGAGGAAATCGGAAGCCGGAATCTGGAGGATTTCGTCGGGAAGCACAGGGATCTGCTCCGGGCCGATCTGGTGCTGATATCGGACTCATCCATGTTCGCCAAAGGGGTCCCCTCCATCTGCTACGGTCTGAGGGGGCTTGCCTATATGCAGGTGGATCTGGTGGGTCCCTCCCGGGATCTCCATTCCGGCTCGTTCGGGGGCACGGTGCACAACCCGATTCAGGCGCTGGCGGAGATGATCGCGCAGTTGCACGATGCCCGGGGACGTGTCGCCATCCCGGGTTTCTATGACGACGTGCGGACCCTCCAGGCGCGGGAGCGAAAGGCATTCCGGAAGCTTCCGTGGAGCGACCGCACGTATGCCCGGGATCTGGGGGTGAGGGAGCTCTACGGAGAACGGGGATTCACAAGTCTGGAGCGGGTCTGGGCCCGGCCGACGCTGGAGTGCAACGGCATCTGGGGCGGGTTCACGGGCGAGGGGGCCAAGACCGTCCTCCCCTCGCGGGCCTCCGCCAAGATTTCCATGCGTCTGGTTCCCGACCAGAAGGCCGGGAAGGTGGCGAAACTGTTCGAGCGGCACATCCGGCGGATAGCCCCCCGGACCGTCAGGGTCCAGGTGCGGAACCTGCACGGCGGCGAGGCCGCCATCACGCCCCTCGACAGTCCCGGCGTGAAAGCGGCGGTGGCCGCCCTGGAGAAGGGCTTCGGGAAGAAGCCGCTCTATCAGCGGGAGGGGGGATCCATCCCGATCGTCGTGCAGTTCAAGGAACTGCTGGGTCTGGATACAGTGCTCCTGGGTTTCGGTCTTCCCGATGAGAATGCCCATGCACCCAACGAGTTTCTGAACCTGGGGAACTTTTTCGGGGGGATCAGAACGTCTGCCCACTTCTTCCATGAGTTACCGTCCTTCATGAAAGGGCGCCCGCGGGATTGAACCGCGCGGGGGTGGCTTCGCCCCCGCGATCTTGTTGGAGGATGCCATGATGCCCGCAGTGTTCCTGCTCTCCAGCAACCAGACAAATGTGCTCTGGTTCATTGCGCTCTCCTTTCTCTTTTTCCTGCTGGGCTGGGCCGTGACTGCCGCGGCCCGGATGTTCCGCTCCCTTCGGCGGGGGCCGGAGGAGGGATCCATGCCCGAAGCGGACGCGCACCCCGGGGATTCCGGGGAGCGGGGATTCCCCCCCGGGTCGCCGGATGCGTTCGCTGTCCTTGTCCGCCGTGCATAGCATGCGTGGGGGACAGGGTGTTGGGCCTTTCTCCCGCAGGGGAGGGGGCGGATGCGCGCCCCCTCATGAGGTGAAGCGATGAACCGGCCCTGTGCGGCGGCGATCCTGACGATAGCGGTCCTCCTCCTTCCGGGCGGCTGCCGCCAGGAGAGCGAACCCCCGCCCGCCGCTCCCAACGGGGCGCCGTCTGCCCCCTCCGATCCGTTCCCTGCGAACAACGCGACGGGGCAGGGCACGTCCCTGACACTCTTCTGGGATGCCTGTACGGACCCCGAGAACGACCCCCTGACCTACGACGTCTATCTGGGGATGTCGCAGAATCCATCGCTGGCTGCGGCCAACTGCACGACGGCAAGCTATGCCCCCGCGGGGCTTCTCCAGACGCGGATCTACTACTGGAGGGTTGTTGCGCGGGATAACCGCGGCAACGGGGCTGCCGGGCCGCTCTGGAACTTCGCGACGGGAGGGGGCGGAACCGGCCTTGCGGCGCCCACCCTGTACTCCCCTCCGAACAACGCCGCCAGTGTGGCGATTCCCCTGACCCTGGCCTGGAACCCCAGTGCAGGGGCGGCGAGCTACACCCTCCAGATAGCCACGGACAGCCAGTTTGCGGCTCTCCACTTCTCCCAGAGCGGTCTGACAGGGATCAGCCAGCAGATGACGGGCTTCGCCCCCGGCACCGCGTACTACTGGCGCGTCCGGGCGGCGGACGGGTCCGTGACCTCCGAGTGGTCGGGCGTCTGGCGCTTTACGACTGCGGGGGGCGGGGCGGGTGTGCCGTGTCCGGGCCTCCCGACGGTCGCCTGGCTGGGAAAGACCTACAATACGGTGAAGATCGGAACGCAGTGCTGGCTGAAGGAAAACCTGGACGTCGGAACGATGGTCCCCGGCTCTCAGAACCAGACGGACAACGGGATCCTGGAGAAGCACTGCTACAACGACAATCCCCCTTTGTGTGCGACCCACGGAGGGCTCTACCAGTGGGATGAAGCCATGCAGTATGCGACATCCCAGAGCGCCCAGGGCCTGTGCCCTCCGGGATGGCGCATCCCGACCCTGGATGAGTTCCAGAACCTGAGGGTGGCCGTCTTCCATGACGGCAACGCCCTCAAGAAGGAAGGGGTGGGATCCGGCGCGGGTCTGGGCACAAACACCAGCGGGTTTGCCGCGCTCCTGGCGGGCTATCGATACTACACGGGAGGCTTCTACGGCCTCGGCGCCTACGGCATCTTCTGGAGCACCGCACAGGCCAGTCCGACGCTCGCCCGGACTCTGAACCTGTACGACTCCAACGACGATGTCCTGCTGAGCACCTACGACAAGAGACACGGGCTGAGCATCCGGTGTATCAGGAACTGATCCACGCCCCTGAGGCGGCCGGCGGGGGATAGGGTGCCGCGGGTGGGCGGGAGCGCGCGGGATGCGAGCTTGCCTTCCCGTCCGTGCTTTCGTATCTTGAAGAACCTTATCGCGGCGCCGGTTTGCGCGGCTCCTTCCTCCGTGGCGAGGGTCCGTCGGCCTGGAGGAGAAGCTTCAGCCGGTTCCTGCTCTGCTGGCGTAGCTCAGTTGGTTAGAGCACCAGATTGTGGATCTGGGGGTCATAGGTAGAACCAGCCTGCAATCAGCGTCTTCCCCACGTGTGCCAACGGACCTGCTACCTGAAAGGGTCAGCAATGTCCGATCCTACCCCGTTCTCCCTGTTCAAACGCTCCAATGGAGTGTACTACATCAAGTACTCCCAGGACGGTCGTACCCGCTGGAAGTCCACCCGCCGGACAGTCAAGGCCGAGGCTCTGAAGGCGCTATCGGCGTTCAGCCAACTCTGTCAAGATAACCCCCCTTCGGTCTTGCTATCCCGCTTCCTGGAGGACTATCTCGCCTATTCCAAGGTCAACCATGCCCCAAGAACCCATGAATGCTACAGGTTCATCCTGAAGCGATTTCTGACCTCCATAGGGGATTGCCTGCTGAGCCAGGTAAGCCCCAAACAGGTGGATGACTACAAGACCAGGCGGCTCCGGGCCGTTTCCCCCCCGACACTGAATATCGAGCTGCGGACACTGAGGGCAGCGTTCGGGGTAGCTGTCCGGTGGAAACTGATCAAGGACAGCCCATTCGAAGGTGCCCGCCTGGCATCCGTACCTGAGCGCACACCGGCCTTCATGTCGAAGACCGATTTCGAGAAGTTCCTCTCGGTCGTATCCGAGAGGTGGCTGAAGGAGTTGGCGGTTTTCGCCGTAGCAACGGGGTTGAGAAGGGGAGAACTCCTGAACCTCAGATGGGAGGACGTTGACCTTCCTCGTAGGATCCTGCATGTCCAGAGCAGTCATGGCTTCACGACCAAACACGGACGAAGGCGCACGATCCCCCTGGGAGATGCGGCACTCTCAATTTTGCAGTCGAAGAAGACAGCAGCCCTCGGTCCACTCGTATTCACGCGCAAAGGCCGCAGTATCGGGGAGAGCTATCTCACTCACCAGTTTAAGAAGTATGTGCGGCTTGCGAACCTGAACGAGAACCTCCACTGGCACTCCATGAGACACACCTTTGCCAGCTGGCTCGTTCAGGATGGCGCCTCGCTCTTTGAGGTTCAGAAGTTGCTCGGCCACTCATCCACCACCACCACCTTGGTCTATAGCCATTTACAGCCCGAACAACTCCACTGCACCGTCAACAGGATTGCAGTCTCTCTGAACTAATTCCTATCGTACCGTCATTGCCTCTCAGGGGGCGACTCATTGACAGGTCGCTAGTCTGGCTCTCTGGAAAAGGGGCTCTTGAGCTCGCTAAGGCTCACAAGACCTAGGTTCTATCCCCAAGGAGAATCCGTACTAGTCTCTTCTGGATGATTGGTTGCACCTTAGGGATCTAGCCGCCTAGCCTGGTCAGAGATGAAACCCCTGGACAGATGTAATCGGGGGACGGCATCACAAGCAAGCATGCCTAAGGCATTCAATGGGAATGTTAGCTTGGTACCGGTTCTTTAGGACCAAATCGATCAAAGGGCGAAGAACGGAACGCGGATGATGTAAGACCCAGATTGACTAGAAGTCTCGATATGCAACTGAATTCGGCCCGTGGGCAAATGCTTGCGGGCCTTTTCGTTTGCCCGCCGCTAGATTATCAGAAGACTCAAGGGATAGCAAAGCGTCCGACTACCCCACTTCCCGAGGAGCGCGCTCCGATAGGTGTACCCTCTAAAGAAATCGAAGTTCAACCTCTGTCTCCAGATCGGATTGGGGCCACCGTGTGCGAAACTTGCGTACCGGTCCTCTAGATGAGGACTTAATCCATTGAGATGGGCAAGCTCAAGTCCCGACACAGGGACCTACACTCAGAATTACTGGCAGCTCTCGCGTTGGCGCGCTACTATTAGGTAGTCGACTTAAAGGTATCAGCGTTGTAGATTGCTAATCCAGGCCAAAGACCCAGACACAATGCGAATTGCAGAGCAGATCGGTCTCCGGATTCGGTCGTTGCGGCTAGAGAAGGGATGGTCTCAAGAGGAGCTAGCCTTTCGCTCCCAGATGCACCGGGCCTACATTGGACACATAGAGCGAGGTGAGAGGAACATAAGCATAGCAACGCTTGAGAAAGTCGCAGGTGCCCTCGGAGTGAAAGTGCGAGTTTTCTTCCCTTGACTATCACTAGGAGTGCTCTCCATGGCCAAGCTCACTAGAATCCCTATACCATCGTGGGCATACGAAGTTGCCCTTGGAATTTGTCTGGCAAGGCAGAAGAGATATCGTCACCAATTCATCACCAAGAAGCTGAAAGACATCGCCGGGGACGATGAGATGTTGAAGAAGGACATCGAAGGTGTAATTGGTTATGTTGGAGACATTTCTGCCTGTCTCTGGTTTGGCCTGGATCCCAAGGAGGAGTTGCGTTCGATGATAGTTGACACAGAACTCCTAGCCCATAGAGATGAGTATGACGTACTCTTCCGGGGGTGGCGGGTAGACGTAAAGACTGAGATATACCCCGCAGAGAAGTTCGAGCGGGCGATAACCAAAGAACTTGGCGTGAAGGAGACTTATGGATGCCGCCTTATCAACATCAACCATTTCTTGGAGAACTCTGGTTCTGTTGACAAGTACGTTTTTGCGACCATCGATGATCCTCACCCACAGAAGGCAAGATACTGGATCCCAATTGGCTGGGTCGACAAATCCGATGTGACCAGAATCTGCCCTGAACCGAAATCGTACACTCCCAGTGGAGCTCGGCTGTGGACCAAAGCTTACATTATTCCCAATCTTGAACTGAGGGACCTACAGGAGCTCACAAGTCTTGAGCCTAAGCCGGGGGTGGCATTGCTGACCCGCTCAAGCACTGACGAGAAGATAGATAGCCTGGGTCGTGACAAATACAATGCCCTGCTGGGCAAAGTCGGATTGTCGTAAATGCCCTTTCCCTCTGCTGCACAATCCAAGGCCATAGTACACAGCGGGGGACATCTACAAATAGTGTCATGCGCAGGATCTGGTAAGACGGAAACGATCACTGCGCGAATAGTCCGCTTGCTATGCAGCGGAGTTCCTGCGAGTCAGGTAGTTGCCTTCACCTTCACAGAGAAAGCGGCCAGGGAACTGCGAGATCGAATTGTTAGACGCGTGCAGGAGGGGGCAAAGTCGAGTGCGACTCTTGCAGATGCCAGCCGGGATCTTGGTAGTCTCC
>JBAVEL010000062.1:0-4641 GCA_049587715.1 Bacteroidota bacterium
CCTCCAGGCCGGGCACGCCGGGGCGGAACTCGCCATCCGCCAGGCCACCGCCGCCGAAAAGGAGCTTCAGGATAAACTGACCGCCCACACCCGGGAGTTCCGCTGGAGCGCCTACTCTCCCGGGGACGAGAAAGCCCTCCGCGAGGCCTTCTCCCGCGCGGAGAAGGCGGCACAGGATATCACCGCCGCCGAAGAAGCGATCGCCGCCCGGGAAGAGGCCCTTGCACGCGCCGAGGCACGGCGGGAAAAGCTGCGGTCCACGCTGGATGAACGGCGCCGGAACATCGCCGCCTTCCAGGGAGAGCAGAAGACACTCCTCGCTCAGCTCAAGCGCCTCACCGTCGATCAGTGCGCCCCGCTCGGCGACCCCGACCTCAAGGAGAAGGCACGGCAGCTCGAGAAACAGCTCCGGAACCTGGAAGAAGAACGGACCCGCCTGGAGGAAGACACCCGCACGCTCACCGCTACGGTGAGCGCCCTGGGGGGCGAGGTGGAAGCGGGGTCGCGACACCTTGCCGATGCCGAATCCGGGGCCGCACGGATATCGCAGGCCGTTCTCCTCCGCCTGGAGGAGGAGCACGTCGGCTCCCGGGAGGATGTGCGGAGGATTCTCTCCCTTCCCCTCGACCCTGCCCGGGAGCGGAGGGATCTCGAGGCCTTCCACACGGAAACCCGCCTTGCAGCCGACCGTCTCTCTGCGATTCTCAGGGAAACCGAGGGAAAGACATACGACAGTACGGCGCACGATCGAACCCGCAGCCGCCTGGAGGGAACAACCCGCGGCCTCCGCGAGAAGGCGGAGCTCATCGGAAAGCTCAAGGAGCGCGCGGCCCGCATGCATGCCGACAGGGAGAGCCGGGCAGTGCTGGAGAAGGAGCGCGCGCGTCTATTGGAGCGCGGCGCGGACATCGAGGTCCTCAAGAAACTCTTCCGGGCAAGCGGCTTCGTGAACTACGTCTCCACGGTGTACCTGCAGGACATCTGCCGGGCCGCGAACGAGAGGTTCTCCCGGCTCACGCGGCAGAAGCTGAGTTTGGAAATCACGGGAGAGAACGCCTTCCAGGTGCGGGACTTCATGAACGACGGGCAGACCCGCAGCGCCAAGACCCTCTCGGGGGGGCAGATGTTCCAGGCCTCCCTCTCCCTTGCCCTCGCCCTGGGCGACCGGATTCAGACGCTGGCCGGCACGGACCAGAACTTCTTCTTCCTGGATGAGGGATTCGGAAGCCTGGATCGGGAGGCCCTCCAGGTCGTCTTCGAAACCCTCGCCTCCCTGCGCAGAGAGAACCGCATTGTGGGCATCATCTCCCACGTGGACGAGCTCCAGCAGGAAATCCCCGCCCACATCCGGGTGCGGAACACCGAGGAATCCGGCACGATCGTGGAGCCGGGAGGGGTGTAGAGTCGGCCCCCCGGCGGGGAGCCTGCAGCCGCTAGCGAGGCCGCGGCTCCCCGGCGGACGTGCCCGCCTCACGCAGGCGGCCCGGACCGTGGTTCTGTTGCGAATGATTCCGCAAAACGGTTCTTTTCTGATGCCCCGGGGGCCTTGTCTCCTGCCGGCCCCCCGGGGACACAGAATACCAGCAGAAAGGTCCACCCATGCGCATCGTAGACATGCAGCTCTCGGACCGCGAGGGCAACATCAAGGCCTTCTTCAAGATCGAGACCCAGGACGGCTTCACCATCGAGGGGTTCAAGGTGATGAACGGGCGGAACGGCCTGTTCGCCAGCATGCCGAGCCGCAAGGCGGGGGACCGTTTCGTGGAGACGGTCAGCGCCTCCCGTGAGCTCCGGAACGAGCTGAGCACCCTGGCCCTGGAACAATACCGGAGCATGGGCGGGAGCGACTCTCCATCCGGTCCCGCGTCCGGTCCCTCCACCGACCGGTTCGCCCCTCCCCCCGGGGAAAAGGACCTTCCATTCTGAGGCGCGGCAGGCGGCGCAGGTGAAGTTTCTCGCCCTTGACTTCGAGACCGCCGACTACGGGCGCGACAGCGCCTGCGCCCTCGGCATGGTGCGGGTGGAGGAGGGGCGCGTGGCGGCGCGGGATGTGCGCCTCATCAGGCCTCCGCGCAGGCGTTTCGTTTTCACATACCTGCACGGCATCTCCTGGGAGGATGTGCGCGGAGAGCCCACCTTTGGGGAGCTCTGGCCCTTTGTGGAGCCGATGTTCCGTGACGTGGACTTCCTGGTGGCCCACAACGCCCGTTTCGACCGCGGTGTGCTCGAGACCTGCTGCGCCCGCGCCGGTCTGGAGGTGCCCCCCACGCCCTTCGCCTGCACCATGGTCCTGGCCCGGCGGGTCTGGGGCATGCACCCCACCAACCTGGCGCACGTCTGCCGCCAGCTCGGGATTCCCCTGAACCACCACGAGGTCTCATCCGACGTGGAGGCCTGCGCGGAGATCATGCTGCGTCTCTCCCCGCACCTGGCGCCGCCGCAGACCGCACCCGCCCGGCTGAGCTCACGCCGGACCCGGGCATCCGCTTCCCCGCCTGACCCGCCTCGGGGGGCCCCAGCACCTGTGAACCCGCCCCGGCGGGGGAACAAACCCCCGTTCCAGGGCCCCGCCCCGGCCGCCTGACGAGGGCGGGCCCGTCCCCGGAACGGCACTCCCCTGTCCCTCCCGGAGCCGGATCCTCTTATGCAATTCTCAAGTTGTACTTGCGATCTGCATAGCCAACCCCGCCGCAATGCACGCCTGCACAGGCCTCCCGCCTTCCCGTGGAAGCATCACGCGGCGATACCGCCCCTGTGCCGGTTCCTCTTCGTCCTGGCGGGGCAACCCAACACCGGAGGCGGTCATGACGGCACAACGGACGGCACGCGGGAAGAAGAGGACATCGGTCGGGCCGGCAGACACATGCGGAAGCCGGGGGGGCCTTCCCGGGCGGTCCCCCACCGATCTTCCTTGACATTGGAAGAGGCCCGCATTCTACTGCCCAGGAAGACCCGGAGCAGTCCCACACCGCGCCCGTGGCCCCACAGAACGACGCCGCGGCTTCAACCCCCTTCATGCCCCTCAAGAATCCGGTGCGGGAGCACCGCGAGCGCTTCAAAGAGATCAGGGACCCCGGCCGCCCTCCCTCCTCCCGATTCCCGCGCAGCGCGCCCCTCCCCCTGCCCGCCACCCCGCCGCCGGGCGCACCCTCCGCTTCCCTACCATCGACGCTCTATCCGCACTCCGACACTGGGAAGGAAGGGCAGTGTGTTAAAGACGGGCGCGGCCTCCACGTTGTCCGGACTTCCCGGTGAGAGCCGGTAGGAGAAGTGCGACACGTTGTGCGTGTTCAGCAGGTTCAGCACCTGAAGGTACGGCTCCAGCTCCCACTCCCCCAGAGTGAACCGCCGGGCCGCGGAAACATCCACCCTCCCGTACGCGGGGAGCCGGTCGCTGTTCAGCTCCCGGTCCGCGGGGAAGTAGAACTGCCCCCCGAGCAGGTTCGTCGCACGCAGGTAGTATCGCCCCGTGGTGGGGCCGCCTCCGTAGTACTGCACCGTCACCGCCGCCCTCCACCGGTCCGGCTCGTACACGGCCAGGAGCTTCAGTGAGAAGGGGATATCCGTGACGTGGGGGTGGCTCTGCCCGCTCCGGTCGTCCCGGATGGAGCTGTGCTGGAGGAAGCAGGTGCCCGTGAGAGCAAGGTTCCATGCCTCCACCGCAAGGCGCGCCTCCGCCCCCGCGCCGTATTTCACACCGGAGAAGCGCTGGGACACCTCGAAGGAGTTGGAATCCAGCACCGTGAAGACGGCCGGGTAGCGGGCCGACTGGGCGATGTCCGCCTCCTTCTTGTAGTATCCCTCAAGGGCGGCCAGCAGCGAGACACCCTCCGCGGGGATCATGCGCCTGCTGAGCGTCGCCGCCCAGCAGACCGACTGCTCGGGCTTTTCCAGGTGCCCGCTTCCTGTCACCAGCATCCGGGGCGGCTGGTTGGGGGACGCCAGGAGCGACAGGAACCCGTGCAGCACCTGCATGTTGGAGACGGCCGCCAGATACCTTCCCCAGCCGAACACGATGACAACGTGTGTTTAGATCGGGAACTGTTTGAATATGTTGAAATCCCAGTATGAATGCAGCAAACTCGAGATCTTCTCAGAAAGCGACCTCTATGAGATGTGTTTGAGAAATCTGGACCAAAAGCCGAGTCTCGTCAATGTCAAGCATATCCGGGCTGAGATCGCGTTACGGGTCCAAGTCGTGGACAGCAATAACACACGATAGAGAGATTCCAGAGCTCAGGCGAGAACTTATGGGTTGTTCGATTTGGGATCTCGCCTGAGGTTTTTGTCTTCGTTCGGGGCAGCAGGCTTTATCCCCCTTTTTCCTCTTGCTACTTGATTCTTTTTACCTGCATGTTTACATTAGGTGCAGAACATTAGAACCACTTCTCTATGAATGCCGCCGTCAAATATCTCAAGGATCACAAAGGATACGCTCGCATGAAGGACATGAAAGCGAGTGGTATCCATACGCGAGAAATCCAGAAGCTCGTTGAGGTCGGTCAACTGGTGAAGGTCAAACCCGGCCTCTACCGGCTGGCTGAAATCCAACCCGACGAAGCGACCGGCCTGGTGGAAATCTGCCTTGCCATGCCAAAGGCTGTCATCTGTCTTGGTTCCGCGCTGGCATTCCATGAACTC